>NZ_JBEOSP010000054.1:9785-50270 GCF_040303105.1 Kitasatospora sp. NPDC096128 | reverse complement strand
CAGGCCCTCGCGCAGCGCGTGGCCGACCACCTTGTCCACCGCGTTGTGCCGGCCGACGTCCTCGCGCAGGCAGAGCAGCCGCCCCTGCGCGTCGACTCTGGGTGGAGCGGCGGCGGGACAGGGCGACCAGCGCCGCGCCCGCGGCGACGGCCGCGGCGGCGCCGCCGGCCTCCCAGCCGAGCCCGTCGGTGCCGGTGGCGGCGAGCGCGCCGGTGCCGGAGGTGGTGCCGGTCCCGCCCGTGGTGCCGGTCGCAGCGGTGGTGTCGTCGGCCTTGGTCAGGGCGGCGGGCTGGACGGCCGCCGGCTGCTGGGCGCCCTGGTCCTGCTGCCCGGCGGGCTGGTCGGCCTGCTTCTCGGCGGGCTTGTCGGCCGGCTTGTTCCCGGCGGCCTCGTCCGCGGCGCGGGCCGTGGCCCAGCCCTCGGCGAGGAAGGCGGCGATGTCGGCGTCGCCGCCCTCCATCGCCTTGCCGGCGGCGGCTCGCACGGCCGGGCCGCCGGTCTCCATCAGCTGCGAGACCTTCACCCGGTTGTCGGAGGCGCGCAGCTTGGGCAGGTCGCGCAGGAACTGGGCGACGTCGGCCGGGGTGCCGCTGAGTGCCTTCTTGGCGGCCTCGACGGTGTGCGGGCCGGTGTTCTTGTCGGACAGTGCGACGAACACGGCGACCCGGTCGTCCGAGGCCTTGGCGGCGGGGTAGCCCTCCGCCAGCCACTTCGCGACCTCCGCGTCGCTGCCGTCCAGCACCTTGTTGGCGCCCTCGCGCACCTCGCGGCCGCCGGTCGCCAGCAGCTGGGAGACCTTGACGCGGTTGTCGTCGGCGCGGTTCTTGGGCAGCTCGACCGTGAGGAAGTGCCGCAGCTCGGCGGCGCCGCCCTTGAGCGCCTGCTCCCCCGCCGCGCGCACACCGGGACCGGTCTCCGGGTCGGCCAGGATCCTCTGGACCTCGGCGCGGTCCGCGTCCTCGGCCTGGGCGGCCGGCAGGCCCTCCTCGAGGAACTTCACGAGGGCGGCCTCGCCGCCGTCCAGCGCCTTGCCGCCCGCCGCGCGCACGGCCGGGCCGCCGGAGGCCATGAGCTGGGAGACCTTCACCCGCAGGTCGTCGCCGCGGTTCTTGGCCAGGTCGACCTCCAGGAAGTGCCGCAGCTGGGCGGCATCGCCCTTGAGGGCCTTCTCGGCCGCCGCGCGCACGCCGGGGCCGGTGTTCCTGTCGTCCAGGATCTTCTGGATCTCGGCGCGGTCGCGCTGCTCCTGCCCCTCGGGGGCCCGGGGGCCGGTGCTGTTGCCCGGGCCGCCGTTGACGCCGTCGTCGCCGGGGGTGACGTCCGGCGCGGAGCCGGAGGCGGTGTCAGGGCCGGAGAGCCCGGTCGGCTGCGGGGCGTCGGCCGCCATGGCCGAGGAGGGGAACAGGACGGCGGGGGTCAGGACGGCGGCGGCGACGACGGTGGACACCCGGGGCAGCTTCATGCAGCGGAACTCGTTTTCCTGTGAAGGGATCATGAACGCCCGACAGCATAGATCCTTTTTTACTATCGCCATACCAGGTATTTGCCGGGCTCCCCGGCGCCGGTCGGCCCCCCGCCCGGAGGGGAGTCACGGCCTGTCAGGGGGACGCTCTAGGGTGGGCGCGTGAGCTTCCATCTCGTCGTCGGACACGGGCCCGCCGGGGCCGCCACCGCCCGCCTGCTGGCCGAACAGGGCCACGAGGTCCGGGTCGTCACCCGCACCGAGCACCCCGCCGCCCCCGTCGACGGCGTCGAGCACCTCGCCCTGGACGCGAGCGACCCCGTGCGGCTGGCCGAGGCCGCCCGCGGCGCCGTCGCCATCCACGGCTGCGCCGCGCCCCCGCTGCCGCAGTGGTCCGCCCGCTGGCCCGCGCTCGCCTCCGCGCTGTGCGCGGCGGCCGAGGACAGCGGAGCGGTGCTGGTGATGCTCGGCAACCTGTACGGCTACGGTCCGGTCGAGGGCCCGATGACCGAGGACCTGCCGCTCGCCGCCACCGGCCCCAAGGGCCGGGTCCGCGCGGCGGCCTGGGAACAGGCCCGGGCCCTGCACGAGGCCGGGCGGATCCGCGCGGTCGAGGTGCGCGCCTCGGACTTCTTCGGCCCCGGCGTCACCGACGGCGGCCACCTCGCCGCCCGGGTGCTGCCCGCCCTGCTCCAGGGCCGCCCGGTCTCCGTCCTCGGCGACCCGGACGCCCCGCACAGCTGGACCTACCTGCCGGACGTCGCCCGCGCCATGGCCGAACTCGCCGGCGAGGAAAGCGCCTGGGGCCGCCCCTGGCACGTCCCCACCGCCCCCGCCCTGCCCGTGCGCACCATGGTCGAGCGCCTCACCGCCGCGGCCGGCACCGACCCCGTCCCGGTGCGCCGCCTCTCCCCCGTCCTGCTCGGCGCGGCCGGCCTCTTCTCCCCGCTGCTGCGCGAACTACGCGAGGTCCGCTACCAGTTCGACCGGCCCTTCGTGGTGGACTCCAGCGCCTACGAGGCCGCCTTCACCGTCGGCGCGACCCCGCTGGAGGAGCAGCTCGCGGCGACCGTCGCCTGGTGGCGCGAGCGCTCGTAGGCCCCCGGGGCTCAGTGCCCCTTGAGGCTTTCCGCGCCCCGGTAACCGGCCGGCACGCCCTCCGCGATGATCACGTCGGCCACCATGTGCCGGGTGCGCAGCGGCAGAACCTCCCGGTAGGCGGGCGAGTCGTACCAGGCCCGGGCCCGCCCGTAGTCGGGGAACTCGATCAGGATCAGCCCGAGCGCTCCCCAACTCCCCTCCAGCGTCTCGAACTTCCCCCCGTGCACGACGAACCGCCCGCCGAACTCGTCCAGCGTGGCGTCGATCCGCTCCAGGTACTCCACGATGTCGGGGCACATCTCGGCGGAGTGGACCTGGGCGAGGGCGTAGGCGGTCATGTGCTGCTCCCGTGATGTCGTAGGACGCGGTCTCGTTGACGTCTCCGACGGTAGGACGCGGCAGGTACCGGCCGAATCAGTCACGCATCGGCAGGGGTGACGTACGTACGGCCGGCCCCGGGTTCCGGGGCCGGCCGTACGTCGACGGTCGAGCGGTCGTCAGAACGACTGCAGCGGTCCGCCCTTCCAGGGGTGGACCCCCGCGGCGATCAGGCGCTTCTCCTCACGCCAGTTGAGGAAACGCGGTTCCCGCGCGCCCCGGAGCGAGAGTTCACCGATGGGGCACTCGTCGAACTCTTCCTGGAAGACGCCGACCAGGAAGTCGACCATGCCGCAGTCGTGGATCGCCCAGCGGGCCTTCCCCCGGTGGAAGACGGCAACCGGCCAGGAATCCGCGGGGGATTCCGAGGTGACCCAGCACAGGAGGTCGGCACTGGAGTCGATGCCCCACGTCAGGATCGCCTCGGGGCCGTCGATCCGCTCCCCTCCGGCCTTCTCGAACTCCCAGGCCTTTCTGGCCTCCATCGTCGCTTCGGAGATCGTCAGCGGCGGTCCGCCCGGAGAAGTCGACTTCCCCGGGACGGCCACCTCCAGGGCGTCCTCGATCGAGCCTCCACCGTAGACCGAGAGGAACTCCAGATAGTCCTCGGGAAGCCTCTCCCCGAGGTGGCCGGGAATCGACAGCTCATCCGCTTCCGCCCCGGACCCCGGTGGCATGATGCGGCGAATGAGATCGAGCCGAGAACCGCTCTCCATCTACCTCGCCGGTTTCCGCTCTTCCGCGACGCCGCGCCTCATTCGGTGGAGAACTCCGCCCACGACCGCGCACCCGAGGCGACGTCGAAGACCTCGGAGAGCGTCGAAAAGAAAGCGGCATCGCCGTTCCCGACCCAGAAGTACCGCTTCTCCGGGGATTCCTCATCCCACACGAGGAAGATCCCCACGGTACCGTCCGCGTTCACCGACAACGGGGCCAGTACCGCGTCCTCCGTGAGCCCCTCGTCGATGTGGACGTCGATGCTGGTGACGATGTCGCGGAAACGGAGCGCCCGCGAGAGCGTGTCCCCGGACGGCCAGTCGCGCCACCCCAGGAGGGGCATCCCCGAGCGGAGGTTGTCCATCCCGTCGGAGAACTCCAGGAACTCGCGGTAGCCGGGCTCGATCGGCTGCCGCAACCACCTTTCAAGTTCCGCGATCTGCCCCGCGTCCGCCGGCGGCCGCAGCCCCGGAGGCGCCGAGAGGTCGGATTCGGGATCCGACCGGTGGTCGGCGTTCCTCGCGGCCACGAGCCTGTCGATCCACCCAGCCAAATCGCACCGTTCCCATCGTCATCGTGTACCTGCTAGCGGGTGATGTTACAGATCCCGTATTCACCGCGTGTGACGGACCCGTGGATGTGCTCGGTCGTGTAGGTACTCGGGGTCTTGTTCACACCGGCATAGATGAACTCAGTGGGTTTGTAGCCTTCGTTGTACTTGTTCGCATATGCACCCACAAGCGAGTTCACATCATTGTCCTGTTGGTGCCAGCAGTAGGGGGAGTACTTCCCGGACCACGTGGTGTCGGGAAGGTGACCGGCCACGTTGCCGTTGTACTCGTACGGAGTCCCCTTCACCTCCTTGATGTGGAGATCCTTGTACTTGTCCGCCAGGTCGGAGAGGGTGATCTCCTTCCCATTACGGGTGAAGTCCACGATCTCCTTGCCAGGGGAAACGCGACCCGTGGGCGACCAGTAGCTCGACACTGCGTTCAGTGCGGCGATGTGATCCTTGAGTTCGTCGATCTGCTCCTGGCTCGCCCCTTCGGGCGCGCGGAGGCAGACTATCCCGGACATACCGCGCTGCTTCTTGGTCTTGCTCAGGTGCGTCGTGCAGTCGTCCTGCTGCTGGTTGGTCGTGCTACCGCTTCCATTGCTCGGATTGACTCCGGGCGCGGTCTGGGTGCCGGTGTCCTGGTCCGGGGTGGTGTTCTGGTTCGTGGTCAGCTGGTTGAGCAGGTCGGCGGCGTTGTAGATCGCGGAGATGATCTTGAGGATGTCGCCGGGCTTCGGCGGCTCCCAGTCGGGCTTGGGCAGCGGGCGCTCGACCGAGGGCTTGGTCTTGTCCCACAGCTTGTCGCCGAGGCCGTCGCGGTCGTCCCTCTTGGGCTTGACGGGGCGTGGTCCTCGCCCGGTCTTGCAGGTCACGCAGCCGCCGCGACCACCACCGCCACCACCGCCGCCACCGCCACCGCCACCACCGCCGCCTCCGCCACCGCCGCCACCGCCACCGCCGCCACCACCGGGCCAGGGGTCGGAGTCGGGGTCGGCGGTGACGTCGACGGGGCGCGGGCGGGCGGCAGCGCGGGCGCGGGCGTCGGCCTTGTCCAGCTGGATGTCCCAGCTGCCGGGGATGGTGGTGGCCGGGGCGTAGGTGGTGGAGGCCGCCGCGGCGTTGCTGCTTGCGCCGGCGCCGGTGATCTTGTCGTGGGCCCAGTCGTAGGTGTTGGAGAGGCCGTTCGCCGTGTTGTTGACGACCTGCTGGCCGGCCTGGGCCATCTGCTTGCAGGAGAAGTAGCAGACCACGGCGGCCCCGAGGGCCCACGCGGCGGCCCCCTCCATGACGCAGGCGTCCCAGAAGCAGTGCCCCGAGGGGTCGGTGCCGTTGAGCGGGCCGGCGTTGCCGTAGGTGTAGCGGTTGGCCTGGGCGGAGGGGCTGGGGTTGAGGAGGTAGGAGTCGCGGCTGGTGAAGGCGCCGGTGCCGGGGCGGTACCAGCGGGCGGCCATGTTGACGTCGCCGGTGGCGGGGTCGGTCCAGCCGCTCTGGTAGCCGAGGGTGGTGCCGGTGCCGCTGGTGGCGGTGGGCTTGCCGAAGGGGTCGTAGGTGGTGGAGCCGGTGACGGCGGCGCCGTTGTGGTCGAGGGTGGCGGTGACGTCGGTGTGCTGGTCGGTGCGCAGGCGCACGCTGCTCGTGCCGCTGCCGGCGCCGAGCAGGTTGCCGGCGGTGTCGCGGGCGTAGGTCCAGGTGCCGTCGCCGGTCACGTTGTTGGAGCCGCCGTCGTAGCTGAAGCGGGCGGCGCCCCGGGTGGCGACGCGGTCGAGGCCGTCGTAGGTGTAGGTGGTGGTGCCTTCGGTGATCAGGCGCCCGAAGGCGTCGTAGGCGAGGGTGTCCTGCTTGGCTCCGGTGGTGACGGCGGCCAGGGTGCCGCGCGCGGTGTAGCGGTAGGTGCTGGTGCCGTCGGACAGCAGCCGGTTGCGCTCGTCGTAGGTGGCGGTGGCGCTGCCGTTGCCGGTGCGGTTTCCGGCCGCGTCCCAGGTGTACGCGGTGGTGGCGGTGCCGTCGGCGGTCCAGGAGGTGAGGCGCCCGGCCTGGTCGTAGCCGTAGCGGTTGTCCTTGACCGGGTCGGTGGCGGAGCCGCTGACGGTCTTGCGGGTGAGGCGGTTGTCGAGGTCGTACTCGTAGGCGGTGCCGGCCAGCGGGGTGCCGGCGCCGCCGACGGCGAGCAGCTGGTCGCCGGCCAGGCGGCCGAGCGGGTCGTAGCTGAGGCGCCGCTCGGTGACGGCCTTGTCCTTGGTGACGTCGACCGGGTCGGCCTGGATGTACCACTGCTTGCTGGGGCGGCCGTCGCCGTCGTAGCCGTACCAGTTCTTGATGTTCAGCCTGGGGTTGTTGGACCAGTCGAGCTGGCCGTCGGCCTTGTAGCCGAGGACGGTCTCGCCGGTGTCCTTGTCGCGCCGCTTGGTGACGCGTCCGTCGGCGTCGTACTCCCAGGTCTGGTCGGGGGCGGTCAGGTCGGAGCCGGCCGCGAGGAGCAGGCCGCGGTCGTTGTAGGCGTAGTTCTGGCCGTTGACGGAGGCGGAGTTGTGCCGGATCAGGTGCCCGGCCTTGTCGTAGGCCAGCTCCCGGTCGGTGGTGGCGGTCTCGGCGCCGGTGCCGCTCTCGCGGACCAGGCGTCCGAGCGGGTCGTAGCTGCTGGTGCGCACGACGCCGCCGGGCTCGATGGCGCGCACCGCCTGGCCGGCCACGTCGTAGGCGGTGGTCCAGGTGCGGTCGGCGGCGCCCGGGTGGGCGGTGGTGGCGGGCTCGACGGTGGACTCGGGCAGGCCCCAGGTGTTGTACGTGTAGAGGGTGGTGTTGCCCTTGCCGTCGGTCAGGCGGGTGCGGTGGCCGGCGGCGTCGTAGCCGAGGGTGGTGGTGATCGCCTGGCCGGCGGCCACCGGTTCGGTGAGCTTGACCGCGCGGCCCAGCGCGTCGTAGTCGGTGCTGGTGACGGCGCCGGTGGCCGGGCTGGTGCTGGTGAGCGGCTTGCCCTCCAGGTCGAAGGTGGCGGTGGCGGTGCGCAGCACGGTGCCGGCCGCGTCGAGGTTGTCGGTGGCGGCGGGGTTGCCGAGGCCGTCGTAGCGGGTGCGGGTGGATTCGCCGAGGGGGGCGATGGCACGCACGGCGCGGCCGAGGCCGTCGTACTCGACCTTGCTGACGCGTCCGACGGGGTCGGTGCTGGTGACGGTCTGGCCGGCGGGGTTGTAGGTGGCGGTGGTGCTGCTGCCGGCGGGGGTGGTGACGGCGGTGCGGTTGCCGGCGTCGTCCCAGGCGAACTTGGTGGTCAGGTTCTGGAGGGTGGGTCGGCGCTCGACGACGGTGGCGGTGAGGAGGCGGCCGAGCTGGTCGTAGGTGGCCTCGCCGCGGGCGCCGAGCGGGTCGGTGGTGGAGAGCTGGAGGCCGGTGGGGGTCCAGGTGGTGGTCCAGGTGGGCGGGGTGTCGCCGGTCTGGGGCTGGAAGGGGCCGGTGGAGTTGGGGGCGACGCGCTGGTTCTGGTGGCCGAGGCGGTCGTAGCCGAAGGTGGTGCGCCGCCCGGCGGGGTCGGTGCTGGCGGTGACCCGGGAGAGCTTGTCGTACTCGGTGCGGCCGACGGGGTTGAGGGCGGTGGTGGCGCCGGGCGGGGTGTAGGCCGGCAGGCGGGTCTCGGTGACCCGGCCGAGCGCGTCGACGGTGGTCCTGGCGATCTGGCCGAGCGGGTCCTTGGTGGAGACGGCCTCGCCGAAGGCGTTGTAGCCGGTGGTGGTGGTTGCCCGGACGGTGGCGGGGGCGCCGCCGGTGTTCTCCGCCGTGACGGGCGGGGCGGTGGCCGAGATCCGCCGGCCGAGGACGTCGTACTGGTAGGTGGCGGTGTAGGCGGCCGGGTCGGCGCCCGGGGCGTTGCCGTTGGGGGAGGTGGTGGAGGTGAGCAGGCCGCGCTGGTCGTAGCTGAACGTGCTCACCGCGGTCGGGCCGCCGGTGGAGGAGGCGAGTTGGCTGCGGGTCAGGCGTCCGGCGGTGTCGTAGGTGCTGGTCTGGACGCTGCTCTCGGTGTCGCTGATCTTGAGGGTGCTGGTGGTGACGCGGTCGTCGGCGTCGTAGCCGAGGGTGGTGGTGCGCGCCAGGCCGCCCGGGTCCAGGACGGTCTGGGTGACGCGTCCGGAGGGGTCGACGGTGCGCACGGCGGTGGTGCGGCCGCCGCCGGTGGTCTGCTTGACGAGGTGTCCGGCGCCGTCGTACTCGTCGGCTTCCAGGACGATGGAGCGGGTGCTGCCGTCGGCCTGGGTGACGTTCTCGGCGGTGGTGGTGGCGGGCAGGCCGTCGTCGAAGTAGGTGTAGCTGGTGACGGCGCCCATGGCGTCGGTGCGCGAGGCCAGGCGGCCGGCCGGGTCGTAGGCGCGGGAGTCCAGGGTCAGGTCGCGCACGCCCTTGCCGTCGCCGTTCCAGCCTTCGACGACGGTGGTCGCCGGCTGGCTGCGCGGGGTGTAGGTGTAGCGGGTGACCTGGCCGAGCGCGTCGGTGACGGTGGCCGTGCGGCCGAGTGCGTCGTAGCCGTAGCGGGTGACGGAGCCCATGGCGTCGGTGTCGCTCTCCAGGCGGCCGGCGCTGTCGTAGCTGCTGCTGGTGGTGCGGGTGCCGTCGCTGCCGGCGATGTCGGTGCTGGTGGTGCTGGTGGGCCGGCCGTCGGCGTCGAAGGCGGCGGTGGTCCTGGTCTGGTGGGTGTCGCCGGTGACGGCGTCGGTGGTCTTGGGGCCGGTCTGGGCGGTCCGGCGGCCGAGTTCGTCGTACTCGTAGGTGGTGACGACGCCGTCGGGCTGGGCGTCGGAGACCTCCTTGGACCAGACCCGGCGTCCGGCCAGGTTGTAGCCGTAGGTGACGGTCAGGCCGCTGGGCGCGGTGGTGCGGGCCAGGTCGCCGGTGGAGTAGTAGGCGTACGTGGTGACGGCTCCGGCGGCGGTGGTCTCGCTGGCGAGCAGCCCGGCGGGGGTGGTGCCGCCGCTGTAGCCGGGCTCGGTGCCGGCGGTGTAGGCGGTGCGGGTGGTGCGGCCGTCGGGGCGGGTGGTGGATTCGGGCAGGCCGAGGGCGGTGTAGGCGACGGTGGTGCGGTAGGTGGTGTCGCCGGGCCCGGCGGAGCGGGCGTCGCGGGTCTCGGTGGGCTTGTCGTTGCGCGGGTCGCGCGGGTTGTCCTTGTTGAGGTAGTAGCTGGTGTAGGAGGTCCAGCAGGAGTTGACGTCGCGGCAGGTGGTCAGGGAGAGGGTGTTGCCGCGGGCGTCCTGGCCGCTGACGGTGGAGTGGCCGTTGGGGTCGGTGACGGTGTGGACGAAGCCGCCGGTGTCGTAGGTGTAGCTGGTGGTGTTGCCGGCTTCGTCGGTGCGGGAGATGAGGCGGTTGCCGCGGGTGGCGTCGTGGACGTCGGTGGTGGTGTTGCCCACCGGGTCGGTGAGGGTGACGCGGGCGGCGAGTTCGGTGGCCGAGGAGGCGGAGCGGGCCTGGTAGTGGGCGGCGACGCGCTCGGCGGACAGCGGGTGCTGGTAGATCGCGACCTCGTCGATCTGGCCGGCCAGCCAGGCCCAGCCGCCGTTGCCGGCGGGCCAGTTGCCCAGGTAGCCGCCGCCGAGGGTGAGGCGGTCCATGTCGAGGTGGTTGATGCCTCCGGTGGCGGTGCCGGCCAGGGTGCCGTCCAGGTAGAGGGACTGGGTGCCCTTCTCGGCGCTGATCACGGCGTGGTGCCAGGAGCCGTCGGTGACGGTGCCCGCGGAGGTGATCGGGCCGCCGTTGAGGCCGTAGAACCCGCCGCGCAGCTTGCCGTCGGTGCCGACGTACAGGTCGGGGACGGTGTTGCCGCTGGTGTTGTTCGCCTGGTTCAGCAGGATGCCGGTGCCGCTGGTGCGGAACCACAGTTCGGCGGCCAGGTCGGTGGTCTGGCTGCGCACGATCTGGGCGGGCAGGTCGACGTAGGAGGTGTTGGTGGCGTTGAACTCGACGGCGTGTCCGTCGCCGGGGCCGAAGACGCCGGTGGTGCCGGGCTTGGCGCCGGGCGCGTAGGTGCCGTTGCCCTTGATCGCGGCGACCTCGCTGGCGGCGGTGGTGCCGCCGCTCTCGTCCAGGCGCCAGTAGCCGCCGGGCGAGTCGGCGACGACGGAGCCGCGGTAGCCGATGCCCTGGCCGCCGACCTGGGCGCTGCGGGCGCGGTAGTGGGCGACGACGTCGCGGTCGCTCAGCGGGTGCTGGTAGACGGCGACTTCGTCGATGCTGCCGGTGAAGTGGCTGATGTCGTCGGTGGGGGCGGCGGGCCAGAAGCGGGCGATGCCGGCGCCGAGGTAGGTGTGGGCGTTCTGCTGGTGGTCGACGCTGCCGTTCTGGACGCCGACGATCTGGCCGTCGAGGTAGACGGTCTGGGCGGTGCCCTGGACGGAGAGGACGGCGTGGTGCCAGGAGCCGTCGGTGACGGCGTTCGGGGAGGCGACGGTGGCGTCCACGGTGCCGTAGAAGCGGTTGCGCAGTTTGCCGTCGGAGCCGATGTACATCACCGGGGTCCAGGTGCCGCCGATGCCGTTGGGGTCGTCGATGGTGCGGCTCTGGTCGCCCAGCAGCACGCCGGGCTTGGTGGTGTTGAACCAGAGTTCGACGGCGAGTTCGGTCTTGGCGTGCAGGACGTCCTGCGGGATCTCGATCTGGGACTTGGCGGAGCCGTCGAAGCGGGCGGCGGTGTCGTCGGTGGGGGCGAAGACGCCGGGGGCCTTCTTGACGACGGCGTCGCCGTAGGTGCCGGCCAGGCCGTTGCCGACCTCGCTGGCGGCGGTGGCGCCGTCGCGCTCGCCCAGGCGCCAGTAGGCGGTGGGGGCGGAGGCCTTGACGGCGTTGCTGTAGAGGAAGGAGCCGCCGCTGTAGGTGGGGTCGGAGATCTTCCATTCGCCGCCGGTGGCGTCGGTGACCTTGGTGACGCGCTCGGTGGCGGCGTCGTAGGCGACCTGGGCGCTGGTGCGGCCCGAGGGCAGGGTGGTCCTGGTGAGCTGGGCGCTGCCGGTGCGCAGGGCGTAGTGGTCGGCGACGGTCTGCTCGGTGAGCGGGTAGTCGTAGACCGCGGCCTCGTCGATCTGGCCGGTGAACCAGGACCAGCCGCCGTTGCCGGCGGGCCAGTTGCCGGTGTAGCCGCCGCCGAGGTAGGCGCGGTCCATGTTGAGGTGGTCGATGTCGCCGGGGGTGGTGCCGACCAGGGCGCCGTCGAGGAACATCGCGGTGTTGTCGCGGGCGCCGGCGAGCACGACGTGGTGCCAGGCGTTGTCGGTGACGTCCGCGGTGGAGGTCACCGGGGGGTTGGGGCTGTTGAACTTGCCGCGCAGCTTGTTGTCGGTGCCGACGTACAGGGCCGGGACGACGTTGTACGGGGCCTCGCCCATGGCGCGGTTCTGGTAGCTGAGGATGACGCCGGGCGCGGCGGTGCGGAACCACAGTTCGACGCTGCGGTTGACGGAGGCGCTGATGGTGCGGTTGGGCAGCTCGACGTAGGAGGTGGCGCGGCCGTTGAAGGTGACGGCCTTGTTGCCGCTGGCGCCGAGTGCGCCGTCGGCGCCGAAGGTGACGTCGTTGGCGGAGGCCGGGGAGCGGTCGCTGACCTGGGCGTCGTTGGTGAGGGAGCTGCCGTCGGCCTGGCCGAGGCGCCAGTAGCCGGCCGGGGCGGCGTCGCGCACGGCGGTGCGGTAGCGCGATCCGGTGCCGTAGTCGTAGACGGTGCAGCCGGTGGGGGCCGCGGGGGCGATGCCGGGCGGGCAGACCTTGGTGAGCTTGTCGCCGTCGTACTGGTACTGCCAGCCGCCGGTGGAGCCGGAGGCGGTCACCGAGGTGACGTGCTTGCCGGTCCAGTTGAAGTACAGGAAGCGGCCGGAGGCGGAGTCCTTGACCTGGACGAGGGTGCCGGAGGCGTAGACGAGGTCCTGGGTGTGGCCGGCGGTGTCGGTGATGCGGGTGAGCTTTCCGTCGGCGCCGAAGGTGTGGACCCGGCCGGTGCGGTCGGTCAGCGTCCAGCCGCCGCCGTCCTCCTTGCGCAGGTCGGCGGCCATGCCGCCGCCGGGCACGTAGGCGTTCTTGCCCGGGTCCCAGCCGAAGCGGGCGCGCGAGCCGTTGGAGGCGGTGAGCAGCACGTTGCCGGGCAGGGTGAGCCAGTTGCTGGACTCGACCTGGATGCGCATGTCGTAGGGGGTGGACCAGCCGGCGCCGAAGGCTCCGTCGGTGCGCGGGTCGAGGGAGTTGTAGCTGCGGGTGACGGCGAGTTCGGGGCCGACGACGGGCAGGGCGGCGTCGGTGGCGGCGGTGGTGTAGTTGCCGGCGGCGGTGTTGACGCTGCGTCCGGTGTCGGCGGCGGTGGTGTACTGGTTGGGCTGGGGCAGGACGGTGCGGATGTAGGAGGGGGCGGTCCAGGGGCTGGAGCCCGCGCCGTCGCCGGCCTTGGCGTACCAGGCGTACTGCTCGTTCCAGGTCAGCCAGCCCGCGGGGACGACGAAGCGGCCCTGGCGCTTGAGGTAGTCGGTCTCCTTGCAGTCGACGTGGGCGTCGCCGCCGACGACCCGGCAGACCTGGAACTTGTAGTCCAGTTCGGGGTAGGGCGCGCGGTCGGGGTCGATGCCTTCCGCGGTGAGGGTGGGCTGGAGCTGGTAGACGACGGCGCCCGAGGGCGGGGCGAGGCGGGTGATGTACGGGGGGACGTTGACGGAGGAGATCTGGATGTTGACGGTCGGCACGCCCGCGTCGGCGTAGAAGTTGCTGACCTGGAACTGGTCCATGGTGAACGCGACGGTGTAGGCGCCCTGCGGGAGGGAGCGGATGTGGGCGTCGACCACGGCGCTGCCGCCCGGCGGGACGTCGTTGGGCATCGCCGTCCAGGCGATGTTGCTGCCGTAGTTGGTGATGTTGTTTCCCCACTGGTCGAACAGCAGGTACGACATCTTGTAGTTGTTGGTGGGGGTCCAGGTGTCCATGCCGCGGTTCCACACGCGCAGGCGGACGATGCCCTCCTGGGTGGCGGTCACCGGCTGCTGCAGGCCCCAGAGTTCGTAGTCGGCGCCGTAGCGGGACCAGGTGACGTCCAGGACCGGCTGGCCGCCGTTGTTGTTGGCGCTGCCGAACTGCTTCCAGGAGTAGTTGTCCCAGGCGTCCGTCTTGATGGCCAGGCCGTAGTTCGCGGTCCAGTGGTGGGTCCAGGAGTTGACCAGGTTGCGGCCGTCGGCGCCGAGGTCGATCGACTCCCAGGCCTCCGGGCAGGCCCAGGCGCTGGAGCTGCTGGGCCGCCAGCCGTGGGCGAAGGAGGGGGCGGCCAGCGCGGGGCCGGTGGAGGGGGCGTTCGAGCCGCGCACGCCGCTGGGCGACCACCAGGAGGTGACCTGGTGGATGGTCACGGTGCGCGGGGTGCAGCTGTAGGACCAGCCGTTGTACAGGCTCAGGCGGGCGCCGAGGATGGTGGCGTTGCTGAGGGAGTCCTCGATGCCGGTGAACTTCACGTACGAGGACGCCTGGTTCCTGCCGCCGTTGTTGGTGCCGACCTTGAGGACGGTGTCGCCGGAGAAGTCCTGCTCGTGTCCGGTGTAGGCGTAGGTGGTCTCCACGGCGCGGACGGAGGAGAGCTGCGGGTCGACCTTGACGGGGTAGACGCGTTCGGGGGCGTGCAGCCAGGCCTCGTCGAGCTTGGCCTTGAGGGCCTGGCCGCCGGTCGGCAGCTGGACGAGCTCGTAGGTGACGCCGCCGGTGATCACGCCTTCCTCGGTGTTGGGCGCGAAGTTGGAGTCCTGCATCCAGCCGGCGGGCATGCGTCCGCGCAGGGTGCCGGAGGCGTCGGTGAAGTGGACGGAGCCGTCGGCGTCGAGGGAGGCGGTCACGCCCTGCAGGCGCAGCGGGAAGACCCATTCGGTGGGCGCGGTGGCGTCCTTGAGGACCAGGTTCTCCTTGAAGGAGGAGTTCCCGGCGAGGATCACCACGTCGGCCTTGGGGCGCGCTTCGGGGTAGGTGATGGCGTTGCCCTGCGCGGTGCCCTGGACGGGGGCGGCGCCCTGGAGGCTGTAGCCGGCGGAGATGCCGTCGGCGAGCTGGAGTTGGACCAGCGGGTCGGCGTCGGCGGTGAGGCCGAGCTTGAGGTGCTGCTCGGTGGAGGCGGTGGTCCAGGAGTTCTGCACCGGGGCGGCGCGGCCGAGGGTGGCGGTGCCGTCGGGTGTCAGGGTGGTGTCGATGGCGGCCCAGGAGCCGTTGGAGCGCTGGAAGTTGACCGGCTCGGGGTAGCTGCGGGTGGTGAAGGTCCCGTCGGCGTTCTGGAAGGTCCGTTGCTGCGCGGTGCGCTTCTCGGGGAGTTCCTTGCTGGTGGCCTCGTTGAAGCTCTTGGCCGGGTCGACCTTGGGGGTGGGCAGCGCGGCGGGCTTGTCGGCGGGCTTGGCCTCGGTGGCGGGCAGCTGCGCGGGCTGGGGCGTGAGGGTCTGGGCGGGGGCCTCGACGGGCTTGTCCTCGGGCAGTTCGCCCGGCGCGGGGGCCGCGTCCCGGTTCCCGGAACCGTCCTTCGCGCTGGTCGCGGCGGTGGCGGCGTCGTGGCCGCGCCCCTCGGCGCTGCCCTGCTGCTGCTTGGGCCGGGGGCCGGGGTCGGCGGGCGCGGCATCGGCGGCCTGGCGCAGCACGGACTCGGCGAAGGCCGACCCTTCGGCTGTACCGAGGACGACCAGGGTCATCGCCAAGAGGATTGCCAGGGGGCGGCGCAGCACGTGGAACCCACCAGAGAGTCAAGGGGAAGCAATGAAACGCCAGTAGGTATATCTGATAGTCAGTAGGCAGATAAAGAGACTTTTAATGTGAGTGTCGGAGATCACACAGGAAACACGGTCGGCAGGGAACCGGGCACCGGGAGTGACGACACGGGCCCGGGCCGGGATGACACCAAGGGGCGCCGGGTGAACCCGGCGCCCCTTGGCGGACTTTGACGGACCGTCAATTCCACTGCTGCCGACCGATGGTGGTCAGTCCCACCAGAAGGTCCACTGGTGGGAGTCGACCAGCTGCTCGGCGTAGGCGGTGAGGGTGCCGGCGCCCTGGTGGACCTGGTCGGGACACAGGGCGGTGTGCTCGGCGGCCAGCGGGAGGGCCTCGGCGAGGGTGGCGGGCGGGACGGGGACGCTCAACTGGAGGGTGTCGAAGCCCACTTCGACGACCTGGGCGCCGAAGCGGCGCTCCCAGTCGGCGAGTACGGCGGCGATCCTGGCGGTGTCGCCCTCGTGGTTGACCGGGCCGCTCCAGCCGCACACGGCCAGGGCCTCGGCGCCGCTGCGGGCCCGCACCAGGCCGAGCCGGAAGTCCTTGAAGGACACCAGCGCCTCGGCCAGCCCCCGGGCCTCGGCGGCGGCCGCGCCGTCGGGGAGGGTGCGGGCGGGGGCCGGCCCGGGCCAGTGGGGGCCGTAGGGGGCGAGGGCCTCGGCCGACTCCTCGTCGTCGTCGCCGTCCTCGGCGTCCGACTCCCACCAGGCGCGCAGCAGGGCGGCCGGGTCGTACGAGGCGGGGTCGCAGGCCTGCGCCGGGAACAGCTCCCCGGACAGCCACGGGCGGTAGTCCGGATCGCCCCCGCTCAGCGGGCTGAGCAGCAGCGGCCACAGCCCGCTGTGCGGATGGGCGCGGTGCAGCGCGGCCCACAGGCCGGCGGGGGCGGGCCCGTCGCTGATCCACAGCAGCGGGTGCGCCCCCTCCCCCTCGTCCCCGGTGACGGGACGGCCGGGCGGCAGCACAACGGGCGGGGCGACGTCGAAAGGCCAGGTCATGCGGCCCACCGTAGGGAGGGGCACTGACAGCGCCCCGGCTTCAGTCGGGGCGCCGGCCGTGCAGGAGCAGGGGCAGGGCGCGGCCGGTGAGGGCTTCGGCGGTGCGGGCGGCCTGGGAGGGGGCCATGTGGAGCGGGAGTTCGCGCACGGGCACGAAGCGGGCGCCGAGCAGGCGGCTGCGCTTGTGCGGCGGGACGGCCAGGGCGGTGGTGTCGCGCACGGTGCCGCCGTCGAAGACGAGGCTGAAGCGCTCCAGGTAGCGGTCGGAGGGCGTGTAGTCGAGGGCCACGGCGTGGGTCAGGCGCAGGATGATGCCGGTCTGGGCGTGCAGGTGGCGGGCGGTGAGGCGGAGCAGGTACTCGCACGTCATGTGGCCGGTGTCCCAGTCGACTTCGAGGGTCGGCAGGCGGACCCGGCCCAGGGCCAGGACGGTGGTGAGGTCGTCCAGGACGGCGGCGGCCTGCCGGCGCTGCTCGGCGGTCACGCGGGAGAGGGTCACCGCTCCCCCGGACGCTTGTGGACCTCGAAGAGGCGCCAGGCCGAGAAGGCCTCGTTGAAGGAGGAGAAGCCGCTGCGCTCACCGTCGGGCTTGCACAGCCACTCCCCGGTGCACTCGTTGCGCACCCGGTAGCACCGGGCCTCGGTGTCCCAGCGGACACCGTAGCCGTGGAGGCGGGGGGAGGCGCCGGGGCGACACCCAGCGCTCTCCGTCACATCGCTGAGCGACTCGTTCGCATCGGCATGCATGAACACGATTCCTTCCACGCGGTCTGTGTGGAAATCATCGGCACCCAAATGGACCATAGGTGTTCCATCGCCGAGACACCCTGCTCGTCTTGGCGCTACCGTCCAAGAAAGCCCAAACGTCTCAGGATTCCTCTTGAACACTGCGCTACAGCAAGGTATGGCGGCAGCTCGCCTGTCTCCCCGTCAGCTGGCCGCCCGGGTCGGTGTCACGCCTAAGACAGTGGAACGCTGGCTCTCTGATGCGGCACTGGTGCCGCATCAGCGGAACCGTATCGATGTCTGCGCGGCTTTAGGGGTTGATGAACGAGTGATCTGGCCCAACAGCGTCCGGGCGAACGTCAAGACCGGGCACGACCGGGAGGTGTTCGCCGTCTACCCGCACCGGTCGGCCTGCCCCCGATCGGTCTGGGCGCAACTGATCGCCGATGCGCGGTCCGAGGTCTTCCTCGCCGGGTACACCAACTACTTCGTCTGGCTGGAGCAGCCCGATCTGCTCCAGACCCTCCGCCGCAAGGCCGAGGGCGGCTGCCGGATCCGCTTCCTCCTCGGCGATCCGGACTCCGAGACGACGCGCCGGCGCGAGGAGATCGAGGACGTGGCCCTCACCGTGTCCACCCGCATCAGGGTCACGCTGGAGAGCCTGGCCAAGCTCTCCGGCGTCGAGGGCGTCGAGGCCCGTTTCAGCGCCCCCGAGGACGGGCCGAACCATGTCGGCCTCTCCGTCTTCCGCTTCGACGGGCACGCCCTCGTCACCCCCCACCTCGCCCGCACGGTCGGCCACGACTCACCCCTGATGCACCTGCGGCGCAGCGGGGAGAACGGCCTGTTCGACCGCTTCGCCGAGCACATCGAGGAACTCTGGTCCCGGGGCCGCGACATCCGCACCACCCCGGTGGACGTATAGGAAGTCGGCGGGGCCGACTTCCTATACGTCCACCCGCCCGGCCGGGGGCCGTCCCCCGGGTCTGCCGGTCAGGATCCGGCGGGCAGCAGTGCGGCGATCTCGGCCAGGAGGCGGGCGGCCGGCTGCGGGGCGGCCAGCCACTTGAGGTGGCTGCCCGCCAGGGTGCGGACGTCGTAGGGGTTGTCGGGGGTCAGGGCGTCGCCCTCGCGGATCATCCGGTCCTGCATCGCGGGCGGCACGCTGGCGTCCTCGGTCAGGCGCACGTACGTGCGGGGGACGCGCCCCCAGGTGTCGGGGCGCGCCCGGTCCTGGTCGGTGCCGGCGTCGAGGTTCTCGTCGGGCTGGAAGGTGTTGAGGAGGACCAGGAACTCCTCGTCCGTCCCGTCCGCGAACAGGGCCGCCTTGAAGGCCGCCAGCGCGGCGGGGTCGGCGGTGCGGAAGTTGGAGCGCAGCAGCCCGAGTTCGGCGGGGTTGCCGACCAGTGCGGAGGCGAGCGCGGTGGGGTCGACGGAGGCCATCTCGGGCTCGGCGTAGTAGGCGCCGACCGGCAGGTCGACCGGGCACCAGGAGGACACGTAGACGAGGCGGTCGATCAGGTCGGGCCGCCGGTTGGCGGCGACGGTGGCCGTCAGGCCGCCGCGGCTGTGCGAGAGGAGGATGACGGGCCCGTTGCGCTTGGCGCGTTCCAGGATCGTGATCAGGTGCTCGGCGTTGTCGGCGAGCGTGACGCCCTTGATGTCCCCGGGGGCGGTGGCGAGTTCCGCGAGGTCCTGGGGTGCCTGGTAGGCGCGCGGGTAGGTCGCGGCGAAGCCGTGGCCGGGCAGGTCGACGGCGACCGAGCGGTGCCCGAGGAGGCCGAGTTCGGCCTGGAGCGGGGCGAAGGAGAAGGAGTTGGCGAAGGCTCCGTGGACCAGGACGAACGTGGGCTGCATCGGTGGCGGGCTCCTTTTCCGGGCCTCGCCGGGCTTCGCGCGGGGCCGCTGCGGCGCCGGTGGCCGGGGCGGGCCCACCGGGGGTCGGTGTACGGACGGCCGCCCGTACACCCGGTGGGCCACCCTAGTCGGCGAAGATCATCCGCACCACCCCCGGCGGCCCCGGCGGCCGACTGGCCGTCAGGCCCAGGGCAGGGAGGAGCGGGTGCGCCAGTAGGCCTCGGCGGGCTCCGGCATGGCGGCGAGGGCGGCGAGGTCCTCCGGGGTGAGGGCGACGTCGGCGGCGGCCAGGTTGGAGGCGAGCTGGTCGGGGGTGGCCGCGCCGGACAGGACGATGTCGGCCCAGGGCTGGGCGGCGGCGGCCGCGAGGGCGAGGGCGTCGGGGGTGGCGGCGGTGCGGGCGGCCAGGGCGCGCAGGGCGGCGGTGTCGTCCCCGGTGGCGTTGCGGCCGGCCAGGCGGCCGTTGGCCATGCCCTCCTTGACCACGACCAGCCAGCCGGCCCGGTGGGCTTCGGCGAGGGCGGGGGCGGCGGAGGTCTCCAGCAGGTTCCAGGTGGCCTGGACGGCGGAGAACAGCGGCTGCCCGTCCACGGTGACGGCCAGCGCCCGGCGGACGGCCTCGGCCTGGGCGGGGCCGCTGGTGGACAGGCCGACCCGCACGCCGTCGGCGGCCAGGGCGGCCAGGCGCCGGTGCAGGGCGGGGTCGGTGAGGGCGGGGCTGTCGGTGGTGACCGAGTGGACCAGGTAGACGTCCAGCCGCTTGCCGAGCAGGGCGCGGGTTTCGCGGACCTGGCGGTCGTACACCGCCGTCGAGTGCTCCTTGACCTCGTGCGCGGTGACGCCGGTGGTGCGCCAGTCGGCCGTGTAGGTGTAGCCCCACTTGCTGCCGACCGTCACCTCGGCGGCGGCCCCGGGGTGTTCGGCCAGCCACTGGGCGAGGAACTCCTCGGCGCGGCCGTAGGAGCGGGCGGTGTCGAAGTAGCGCACCCCGGCGGCGTACGCGGCGTCGAGGAGGGTGTGGGTGCGCTCGCGCAGGGCCTCGACGGTGCGTTCGGCGGGCAGGTCGGCCGCGCGCCCGAGGGTGATGTAGCCGGGCCGGCCGACCGCCGCGGTGCCCAGGCCCAGACGCGCGGGCCGCGGACGGGCGGAGGCGCCGGCTCCAGAGGTGGGGGCGGGTTCGGTCGGCATGCTGGTTCTCCTCGGGGCGGCGCGACGGTGCTCACCTGGGACTTTAGGCGACCCTGGAGCCGCGGGGCGGGGCAGGGGCCGGGCACGCCGGGGCCGTCGGGCAGGCCGGGGCCGTCGGGGCCGATGGCTGGTCCAGGCGCAGCACGAAGTTGACGTAGCACCGCGGCTTCCCCGGCCGGTGGCGGTCGTTGCTGGTGAGCAGCCGGCTGCGCACGCCGTCGCGTTCGGTGAGCGGCCCCGGGGTGGTGCGCAGGTTGGGCTGCCAGGCGCGGCCGCGGGGGCGGTGTTCCAGGGTGAGCGTCCAGCTCTCGCCGTCCACCTCCAGGACGGCGCCGGGCCGTCCGGGCAGCACCCGGGTGCCGTACGGGCCGCGGACGACCGCCCGTTGGTCGAAGTCGGTGGTGCGGCCGACCACGGTGATCCGCCAAGCGCCGTGGAACCTGAGCACGTTCGCCTCCCGCCCTCGCGGCGCGCCGTCCGGCGGACGCGCCCCCGTCGGGGTCAACGGACGCGGGGCGCGGGGAGGATCAGGGGATCAGACGGAGGGTGAGCGGGAGGCTCCGGGGCGTAGGGGCGGGGCGGGGCGGGCGGTGTGGGCGAGGGCCGGGTAGCCGTGGGCGGTGAGGACGGCGTCGGCGTAGCGCGGGTCCTCCAGCGGGACGCCGTGGCGGCGCAGCAGGTCGAACAGCTCGGCCAGGTGGCGGGGTTCGGTGCCGCGCGGCAGGCCGTCGGGGGTGGTGCCGACAGCCCCGAGGACCGGTCCGTGGATTCGGCGCTCGCGTTCGCTGCGGGCTGCGGCGGTGCCGGGGGCGGGGGCCAGTCGCAGCAGGAGGACCAGGCGGGCGGCGCCGGAGTCGGGGTCCTCGTCGGCCTCCATGGTGAGGCCGACGATGTCCTGCCAGGGGTAGTGGCGCGGGAGGAAGGCCCGTACCAGGGTGAGGCCTTCGGTGTCGGCGCGCAGCCAGAAGCCGTAGGGGACGGGCAGGGCGACGCCGAGGACGGCGGTGCCGGAGAGCAGGAGGGCGGGGACGGCGCCGAGGCGGCCGGCGACGCCGGTCTGGGCGAGGACGATGCCCATGGCGAGGGCGAGGAGGCAGCCGACGGGTGCGCCGGCGGCCCGCCACAGGAAGGCCAGGCGGACGGTCTGCGGGGCGGGGCGGGGGCCTGGGTGCGAGTCGGCCGCCGGGGCGGGGCGGGGGCCGCTCGCCGGGGCGGCCGGTGTCGGCGGTGGCGCCTGGGTGCGCGCTCGCGCCCGTCCCGCCCGTCCCGGCGGTGCGCTCCGCCCGCGCGGCGTGGTGTCCACGGGTGCCCCCTTCTCGCGTCGTGGCGTCGGGGGTCCGGCCGGTCGGGCCGTTCCCGCCGGGCGGCGGTACGGCGCTGCGGCAGGTGCGGTGCGGCGGGCGTGGTGCGGGTGCCCGGGCCCGGTGTGCCGGCGCCGTGCGGTCTCACGGGAGTCGACCCCTCCGGCCGGGGCGCCGAGGTCGTTCGGGCGGTCCGGTGGAATCGTCAAGTGTCGCCGGGACGAGCTGGCTTGATGGTGTGTCAGATCGATCGGGCGGCGCCTGCGGGCCTGCCCGTCCAGGATGTCAGCCGACGCTACGCGGGTCAACTGGCGTTGATTGCGGGTATCTTCTGATCCACGCCAGCTGATGCCGTTCGGCTATCGTGACCTGGCCGGCCCTGTCCGTCCGCCGAGGTCGCGGCGCGGAGGGCCCGGGCACGAGGAAGGTGGGGCATGACGGAGTCGACGGGGGACGGCGTTCAGGTGGGGCCGGAGGGTGCTCCACCCGAGCTGGACGGGCACGCCGAGGACGGGCCCGCGAACGGGCACGCGGACGGGCACGCGGGCGCGGACGGCCCCGCGGGCGCGGAGGCCACGGGGCTGTCGGACCGGATCGAGGCCCTGTTCCACACCGTGCGCCGCCCCGACCGCGAGCAGTACACCAACGAGGAAGTGGCCCGGGCCTGCCGCGAGGCGACCGGGGAGTCCTTCTCCACCACCTACCTGTGGCAGCTGCGCACCGGCCGCCGGGACAACCCGACCAAGCGCCACCTGGAGGCGCTGGCCCAGTTCTTCCAGGTCCCGCCCGCCTACTTCTTCGACGAGCAGCAGGGCGCCGAGATCGCCAAGGAGCTGGCGCTGCTCGGCGCGCTGCGCGACGCGGGCGTGCGCAGTCTGGCACTGCGGGCGGTGGGCCTGTCGCCGGAGGGCCTGGACACCGTCAGCGAGCTGGTCGACGTGATCGCCCGCCGGGACGCGGCGCGCAGACCCCGCTCATCCTGAGGGCGGGGTCCGGGCCCGGGAGCCGCGGGGCGGACAGGACCGTCGGCGCGCACGTACGGAGGCGCCGGCGCAGGGACCGTAGGGGTGGAGCGGCGAGGGGAGTTCGGCTTGTGGGCTGACTGGTGGGGCTACCGGTCCACGCTGCGGCGCTGTCGCCGGATGGCCGAACAGCTGGAGCTGCCGCGCCCGTTCGACCCGGTGGTGCTGCTGGAGCAGCTGGCCGTGCGGCGCGGACGCCCGATCGAGCTGCTGCCGGTGCCGGCCCGCCCGCACGCCCCCTGCGGACTGCTGGTCTCCACCCTGGAGGCGGACTACATCCTGTACGCGGCGGACACCGGCGTGCTGCACCAACGGCACATCCTGGTGCACGAGATCGCGCACCTGCTGCTCGACCACGCCGGCTCCGCCCCGCTGGCCCCGGCCGCCGCGCTGCTGCCCAGCCTCTCCCCCGCGCTGGTGCAGCGGGTGCTGGGGCGCACCGGCTACGACGAGCCGCAGGAGCGGGAGGCGGAGCTGCTGGCCTCGCTGATCCTCAGCCGCGCGGACCGGGCCGACGCGGCCGACCGGCCGGGGACGGGGGCGGGGACGGCCCGCGGGTCGCTGGACGCGCTGGGCGTCCTGCTGGCCGCCGGCCCCCCGCCCGGCGAGCCCGCCCGGGAGCCCGGCAGTGGGACGCGGGAGCCCGGCGGCGGAGCGCCGGAGGGCCGGCCGTGAGCGAACTGGCCCTCTACCCGGTCGGGTTGTTCTTCGTGCTGAGCTCCGCCCACTTCTCGCGCAGCCGGATCGACTCCCGCGCCGCCGCCCGCTTCACCTGCTACGGCACGGCCCTGCTCGGCGCCGCCCTGCTGGTGCTCGCCCCGCCGACCGTACGGGCGGTGCAGGGCACGGGGGTTGCGCTGCTGGCGGTGCCGGTGATCGTGCTCGGCGACGGGCTGCGCGACGGCGCGGCCGCGGCGATGCGGCTGCTCGCCCCGGCGCTGCGGGCGGCCGACGCGGGACCCGCCGCCGGGCACGGGAGCCCCGTCGCCGAGCCCGTACGGCGGGAGGTGCGGGGCGGACTGGCCCTGCTGGCCGGGGTGCTGGGGCTGCGGCTGGCGCTGATCACCGCCGCCGCGCCGGGCCTGGCGGGCGAGGACCTGACGGTCGGCCCCGAGGTGTCCGCGCGCCTGGCGCTGGCCGGGTACACCGCCGTGGGCATGCTGCACACCGCCGTGTGCCTGACCGCGCTGCTGCGTGAACTGGCCCGGCGCGCCCGCGCGGTGGGCCCCGGGCGCCTGGGCACCGGGCTGCGGCTGCTGACCGGCGCGCTGGTGGCCGGGCTGCTGTGGAACGCCTGGAGCATGGACGACGTGCTGCGCGCGGCCGTCACCGGCAGCCAGGACGGCCCCGAGGACCTCCTGTGCGCAGTGCTGGGCGGACTGTGCGCGGCGCTGATCGCGGCCGGCCTGGCCAGCACCCTGTGGCCGGCCGCGGCCGGGGCGGTGCGGGGCTGGCTGCTCGCCCACCGCCGCTACCGGGCGCTCACCCCGCTCTGGCGCGACCTGCACACCGTGCTGCCGGAGATCGCCCTCGACCCGGCCCGCCGCCTGCCGCTGCCCCCGCGCGACCCCCGGTTCGCGCTCTACCGGCGGATCATCGAGATCCACGACGCCCGCCTGATCCTGCGCCAGCACCTGGACCCGCGCACCGCGCAGTGGCTGGAGCGCGCCGCCCGCCGCTTCCCGCCGCCCTCCGCCCACGCCGCCGCCACCGCCGAGGCGGCGACGCTGGCCGCCGCCCTGGAGCTGGCCGCGGCCGGCACCCGGCCCGGGCCCGGGCCCGCCGCACCGGCCGCCGCACCGGCCGTGAGCGTCGCGGACAGCACGGACACCATGGACGGCGAGGCCGACCACCTCGCCCACCTGGCCCGGGTCTACGCCACCTGCCCGGCCGTCGCCGAGGTCCGCACCCGCGCCCGCGCCGAACGCGCCCGCGCCGAACGGGCCCTCGCCGAACGCGCCCGGGCCGGGGCGGCACCGCTTTGACGTCCTCCCCGCCGCGAAGGACGGGGAGGACGTCCAGGGGGCCGAGGCCGGCCGTCCGTCAGTCCCACCAGAAGCCCCAGTTGCCGGCGTCGACCAGCTCCTCGGCGTAGCCGGCCAGGCCCTCCTCTGCCCGCAGGACGTTGTCCGGGCAGAAGGCAGCATGCTCGGCCGCCACCAGCAGCGCCTCCTCCCGGCTCGCCGGCGGCGCCGCGACGCTCAACTCCAGCGAGGCGGCGCCCACTTCGACGAGGCGGGCGCCGAAGCGGTCCTGCCAGCTGTGCAGCACGGCGGCGATCTCGCCGCTGTCGCCGTGGCCGTTGGTGCCGTTCCAGCCGCAGGCGGCCAACGCCTGGGCGCCGCCGTCCGCGCGGACCAGCGCGATCCGCAGCGAGGGCCGGGCGCGCAGCAGTCGGCGGGCCAGGCGGTCGGCGCACTCCTGCGGGTCCCGCCGCGGTGCCGCGGCCGGGGCGGGGCCGGGCCAGGTGTCACCGTAGGGCGCCAGCGTCTCCCACAGGTCGGCGCACTCCTGCGGGTCGCCCGACGGGCACCACAGCACCGACGTCTCCCACCATGCGCGCAACAGGGCCGCCACGTCGTGCGGGTGCGCCGCGGGCTCCCCCGACCCGACCGGTTCGAGGCCCAGGTCCCGCGCCTCCAGGTGCGGGACGTCGTTGCCGGGCGCCAGCAGCAGCGGCCACAGCCCCGACCGCGCGTGCTCCCGGCGCAGCCGCTCCCAGGCGCCCGCCGGCGCCGGCCCGTCGCTCACCCACAGCGACGGCACCACCTGACGCCCCGGCAGCAGCGGTGCCGTACGGCCTTCGGCACTGCGGTCGGGGAAGCGTCGGCGCAGGTCGCGGAGCAGCCGGGAATCGATCATGCGCCCACGGTAGGGGTACGCACCGACAGCGCCCCCTCGCCCCGCAGGCGGGAGTGCGCAGGCGGGTCCTAGCCTGGTGGCAGGAGTACGGCGGCCGGTCCGCCGTGTCCCGGGGGTCTCCGTTGCGTGCCTGGAGGTGGAGCGATGGGTGGCGCATCCGGTGGGCGTCGGCTGAGGGTGGCGGCGGTGGCGGTGCTGCTCGCCGCGGGCGGGTCGTTCGTGCCCGGGGCGGGGGTGGCGGCGGCGGCCGGGAGTGCGCCGGTGCGGGCCTGTCCGGCGCGGACCGGCGTGCCGGGGCCGCCGCCGGGGGCCGTCCCGGCCTCGGTGCCGGTGCCGGACGGGGTGGAGGTGCCGGCGACGGCGGCGGTGTACGGCGCCCGCTACCCCGGTGAGGTGCACTTCCTGGTCGCGCCCGCGGGCTGGAGCTGCGACGCGGTGTTCTTCGCCGGGGACGGCGGCGAGCAGGCGTACGTCCACCCCGGCGCCCCGGCCGCCGACCCGGCGAGCACCCGCTTCGACGCGGTGGTGCAGGCCGTCTTCGTCAGCGGCGGTGCGCAGACCGACGTCGACCTGGCCTGCGGACTGCTCCCCGCGGCGGGGGCCGCCCCGAACACCTGCAACGCCCCGCAGCGCTCGCCCGCGACCCGGGTGCACCCCGTCCCCACCCGGGCGCCGGGCCTGCTGCTGGCGGCCGTCGGGGTCCCGGCGAACACCCGCGAGCCCAACCTGCCGGCCACCGGCGGGCCGAACCGCACGGTCGCCCTGGTGACCTTCCAGTCCCCCGGCGGCCCCGCCCAGGAGATCAGCTGCACCCTCCCGGCGTCCGCCTCGCCCGTCCCCACCTGCCGGGCCGCGCTGGGCCACCTGCTGGCCACCGGCGCCGCCGCCCGGCAGCTCTCCCGCGCCGACCTGGCCGCGGCCCTGGCCGACCTGGACGCCTTCACGGCCGGCTACCTCGCGCAGCCGTAGCGCCGGCAGCCGTGGCGCCGCAGCCATGGCGGGGTGACCCACTTGTCCGGCGCAAGCCCCGTCCTTCAGGGCGGGGTTAGCCGGGACGGTCCGCAGCGCGGAGCGCTTACAGCGGGCGCTGCTGTTGTTCGATGTACTGCCGGACGATGCTGATCGGTGCGCCGCCGCAGGATGCGGCGAAGTAGGACGGTGACCAGAAGTGGCCGTGCATGATGGCGCGATTCACGTGACCGGTGAAGTCCCGGCGCAGAATGCGGGCGGAGACGCCCTTGAGGCTGTTCACCAGGCCGGACACGGTCACCTTCGGCGGGTAGTTCACCAGCAGGTGGACGTGATCGGTCTCACCGTTGAACTCGACGAGGGTTGCCTCGAAGTCCTCACACACCTTGCGCATGGTGGCCTCGCAGGCGTTCAGCATCTCGTCGTTCATCACGCCTCGCCGGTACTTCGTCACAAAGACCAAATGAACATGCATCACGGAAACAACGTGTCGACCGCGCCGGTATTCGCCACTTGTGGCCATAGACCAAATGCTACGGTCTTGGTTGTGCAGCTCCGGTACAACTACCGGGTGTATCCCACGCCGGGTCAGCGTCATTTGCTGGCACGGGCGTTCGGATGCGCTCGTGTGGTCTTCAACGACGGTCTTCGCGCCCGTCGGGAAGCCCATGCGGCGGGGCAGCCGTACATCAGGGACACCGACTTGCAGAAGCTGGTGATCACCGCCGCGAAGCGCACGACCGAGCGCGGGTGGCTGGGCGAGGTGTCGTCGGTGGTACTGGTGCAGTCCTTGCGGGATCTGCACACCGCCTACCGGAACTTCTTCGCCTCCCTCTCCGGCAGCCGCAAGGGCCCGAGGGTCGCGCCGCCGCGCTTCAAGTCCAAGCGGGACGGCGAGCAGTCGATCCGGCTCACCGCGAACGGCTTCTCCCTTCGGGACAACGGCACGATGTATGTGGCGAAGGTCGGCGACCTCGAGGTGCGCTGGTCCCGGCCGCTCCCGGCGACGGCGACCAGTGTCACGGTCACGAAGGACGCCGCCGACCGTTATTGGGCGTCCTTCGTCGTGGACACGCAGCCGCAGGTCGTCGAAGACCTCGACTTCGGCGGCCCGCTGGACGCCGAGACCGGGATCGACCTCGGACTCACACACTTCGCCGTTCTCCCGGACGGGAGGAAGATCGAGGCGCCGAAGTTCCTGCGCCAGGCGGAGCGCAAGCTCAAGCGGCTGCAGAAGGCCCTGTCCCGCTGCGTGAAGGGCGGCAACAACCGGGCCAAGGCCCGCAAGAAGGTCGCACGTCAGCACGCCCGCGTGGCCGACCGCCGCCGGGACTGGCACCACAAGGAATCCACGCGACTCGTGCGCGACAACCAAGCGCTGTACGTGGAAGACCTCGCGGTGTCCGGTCTCGGACGGACCCGGCTCGCCAGGAGCGTGCACGACGCCGGATGGTCGGCGTTCGTCACCATGCTGGAGTACAAGGCCGCCCGGCACGGCCGGTACTTCGGGAGGATCGGACGCTTCGAGCCGACCTCGCAGGTCTGCTCTGCCTGTGGTGTCAAGGACGGTCCCAAGCCGCTCGGCGTCCGGGAGTGGACGTGCGGGGGGTGCGGGAGCGTCCACGACCGGGACGTGAACGCGGCACGCAACATCCTGGCCGCCGGAAGGGCGGACAGGCTAAACGCCTCGCAGAGCGCAGGTAAGACCGGATCCGTTCCGGCGCAGCGCGTTGAAGCAGGAACCCACCGAGACCGGCACCTGCCGGTGGTAGGAATCCCCGTCCTTTAGGGCGGGGAGGACTTCAAGCTCAGGACTGCCCGACGACCAGCCGGACCAGCGCGACCGCGTCCTTGAGGCTGAGGCGGGGGTGCGCGCGGCGCAGTTCCCGAACGGCCTTGACCTCGGCCGTGCGGGGGTCGATCCCGGCGTGTGCCAGGACGCCGCGGGCCCAGTCCACCGGGGTCGGGGCGGCGGCCGGGACGAAGTCCTCGACGATCTGCAGGGCCCGGCGCAGGCCCTGCTGTTCGACCTGGTCGGCGGTGTCCAGGGCGGCGCGCAGGGCGGCCTTGAGCGGTTCGAGGGCGGCCGGCTGCGGGGAGCCGGGGAGGGGGACGAGCATGGTGGTGCCTCTTTCTTCCTTCGTCGGGGTCAGTGATCCGAAGCCCTGGCGGGCCCGTCCCCACGGGGTGGGAGTCGCCCGGCATGATCGGACGGACCAGGGCGCGTCGGGCGGCTTTCGTATCAGTCGGGCGACTTTCGTATCAGGGGGTCAGCAAGCGGTCCTGGCCGGCCGCTCGCGCTCAAGGCCGCGGCCGGGGACGGCGGCCTCGCCGGCGCAACGGCGGCGGCAGCCCTCCAGGTCATGTCTCCAGCCTCCCCCTTGCCCATGCCCGACACGCTAGTACTTGCCCGGCGGGAAAGTAAATGCCAGGATCTCCGGTGCTGTCAGGATCCTTCCGGAAACGGGGAGTTGGAGCATCGGATGAACTTTCACGACATCGGCCCCGAGGACGCCCTCGCGTCCTTGCGCTCCGCGCACCGGGCCAGGGCGGCGGCCGGGCGGCCCAACCCGCTGCCCGACTGGTACCCGGCCACGGCCGCCGGCCTGTTCGGGGCGGGGTTCGCCGGGATCGGCCTGTCGGTCCTGCTGCCGGAGCGGCTCTGGCTCGCGGCCGCACTCCTGCAGCTCGTCGCGGCGCTGCTGCTGGTGGGCCACGTGGTGGTCAGCCACCGGGTCGAGCACCGGCCGGGCATCGTCCCGGCCCTGCCGCACGGGGCCGCCGGACTGCGCGCGTTCGCGCTCCAGCTGCTGCCGCTGGTCGCGGCCGGGGCGCTGGCCCTGCCGTTCGGCCTGCCCGGGTTCCTGCTCACCCTCGGCCTCACCGGGGGTCTCACCCACCTCCTGCTGCTGCGCCGCAGGCGGGCGGCCGGGGCGGGCGCCGCGTGAGCGCCGACCCGCCGCCCGCTCCGGCCTTCGACGAGCTGATCCACCAGCCCACCCGGCTGACCGTGGTGGCCTTCCTCTCCGGCTGCGCCGAGGCGGAGTTCCGCGCCGTCCGGGAGGGCTGCGGGGTCTCGGAGTCGGCCCTGAGCAAGGTGGTCAGCACCCTGGAGGCCGCCTCGTACGTCAAGGTCCGCCGCGGCTACGTCGGCAAGCGCCCCCGCACCTGGCTGCGCCTGACCCCCGAGGGCCGCCACGCCCTGGCCGCCCACCTCGCCGAACTCCAGCGCATCGCCGCCCGCGCCATCGCCCTCGGCGCCGCCCTGCCGCAGGCCCCGGCCGGGGGGTAGCGGGAGGCTCCCCCGGGCAGCACCGGCCGGGACCATCGCCGCCGCGCACGTCCCCTTCGAGCTGCCGCCGCAGCGGGAGCGGCGGGCCCGGCTGGGCGCCGTCCTGAGCGTCCTGTACGTGGTGTTCACGGAGGGCTCGACGGCCACGGCCGGCACCGACCTGCTGCGCCCCGACCTCGCCTACGAGGCGCTGCGCCTGGCCCGGACGCTGGCCGCCCTGCTGCCCGACGAGCCGCAGGTGCACGGGCAGCTCGCCCTGTTCGAGCTCACCGCCTCGCGCTTCCCGGCCCGCACCGGCCCGGACGGGCAGGCGGTGCTCCTGGAGGACCAGGACCGGCGCCGCTGGGACCACTCGGCGATCCGCCGCGGCCTGGCCGCCCTCGGCCGGGCCGCCGCCCCGGGGCGGGGCCTGGGCCCGTACGGCCTCCAGGCGGCCATCGCGGCCTGCCACGCGGCGGCGCCGTCGGTGGCCGGCACCGACTGGGAGCGGATCGTGCTGCTCTACGAGGCCCTCGGCCGGGTGGCGCCGTCCCCGGTGGTCGAGCTCAACCGGGCGGTGGCCGTCGCGATGGCCGAGGGGCCGGGGCCGGCCCTCGCCCTGGTCGACGACCTGGCCGTCTCCGGGCGCCTCGCCGGCTCGCACCTGCTGCCGGGGGTGCGCGGCGAGCTGCTGAGCCGCCTGGGCCGCACCGCCGAGGCCCGGGCCGAGCTGGAGCTCGCCGCCCGGCTGTGCCGCAACACCCGCGAGCGGGCGGTGCTGCTGCGCAAGGCGGCCGCGCTCGACTGCGCAGGGTGACCGTACGTGCGGCCCCGCGTCCGAGGGCCGGACGCGGGGCCGCACGGCTCGGCCGCTCAGCCGCTCACCTGCTCAGCACTGGGGCCGGCGGCCGTGGTTGGCCCCGCGCCTGGCCCGGGCCTTCTTCTTGCGGCGGCGCTTCGACGACATGGCGACTCCTCTCGCAGCCGGGACCCCGATCCCCTGGCCTTCCACCGTTCCACACCCGGCCCGCCCCGGCCCGTCGAGCGGCCCCCGCGACCACGCGACCCCGCGGCCCGGTCGGGCCCGGAGCAGGTCCCGGCCCCACCGTGGCGGGCCGGGAAGGGGTGGCGGCGGCGGGGCGGTGCTCTCCGTCGTCGTCATGACGACCGGAGCAGGGACGGAAGGACCCACGGACACGGGGCACCCGATCACCGTTTCCACCGCTCGACTCCGCTCGCGGGGCCCGTGGCAGACTGGCCCGGTGACGAGCGCCGCGCCGACCGACGAGCACCTCCTGGAGCGCCAGCGCGCCTTGCAGGCCGAAGCCGACGCGGTCCACGCCGACCTGGGCCTGGACGCCCTGCTCGGCGCCCTGGGCACCCCGGTGCGGGTGGGCAGTTCGGCCCTGGGGCTGATGGTGCGCCGGGACCTGGACGTCACCGTGGTGTGCCCGCGCCTGGACGCCTCCGTCCACGAGCGGGTGGCCGCCGCCGGGGCGCGCCTGGCGCTGCACGAGCGGGTGCGGCAGGTGCGCTTCCGCAACGACACCGGGGTCTGGAACGAGGACCCGGCCGCCTACCCGGACGGCCTCTACCTGGGCCTGGACCACCGCTCCCCCGACGGGCACGACTGGACCCTCGACCTGTGGTTCGTCGACGACCCCGACCGCCAGCCCGACCTCGCCCACCTGCGCGACCTGCCCCCGCGGCTGACCGGGCAGGCCCGCACCGCGATCCTGCGGATCAAGCACGCCTGGGCCGACCGCCCCGAGTACGGGCGCGGCGTGCGCAGTTGGGGGATCTACCGGGCGGTCCTGGAGGAAGGGGTGCGCACCCCGGAGGAGTTCGAGCGCCGCCTCGCCGGGCTCTCCTGAGGCCCCGCCGACGCCCGCAGGCAGGAGGGACTCCAGGGTGGGCGGCCTGGGCACCGGCAGCCCGCGTCACTGTCCCACGCGGCCGTCGACGCACTCGCGCAGCAGGTCGGCGTGGCCGCAGTGGCGGGCGTACTCCTCGATGCGGTGGACCTGCAGTTCCCGGACCGAGAGCCGCTGCTTGCCGAGGCGCTCGCCCAGGTCCGGATGGGCGGCCAACTCGGTGTCCAGCGCGGCCTGTTCGCGCTCCAGGTCGCGCCAGGCGGCCTCGACCAGGGTCGGGTCGGCGAGCGCGCCGTCGAAGTCGGCGTCGCGGGCGCCGTACAGCTTGGGCAGCGGCTCGCCCGCGCGGATCCAGTTGTGCCAGTCGCGCTCCACCTCGGCCAGGTGGCGCACCAGGCCGAGCAGGGACATCGTCGAGGGCGGCACCGAGCGCCGGGCGAGCTGCTCGGCGTCCAGGCCCTCGCACTTCATCCGCAGGGTGTGGCGGTAGTTGGTCAGGTAGTCCTCGATGGTGGCGGCTTCGCCGTCCGGGGCGGGGCCTTCGCTGTTGCGCGGGTCGTCGTCCGGGTCGGCCCACATGTCGGGGTGGACGGTGGCCTGGGTCCATCGCTCGGGTCGCTCGCTCATGGTGTGCATGCTCGCCCGCAACCGCCCGGTTCTTCAACCGGGTTCCCGCGCCGCTCGGTTACCCTGGGGGCGGGCCGTGACTGGCGCTGGGGTGGAGTACCACCGGGGAGCGGCCCGACATCCGTCGATGCCGTGCGCCTGGGCGACTCGTGCGAGCTCAGGAGCGCCCCCGTGACCGACACCCCCGTGACCGATCTCCAGCAGGCCCGTCTGATGGACGGCACCGGCCCGGCCCGCCGGCTCACCGGGACCAGTGCGGCCGCGGCCGCCGAGCTGCGCCGGCGCACCGGGACGGCGCCCTGTCTGGCGACCGTCCTGGTCGGCGAGGACCCGGCCTCGGTGACGTACGTCCGGATGAAGCGCGCCGCCTGTGCCCGGGCGGGCATCGCGTCGCGGCACGTGGCCCTGCCCGCCTCGGTGAGCACCGCCGAACTGGTGGACGCGGTCGGCGGGTTGTCCGCGGATCCGGGGGTGCACGGCATCCTGGTCCAGCACCCGGTGGGCCCGCACCTCGACGAGCGGGCCGCGTTCGAGGCGATCGCCCCGGAGAAGGACGTCGACGGGGTGACCACGCACTCCTTCGCGGCGATGGGCTTCGGCCTGCCGGGCTTCGTCTCCTGCACGCCCGGCGGGATCGTGCGGCTGCTGGACGAGTACGGCGTCGACCTCGCGGGCAAGCACGCGGTCGTGGTGGGGCGCAGCGCCATCCTGGGCCGGCCGGCGGGCCTGCTGCTGCTCGGGCGGGACGCCACCGTGACGTACTGCCACTCGCGCACCGCGGACCTGCGCTCGCTGGTGCGGGAGGCGGACGTGCTGGTCGCGGCGGTGGGGCGGCCGCGGTTCATCGCGGGGGCGGACGTCAAGCCGGGCGCGGTGGTGGTCGACGCGGGCTACCACCCCGGCCCGGTGGGCGACGTGGACTTCGAGACGGCCCGGCTCCGCGCGTCGCTGATCACCCCGGTGCCCGGCGGGGTGGGGCCGATGACGATCGCGGTGCTGCTGGCCCAGACGGTGCAGGCGGCGGAGCGTCAGCTCGGGTGAGCGTCGGCCCCGGTGGCTTCCGGCCGCTCGGGGCGTCGGCTCCGGTGAGTGCCCGCCGCCGCATGGCTCCCGGCCGCCGCCCGCAGGAAGCCGAGGAAGCCGGCCGCCGCGGGCGGTACCCGCTGCCCCCTGCGGGTGGCGGTGGCGACGTGCCGCACGGGGGTGTCCTGGGGGTGGAGGGGGACCAGGACGATGTCGGGGCGGGCGGCGCGGGCGGCCAGGGACGGGATGAGGGTGGGGCCCAACCCGGCGGCGACCAGGCCGAGTTTGGCGGGCCAGGCGCCGACGGCGTACTCGATGCGGGGCTGGAAGCCGCTGCGCAGGCAGGCGGCGAGCAGGGTGGATCCGGGGTCGCGGCGGGCGGCGATCCAGGGTTCGTCGGCGAGTTCGGCCAGGCGCAGGCGGCGCCGGCCGGCGAGCCGGTGGCCGGGCGGGAGGGCGACCAGGACGGGGTCGGCGAGCAGTGGTCGCAGGTCGAACCGGTCGGTGTCGTAGGCGTCCTGGGGGTCGTCGGCGTAGGAGGCGACCACGGCGAGGTCGATGGTGGCGTCGGCGAGGCGGTCGAGCAGTTGGACGGTGAGGCCTTCGGTGAGGGTGGTCTCGACCTGCGGGTGGGCGGTGCGGAAGGCGGCCAGGGCGCTGGGGACGAGTTCGGCGTTGGCGCTGTCGAAGGCGCCCACCCGCAGGCGCCCGGTGTCCAGTTCGGTGAGGGCGAGGAGGTCGCGGCGGGTGGTGTCGAGGCGTTCCAGCAGGGCTTCGGCGTGCGGGAGCAGGGCTCTGCCGTGTTCGGTGAGCCGGACGCCGCGGGCCAGGCGGTCGAACAGCGGGGCGCCCAACTCGGCTTCCAGGGTGGCGATCTGGCGGGAGACGGCGGACTGGGTGAAGCCGAGGCGCTCCCCGGCGGCGGTGAAGGAGCCCAGGTGCGCGACGGTGCGGAAGACGTCCAGCCAAGCCATGTCCATTGCGCATGGGTACCATGCGGGACATTCGTTTGTCGCCTGGCTCGTGGGTGCCTAGCGTGGTGGCCATGGAAAAGATCGCCTTTCTGGGCCTGGGCCGGATGGGGCTGCCGATGGCCCGTCGCCTGGCCGCCGCCGGCTACCCGCTGACCGTCTGGAACCGCACTCCCGGGCGCGCCGACGGCCTCACCGAGGCTGCGAGTGCGGCCGAGGCCGTGGCCGGGGCCGACATCGTCGTCACCATGCTGGCCGACCCGCAGGCCGCGGCCGAGGTCGCCGGCCGGTTCGCGGCCGCACTGGCGCCGGGCACCCTGTGGATCGACATGTCCTCGATCGGCCCGCGCGCCGTGGCCGGGCTGCGCGGGCAACTGCCGGACGGTGTGGCCCTGGTGGACGCCCCGGTGCTGGGCAGCGTGGGACCGGCCGCCGCCGGCGGGCTGACCGTCTACGCGGGCGGCGAGGACGCCGACCTGGAGCGCGCCGAGCCGGTGCTGTCCCACCTGGGGCGGGTGCGGCGCTGCGGCGGGCCGGGGACGGGGGCGGCGCTGAAGGTGGTGGTGATGGGAGGGATCGTCGCCTCGGTCGCCGTGCTGGACGAAGTCCTGGCGGTGGCGGGCGAGTTGGGCGTGCCCCAGGAGCAGGCGCTGGAGGTGCTGGCGGCCGGGCCGCTCGCGGGGGTGGTGGCCCGGGCGCGCAGCGCGGAGTCGGACTTCCCGGTGCGGCTGGCCGCCAAGGACCTCGCCCTGGCGGGCGGCGGCCCGCTGCTGGCGGCGGCCCGGCAGGCGCTGCTGGCGGACCCGTCGATCGCCGAGCGGGACCTGTCGGCGGTGGTGCGGGCGCTGCGGGAGGACTGATCCCCGAAGCGGCGGGCCGGGCTCCGGGGGCCGTCAATCGCGTGCCTCGCGTTCACCCGGCCAGGGGGGCTGGTGTGCGGGCCGGGGTGCCTGGCACGTAGCGTCGTGGCGGCGGACGGCTACGGCCCGGGGAGGGCGGCAGGAGTGCAGGTCATGAGGGCTGGACGGGGTGCGGCGGCGCTGATGCTGGCGGCGGTGGTGCTGGCGGCGTCGGCGTGCGGGGCGTCCCCGTCCCAAGGCGCAGGCGGCGGGAGCGGCGCCGCCCGGGCGGACCAGGCAGCGCCCGCGGGCGGGGCGGGGCCGGACCCGCAGGGCCGTCCGGTGGCCCTGGTCTACCGGGGCCCGGCGGCCTGCGAGGGCTGCCCGGAGGCGGCGCACGACCTGCTGGAGCACGACGGCTACGCGGTGCGCTACATCGGGCCCCAGGAGCAGGTCCGCTTCGGCCCGGACGCGCTGTCCGGCGTGGCGCTGTACGTGCAGCCGGGCGGCACCAACGGGCAGGAGGTGTCCACCGCCTGGCGCCTGCTGCAGCGCGACCCGGGCTTCTCCCCGGAGCTGGTGCGCGCCTACGTGCGCGGCGGCGGGCACTACCTGGGCCTGTGCATGGGCGGCTACCTGGCGGGCCGCGAGCCCGGCTACGGCCTCCTGCCGGGCGACTCCGGGCAGTACATCAGCTCCGGGGGCGCCACCGTCACCGACGAGCAGGACCACCTGGTGGACGTCTCCTGGCGCGGGCGGCCGCAGCGGATGTACTTCCAGGACGGCCCGTACTTCGACGTGGACGGCCCGGGCGCGGACGTGCTGGCCCGGTACACCAACGACCGGGCCGCCGCGGTGGTGGCCGGCTACGGCGCGGGCCGGGTGGCGGTCAGCGGGCCGCACCCGGAGGCACCGGCGGAGTGGTACCGCGACTACGAGCTGTCGGACGAGTCGCGGACCGGCCTGGCCCTGGGCGAGGACCTGCTGCACACCCTGATGGGCACCGCGCCGAAGCCCTGACGCCCCGGGCTCGGCCCCGGCCCGCCCGGCCCGGCCCTGAGCCGCCCCCGAGCCGTCCCTGACGCGCCCCCGAGCCGTCCCTGACGCGCCCCCGACCCGTCGGCCCGCCCCCGCGCGCACTAGTGCACCTGCGGACGCCGCCCGCCTGCGCGAACCCTCGCCGCGGCCCCGGAAGTGCCCTAGTGCACTAGTGCGCAGGCCCCAAACAACCGCAGAAAATGGCCTGTTGAGCACCACGCGTACGGCGTACGGTTGCGGACATGGAGAACACCGACATCCTCATCTCCGGCGCCGGCATCGCCGGCCCCGCCCTCGCCTACTGGCTGCGCCGCCACGGCTTCAACCCCACCGTCGTCGAGCGGGCCCCCGGCCCGCGCCCCGGCGGGCAGGCCGTCGACCTGCGCGGCGCCGGACGCACCGTCATCGAGCGGATGGGCCTGATGGAGCGCGCCCGCGCGCTGTGCGTGGAGCAGCGCGGCATCGCCCTGGTCGACAGCCGCGGCCGGCACGCCGCCCGGATGCCCGTCGAGCTGTTCGAGGGCGAGGGCATCGTCTCCGAGATCGAGATCCTGCGCGGCGACCTGGCCGACCTGCTCCGGCAGGCCACCGACGGCGTCGAGTACCGCTACGACGACACGGTCACCGCCCTGGCGCAGGACGCCGACGGCGTCACCGTCCGCTTCGAGAACTCCCCCGCCCGCCGCTTCGGCCTGGTCGTCGGCGCCGACGGGCTGCACTCCGCGGTGCGCCGCCTGGCCTTCGGCCCGGAGCAGGACCACTACCGCCCGCTCGGCGGCTACCACTGCTGGTTCACCGTCCACGACCCGGCGCTCGCCCGCGAGTTGGACGGCTGGTTCCTGATGTACAACGCCCCCGGCGGGCTGGTCGCCGCCGCCCGGCCGGGCCGGCTGCCCGGCGAGGTCAAGGCCTCCCTGGCCTTCCGCTCCGAGCCGCTCGCCCTCGAGCGCGGCGACGACGCCGCCCGGCGCCGGCTGCTCGCCGCCCGCTTCGCCGGCGCGGGCTGGCGGGTGGAGCGCCTGGTCGCCGGCCTGGCCGCCGCCGACGACTTCGCCTTCGACTCCTTCGGCCAGATCCACCTGGAGCGCTACAGCCGCGGCCGCGTCGCCCTGCTCGGCGACGCCGGCTACAGCCCCAGCCCGCTCACCGGCCTGGGCACCAGCCTGGCCCTGGTCGGCGCCTACCTGCTGGCCGGTGAACTCGCCGCCGCCGCGGGCGACTTCACCACCGCCTACGCCCGCTACGAGGAGCGGATGCGCCCCTACGTCGCCCGCGCCCAGGAGCTGCCGCCCGGCGGCGTCGGCGGCTACGCCCCCGACAGCGCCCTGATGATCCGCCTGCGCGCCGCCTCGATGCGCTGGATGGGTCGCTGGCCGCTGCGCGCCGTCCTGGCCGCCCAGTTCGCCAAGGCCGGCGACATCGCCCTGCCCGACTACCCGCTGCCCGCGCCCGGGCCGCGCGAGCGGCGCGCGCCGACGGCTACGCGGCGCGCGGCTGGTTGAAGCGCAGCATGTTGCCCGCCGGGTCGCGGAAGGCGCAGTCGCGCACGCCGTAGGGCTGGTCCATCGGCTCCTGGAGGACCTCGGCGCCGGCGGCGCGGATGCGCTCGAAGGTCGCGTCGCAGTCGTCGGTGCGGAAGATGACGCCGCGCAGCAGGCCCTTGGCCAGGAGTTCGGCGGCGGCGCGGCGGTCGTCCTCGGAGGCGTGCGGGTCGGCCAGCGGGGGCTCCAGGACGATCTCCACCCCGGGCTGCTCGGGCGAGCCGACGGTGACCCAGCGCATCCCCTCGAAGCCGACGTCGTTGCGCACCTCGAAGCCGAGTACGTCGCGGTAGAAGGCGAGCGCCTTGTCGTGGTCGTCGACGGCGATGAAGCACTGCGCGAGTTCGATGCTCATGGGCATCAAGTTACGGGAGAGGGGCCGTCCTTCGCCTCCGTGCGGCGCGCCGGGCGGGTGCGGATCTTGGCGATGCAGGCGGGGATGGGCTCGCCGTCGGCGTGGTCGCGGGAGCGGTAGGCGCTGGGGCTCTCGCCGACCAGTTCGGTGAAGCGGCTGCTGAAGGAGCCCAGCGAGGTGCAGCCCACCGCCATGCACACGTCCGTGACGCTGAGGTCCCCGCGCCGCAGCAGCGCCTTGGCCCGTTCGATCCGGCGGGTCATGAGGTAGCTGTACGGGGTCTCCCCGTAGGCGGCGCGGAAGCTGCGCGAGAAGTGGCCGGGCGACATCAGCGCGGTACGGGCCAGCGTCGGAACGTCCAGCGGCTGGTCGTACTCGCGGTCCATCCGGTCGCGGGCCTGGCGCAGCCGGACGAGGTCGGCGAGGGGCACACGGGTGGGCACACCGGAAACCGTACCGGGCGCCTCGGACGTTCTCCCCCGCCCGGTGGCGGCCCGCTCGCGCCGGCCCGGCCCCCCGGCTGCGGCTTCCGGCGGCGGCGATCTAGGGTGGCCGCATGATCTCCTCCCCGATATCCGGTCCGATTTCCGATCCCGCCGAGGCCCTGCGGGTGCTGCTGGACGGCAATGCCCGTTTCGTCGAGGGCAGCCCCGAGCACCCCAACCAGGACGCCGGGCGGCGGGCCGCGCTGGCGCCGGCGCAGAAGCCCTTCGCGGTGCTGTTCGGCTGTTCGGACTCCCGGCTGGCCGCCGAGATCATCTTCGACCGGGGCCTGGGCGACCTGTTCGTGGTGCGCACCGCCGGTCATGTGACCGGTGCGGAGGCGCTGGGCAGCATCGAGTACGGGGTGGCGGTGCTGGACTGCCCGCTGGTGGTGGTGCTCGGGCACGACTCGTGCGGCGCGGTGGCGGCGGCGCTGGACTCCCTGGAGCAGGGCAGGCTGCCCGGCGGCTTCGTGCGGGACGTGGTGGAGCGGGTGACGCCGAGCGTGCTGTCGGCGAAGGCGGCGGGCATCGAGGACCCGGACGCGATCGTGGACGAGCACATCCGCCAGACCGTGGACCTGCTGCTGGAGCGCTCCCAGCTGCTGGCCGCCCGGGTCGGCGAGGGGCGGGCCGCGGTGGTGGGCCTGTCGTACCGGCTGACCGACGGCCAGGCCCGTACGGTCGCCGTGCGCGGCCTGGGCTGACCCCGCGGGGGTACGGGAACGCCGTGTCCGATCTCCGCCAGCGCCGGTGCGCGGGCGGGGGCAGAGTCGGTGTCCGGTCGCGGATCATCCGGTCCGGGCCACCGACTCACCAGATGCGAGGACGGCTCTTCCCGTGCACAAGGTCACCGATCTCAAGGTCCTGTACTTCGGCACCCCCGTGGTGCTGATCGGCTCGCGCAACGAGGACGGCAGCGCCAACCTGGCGCCGATGTCCTCGGCGTGGTGGCTGGGCCAGTCCTGCGTGCTGGGGCTGGGCAACAGCTCCCAGACGTCGGCCAACCTGCGGCGCGAGGGCGAGTGCGTGCTCAACCTGCCCTCGGCGGCGCAGGTCGACGCCGTGGACGCCCTCGCGCTGCTGACCGCCAACCCGCGGATCGCCGAGTACCGGCTGGCGCAGGGCTACCGGCACGAGCGGAACAAGTTCGCCGTCGCCGGGCTGACCGAGCTGCCCGGCGAGCTGGTGCGGGCGCCGCGGGCCGCGCAGTGCCCGGTGCAGCTGGAGTGCCGGCTGGAGGAGGCCAGGCCGCTGGCGGGCAACCCGGGGTGCACCGCCTTCGAGGTCTCCGTGGTGCGCGCCCACGTGGACGAGCGCCTGATCGTGCCGGGCACCGACCACTACGTGGACCCGGTCGGCTGGGACCCGCTGATCATGAAGTTCTGCGAGTTCTTCGGCGAGGGCCGGCGCCTGACCCCCTCGCGCCTGGCCGAGGGCTGGCGGATGCCCGGCCGCCTGCCGGCCGCGGTGTGACGCGACCGGCCGCTCCCGTTCTCAGGGGGCGACGGTGGCCCCGCAGGAGTCGCACACCCGGGTCGCGGGCAGTTCGAGGAAGCAGTTCGGACAGATCGCCGGCGGGCGCGGGGCCGTCGCGGCGGCCGCGGCGGCGGCGCCCTTCGCGGTGGCGCCCTTCGCGGTGGCGGCCTTCCTGCGGGTCACCGTGGTGGTGAGCCGCGGGGCCAGCGCCGGGATGCCGCCGTCGGCGGGCAGGTCGGCGCCGAAGTGGCGGTAGCAGGCGAGCCGGGCGGCGGCGGCGTGCTGCTCGCGGTCCATCTCGTCGAGGATCGGCGGCTGTCCGGCGACCTCCAGCACGTCCTGGTAGCCGGCCCCGACCATGCCGTCGGCGGCGTGCACGACCAGGGCGGTCAGCGGCGGGTCGCCGCGCCGGTGGGCCTCGCGCACCACCAGGGCCAGCACCTTGCCGATCCAGTGCCGCTGGTTGACGCTGGTGCGCACCCCGGAGGCCTGCTGGACGGCCTCGGCCAGCTCGGCGTAGGTGATCACCGCGTGGTAGCGGTGGGCCACGTCCACCAGGGCCGGGTAGGCCGCCCTGGTCCATACGATGTGCGCCTGGCTGACGGCGACGGCCGAGCCGTCCGCGTCCCGCCAGTAGCCGCGCTGCTGCTGCGTCATCCGTCCGCCCCTTGTCCCGTGGCGCCTGTCGGCCCCCGCCGGGAGCGAGGCTACCCCGCTGCGGTGTCCGGTTTCCTGTCGGGGGCGCACCCGGGGGCTTGACTTCAAGTGCTGTTGAAGTCGTCGAATGGGTGCCGACCGCAGCCGTACGGGCTTCCGCGGTCGATGCCCCGCCCGTACGGGAACGGACCGGGGCCGGGGCCGCCTCCTTTCCGATCGTGCCGTTGGCGGCCCCGGCCCTTGTCACCCGGGCCTTGCCACCCCGGGCCTTGCCACCCGGGCGTACGGGCTCCGATCCGGCCACGGCTGCCGGTCACGGCCCTTCACAATTGCCGTGTACACGCTCGTATTCTTCCAAGTCCGGGCAAAGCAAGAAGGCGACCGAGGCGGCCATGTCGGAGACGGCCAGGCCGATGAAGGCGAACCGCGGTGCTGGTGTGCTGTTCAT
>NZ_JBEOSP010000054.1:0-9775 GCF_040303105.1 Kitasatospora sp. NPDC096128 | reverse complement strand
CCCGCCCCCGGCTGCCGCCCCCGGCCCTACAAATTGGCCTTGTACACGATCTATTTACTCCCAGCCCGGCAAACCCTGTCGGGGGGCCCCCCGGGGCCGCACCTGGGCCCCCCCGCTTCCGTCTCCCGCCGCAGGAGTGAGCTACATCACCGCGGCCCGGCGCCGGCCGCGGGCCGCGCGGCGCCCGGGCGGCGGGGTGGCGTCGGCGTTCCAGGCGGCGACCGGGTTGCCGAGCCAGCGGGTGGCGCCGGGGACGTTCTCGCCGCGCATCACCAGGGAGGCGGGGCCGACCGAGGCGTTCTCGCCGAGCGAGGAGTTGAGCAGCACGATCGAGTGCGGCCCGGTGGTGGAGCCGGCGCCCAGGTGGACCGGGCCCAGCCGCATCACGCGGTCGTGGAACAGGTGGGTCTGCAGCACGGTGCCGCGGTTGACGCTGGCGCCCGCCCCGACGGTGACCAGGTCGCTCTCGGGCAGCCAGTGGGTCTCGCACCACGCCCCGCGCCCGATCTTCGCGCCCAGGCTGCGCAGCCACAGGTTGAGGTAGGGGGTGCCGGTCATGGCGCCGCCGCCGAAGGGCATGGCGAGTTCCTCGACGAAGGTGTCGTAGAGCTCGTTGCGCCACACGAAGGAGGACCACAGCGGGTGCTCGGAGACCCGGAAGCGCCCGACCAGCAGCCACTTGGCCAGGGTGGTGACGGCGCAGGCGACGACGGCGGCGGCGGCCAGCACCGGGCCGGCCGCGCCCAGGGCGGTGCCCAGCCCGTAGTCGTCCCGGATCGCCTGGAGGGCGGCGAAGACCAGGTCGGCCAGGACCGCGGCGACGATGACGGGCAGCAGGCGGCAGACCTCGACGCCGGCCCGGGCCCACATCAGGCGCTTGGGCGGGTTGTAGGTGCGGTCCTCGCCGCCGGTGTCGGCGACCCGGGGCAGGGCGAAGGCGGGCCGGCCCAGCCAGGAGGAGCCCTCGGGGGCGTGGGCGGGGGTGTCGGAGAGCACGCCGACCAGGGAGTTGTCGGGCAGCGAGCGGCCGGGGCCGACGATGCCGGAGTTGCCGACGAAGGAGCGGCGCCCGACGTGGGCGCGGCCCAGGTGCAGCCAGCCGCCGCGCAGCTCGTAGGGGGCGACGAGGGTGTCGTCGGCGAGGAAGGCGCCGTCGTCGACCCGCATCAGGCCGGGCAGGGCGAGCACGGTGGAGGCCTCCACCCGGCGGCCGATCCTCGCGCCGAGCAGGCGCAGCCACACCGGGGTGAAGAGGCTGGCGTAGAAGGGGAAGAGGGTGCGCCGGGCGCCGTCGCTGAGGCGGGAGACCCCCCAGGCGCAGAACGCGACCCCGCCGGTGGCCGGGTGGAAGCCCGGGCGCAGCGGGAGCGAGAGCAGGCGGATCAGCAGGGCTATCAGCGCGGCGTGGCAGAAGACGGTCGTGACCGCCAGCGGCACGGTCAGCGGCAGCAGCTGGAGCAGGGCGGTGAGCAGGGTGCGGTCGCTGTCGACCATCGGGTAGACGACGAGCAGCGCGGGCAGCGCGGCGAGGACGGGGACGAGGCCGAAGAGGGCGAAGGCGGCGCCGTAGGCGAGGTTCCAGGCGCGCGAGCGCTTGGCGGGGCCGGCCGGCCAGGGGGTGCGGGCCTCGGTGGAGGGGCGGGCCGGGGAGCCGTGCCAGTGCTCGCCGGGCGGGACGGTGCCGGTGACGCAGGAGCCGGGGGCGATCTCGGCGCCGTGGCCGATGCGGGCGCCGGGCATCAGGGTGGCGCGGTGGCCGATGCTGGCGCCTTCGCCGATGTCGATGTGGCCGAGTTGGAGGGTGTCGCCGTCGAGCCACCAGCCGGCGATGTCGGCCTCGGGTTCGAGGCAGGCGCCGTTGCCGATCCGGGCCAGGCCGGTGACCGGGGGCGAGGTGTGCAGGTGGACGTCGCGGCCGACGCGGCAGCCGAGCATCCGGGCGTAGCGCGCGGCCCAGGGGGTGCCGGAGAGGCTTGCGGTGCCGAACATGGCGGTGTAGCGCTCGGCGGCCCACAGCCGCAGGTGGACGTGGCCGCCGCGGGGGTGGCTGCCGGGGCGGATGCCGGCGGTGATCAGGCGGGCGCCGGCGGCGGCGAGCAGGGTGCGGCCGGGGGCGGTGTAGAAGAGGAGCGCGCCGGCGGCCACGGGCCACCAGGAGCTGTGCGGGGCCCAGGGGATGCTGCCGCCCATGAGGTTGTCGACGGCGATCAGGACGATCACCCAGCGCAGGCCGGAGAGGCCGAACATGGCGAGCAGCATGAGGGTCTGCCACAGTGCGGCGCTGCGCGGGGTGGGGCGCACCGGCCGTACGGGCGTGGCGGTCGCGGCGGCTTCCGGCCCTGCCGCGGCCGCGGCCCCGGGGGCCGGGGCGAGGGAGTCGAGGTAGCCGGCGAGGTCGCCGAGCACCGGGTGGGCGTAGAGGTCGGCGACGGAGACGCCGCTGTGGCGGGTGCGCAGTTCGGAGACGAGGCGGGCGGCGGTGAGGCTGGAGCCGCCGAGGGCGAAGAAGTCGTCGGCGCGGCCGGGGGCCATGCCGAGCAGGCGCTCCCACTGGCCGGCGAGCCAGCCGGCGGTGCCCTCCAGGGTCTCGGCGGGGCCGTCGGGGCCGCCGGAGCCGCCGGTGGTGGCCAGCGGCCAGGGCAGGGCGTTGCGGTCGACCTTGCCGGAGGTCTTGGTGGGCAGGGAGTCGACGAGGGCGAGGACGGGCACCAGGGGTGCGGGCAGGCGCTCCAGCAGCTGCTGGCGGGCGGTGGCCAGGTCGGGGGTGGCGCCGGGGCGGGCGACCAGGTAGCCGACCAGCAGGTCGGCGCCGGCGGGGGTCTTGCGCACGGCGGCGGCCGCGGCGCGGATGCCGGGCAGGGCCTGGAGGGCGGCGTCGATCTCGCCGAGTTCGATGCGGCGGCCGCCGAGTTTGATCTGGTCGTCGGCGCGGCCGAGGAAGACCAGGCCCTCGGGGTCGTTGCGGACCAGGTCGCCGCTGCGGTAGACGCGGGGGGAGGCGATCGCGGGGTGGGGGCTGTACTTCTCGGCGTCCTTGGCGGGGTCGAGGTAGCGGGCGGTGCCGATGCCGCTGATCAGCAGTTCGCCGCTCTCGTACCAGGGGACGGGGTGGCCGTTCTGGTCGACGACGGCGATCTCCCAGCCGTCCAGGGGGGCGCCGATGCGCACCGGCTGGCCGGGGAGCATCCGGGCGGCGGTGGCGACGACGGTGGTCTCGGTGGGGCCGTAGGTGTTCCAGAACTCGCGGCCGGGCACGGCCAGGCGCTCGACGAGTTCGGCCGGGCAGGCCTCGCCGCCGACGATGATCAGGCGGACCTGGTCCAGGCACTCCTGGGGCCACAGGGCCAGCAGGGTGGGGACGGTGGAGATCGCGGTGATGCGGCGGCTGACGAGCCAGGGGCCGAGGTCGGTGCCGGCCTTGACCAGGGAGCGGGGGGCGGGGACGAGGCAGGCGCCGTGGCGCCAGGCCAGCCACATCTCCTCGCAGGAGGCGTCGAAGGCGACCGACAGGCCCGCGAGGACGCGGTCGCCGGGGCCCAGCGGCTGGGGGCGCAGGAAGATCCGGGCCTCGGCGTCGACGAAGGCGGCGGCGCTGCGGTGGGTGACGGCCACGCCCTTGGGGCGGCCGGTGGTGCCGGAGGTGAAGATGATCCAGGCGTCGTCGGCCGGGGTGGGCCAGGCCGGGCGGCCCGAGGGACGGGCGGAGGGGCCGGCGAAGAGGCTGCGCCCGGCGCCGATGACGGCGCAGACCTGGGCGTCCTGCCAGATCATCTCGGCGCGCTCGTCGGGGTCGTCGGCGTCCACCGGGACGTAGGCGGCGCCGCAGCGCAGCACGGCGAGGATGGCGACGTAGAGGTCGGCGGTGCCGGAGGGGATGCGCACACCGACCCGGTCGCCGGTGCCGATGCCGTGGCCGGCCAGGACGCCGGCGAGGGCGTCGACCTCCTGGAGGAGGGTTCGGTAGTCGAGGACGGCGTCGCCGGTGTCGAGCGCGGGGGCGTGCGGGTACGCGTCGGCCGTCGCGGCGATGACGTCCAGGAGGCTTCGGGGGTGGGCGGGCTGGGCCACCGGCCAGCCCGCCGCCTGCCCCGGGTGGGGGCGGTTCAGCGTGACCGGGCCGGCCGTGTCGTGGCGTGCGTCCATGGGGGTGGGTTCCTCGGCTCCGTATTCCTGATAGGGCGCGTGTCGCTTGCTACGTGCGGTGACCTGGTCGTCACCCGGTGGGACGCGCCCACTCACCATGACTCCGCTGGGAGTCGGCTGGATGCAGCGAAGGTGCGGTCAAAGGAAATTCTCATCATCGATGCCGTTTCCTCAGGCAGCGATGCGATTCGAATGTCATTTTGGGTGTTTTCGATTGTTTTCGCTGGTGAAGCGTAATCGGCGAAAACCGGAGGGGCGTGACGGCGGAGGGAAGAGTGATGAACACCATGGCGTCCGGAACGGTACCGGTAGTGAGGGTATGGCTACCGAATCGGGGGGTTTGGAGCGGATCATCGACCTGTCCACGTCAATCCCGTGTTTGTGTGGGAGTCTGCCGCCGCTCTTTTCCGTGCGGATGTTTCCGGTGAATTCGGTGTGCGCCGCGGCCCCGGGCCCCGGCCCCGACGGCCGGGAGGAGCTCGTCCGGGACGCGGCGCACGGGTCCGACCCGCACGCCGCCCGCTGCTCCGGCCACTCCGCCGGGGGTCGCCCGGACGGCGGAGCGCGCGGCCGCCCCGGTACGTCAGTGGATCGACTGCTTGCAGGGGTCGCCGTCGGACGGACACAACCTGATCTCGTCGCCCGACGACGGGAGCTCGTGGGGGTAGGAGTACTGGACCAGGGTCACCGACCTCCCGCCGCCGAGACCGACCACCCGCTGGTGCAGGGGCCCGTAGGTGTCGTCGTCGTCGTCGGCGTACTTCCTGACGACCGTCCCCACGTCACCGGGGAAGGCCGCGAGGAAGGAGATGCGCCTGGACCCGCCGATCCACAGGGGCACCTCCCTGGCCGCGAAGGTGTCGATCGGCTCCCCGTGGATCGACTTGCCCAGCCCTGAGGCGTCGCGGGTGAGCGTCCCGAAGCACACGTAGGAGTCGTCCTCCAGCCACGCCACGTCGGCCTGGCCCGGGGCGTCCTCGCCGTCGTCGAACACGATCATGTTCGCCAGCGCGGGAACGGGGCAAAGGGACGTGTCCTGGCGCAGCGCGGCCAGCTCGTCCACGATCCACTGCGCCGACGCCGGGGCCGGCCCGGGCAGCACCACCCGGTGCGCCCCCGCGGTCGGCTGCGCACCCGCCCCTCCTGCGCCGTCCTGCCCCGTGCAGGCCGCCGCCCCCAGCGCCAGCACCGCCACCACCACCGCACCCGCGCCCGCACCCGCACCCGCACCCGCGCGCCGCGCCGTACGACCCGTCAGCCCCATCACGCCACCCCCGTCGGCCGTCCCCCCTGGAACGTTCGCCCCCCATCGTGCCCGCCGGGACGGGCCGGCAGTGCAACAGGCGTGTACCGAAAGGGCGTTGCGGCCTCAGGCGGCCGGCGGGGCGGGGACCAGGCCGTCGGCGAGCAGGCCCTCGAAGACCGCCGCGCCGAGGGCCTGCACGGCGGACTGGGGGCGGACCATGACGGTGAACTCCTTGATCCGGCCCTGCTCGTCGAAGTGCAGCAGGTCGATGCCGTGGATCTGCCTGCCGCCCGCCACCGCCCGGAACAGCAGCACCGCGGAGGGCGCCTCGGTGCCGTCCGCGCCGCTCTGCGCGGCGCCCTCGTACTCCCCGACGTAGCGGAAGTCCTCGAAAGTGCGCAGCAGCACCCCGAAGAGGCCCAGCACCATGGGCTTGCCCTCGAAGGGGCTGAACTTGACGGGGCTGAAGAAGCGGATGTCGTCGGTGAACAGTTCGTCCAGCGCGGCGAGGTCGCGGGCGTGGACGGCGGCGCGGAAGCGGTCTGCGGTGGTGGCGGCGGCGGTCATGGCGGCACTCCCGGGATAGTCATGAATGTGACTAGTCAGTTTCATGAGTACTACCATGGGGGCGTATCCGGCAACACCCCCGGCACCAGGAGGGAGGGCCGATCCGGTGGCCCTGCGACACGCCGTGCTGGCCGCGCTGCTCGACGGGGAGACCAGCGGCTACGAGCTGGCCAAGGCCTTCGACCTCGGCGTGGCCAACTTCTGGTACGCCCAGCCGCAGCAGCTCTACGCCGAGCTGGCCCGCCTGGAGCGGGACGGGCTGGTCACCGGGCGCGAGGTGGTGCAGGAGAGCCGTCCGACCAAGCGGCTGTTCACCGTCACCGCGGCCGGCCTCGCCGAACTGGACGACTTCGCCGCCGCCTGCGCCAAACCCTCCTTCGTGCGCGACGACCTGATGGTCAAGGTCCGCGCCGCCGACCACCTCGACCCCGGGGTGCTCGCCGAACAGCTCGCCGAGCGCGCCGAGTTCGCCCAGGCGAAGATCGACCTGTTCGAGCGGATGCTGCACGGGATGCGCGGCGGGCGCGAGGAGGCGGACTTCCTGCGCGAGGGCGAGCGGATCGGCCCCTACCTGACCTGCCTGCGCGGCCTGGCCTTCGAACGGGGCAACCGGGACTGGTGCCGGGAGGCGATCGCCGTCCTGACGCGGCGCGGCGCGGCCCGTCCCGCCCGCCCCGCGCGGGCGGACCGGGGCTAGGACGTCGGCGGGGCGCCGGCCGCCGGGGGCCGCAGGCCGAGCCACTGCTCGGCGCCCCAGGCCTCGAAGCGCTCCACCTCGGTGAACCCCAGCTTCGCCGCGAGCCGCATCGAGCCGGTGTTGGCGCTCTGGGTGGTCAGCACCACCGGCTCGCCGGGGAAGGCTCCGGCGAGCCGGCCGAGTGCCGCCGTGCACGCCTCGGCGGCGTAGCCGGCCCCCCCACGCCCGGGGCAGGAACAGGTAGCCGAGGTCGAGCCTGCCCGCGGCGGCCGGGCGGCGCCGGCCCGTCCCCCTCCTGAGCAGGACCAGGCCGATCATCGCCCCGTCGAGTGCGGCGACGAAGGTCCCGGGCCGGCTCTCGGGCACCCCGGGCAGCTCGCGCTCGACCTCCTCGCGCGGGCGGGGCCCGCCGAGGTAGGTGTGCACCTCGGGCGAGGAGAACAGGTCGACGAACGCCGCGCGGTCGCGGGCCTCGGGCCCGCGCAGCACGAGGCGCCCGGTCCTGATCGGTGCGGGCGGCCAGGTCACGGACTCGAGGTCTTCCATCCGCGCACCCTGACAAGGGGGCCGGCGCCGTCCCGGTCCGCCGGGTGAAACCGGCTGTCCTCGCGGGCAGTCGGGGCTACCGTGCCGGGCATGGCCGACTACGACACCCACGCCGCGCGGGCCGAGGCGATGCTCGCTGACCTCGGCAACAGGTGGGGCGCCACCACCGAGATCCGGGTCCAGATGGCCCAGATCGAGGCGATCCTCGCGCTCGCCGCCGCCGTCGCGGGCCGCACCGCACCGCCGCCGCCGCGCACCGCTCCCCCGCAGGCCCCGCCGCCGCCCCCGGCGCAGGCGCCGTTCCCGCCACCGATCGACCGGCAGCGGCGGGGCCGTTGACGGCCCGTCTCAGCCGAGGAAGGACCCGGGGCCCAGGCGCCCCCAGGCCACGAACGCGGCCAGCAGGAGGTAGACCAGGTCCACCGCCACCAGCCGGTACTCCCCGCGCCGCGCGCGCACCGCCGCCGCCCCGGCCATCAGCAGCACCAGGCCGAGCGCGGCCAGCGGCACCAGCACCGGCGCGACGTGCAGCAGCGCGGGCAGCACCAGCCCGACCGCGGCCAGCACCTCCACCGCGCCGATCGCCCGCACCCCGGCCGCGCTGAAGTCCTCGACCCAGCGGCCGCTGCGCCCGACGGCGGCGATCCGCTCCTTCGGCACCAGCACCTTGAAGGCGCCGCCGAGCAGGTAGGCGGCGGCCAGCAGGGCGGTGACGGCCCACAGTGCGGGATCCATGGTGTTCTCCTCGGTACGTTGTCCGCTGCTGCCCTCTGGGACAGGGCGGCCGGGCGGCCTGTGACAGCCGCCCGCAGTGACGCGCGCCACCCCGCCGGGGCGGGCGCCGGGGAAGGGACGGGGTGGCCGTGGAACACCTGGCAGGCACGGCGGAGGCGGCCGGCTACCGGCCGCTGCTGTTCTCCATCGCCTACGGCATGACGGGCTCGGTCGGCGACGCCGAGGACCTCGTCCAGGACGCCTTCCTCAACCTGACCCGCGCCGAGCGGGCGGGCACCACCGTCACCAACCTCAAGGCGTACCTGACCACTTCGGTCACCCGCCTGGGCATCAACCACCTCGGATCGGCGCGGGTGCGGCGCGAGAGCTACGTCGGCGAGTGGCTGCCCGAACCGGTGGTCGCCTTCACCGAGCGCCCCGGCGACGCCCCCGCCGAGCACGCCGAACTGGCCGACTCGCTGTCGATGGCCTTCCTGCTGATGCTGGAGACCCTCTCCCCCGTGGAGCGGGCGGTGTTCCTGCTGCGCGAGGCCTTCGGCTACGGCTACCCGCAGGTCGCGGAGCTGACCGGCAAGTCGGAGGCGAACTGCCGTCAGATCCTCGCCCGGGCCCGCAAGCACCTGGCCTGCGGCGCGGCCGACCCGGCGCCCCGGGAGCGGCGGGCGCAGGGCGAGGAACTGGCCCGCCGCTTCTTCGAGGCGGCCGCCGGCGGGGACCTGACGGAGCTGCTCGGCCTGCTCGCCCCCGACGTGGTCCTCCACGGCGACGGCGGCGGCAAGGCGCAGGCGGTCGGCAAGTCGGTGACCGGCCCGCAGCGCGTCGCCCAGCTGCTCGCCTTCGGCTTCGGCCGCAACCGCGAGCTGGGCATCACCCTGCGGCCGGCCCTGGTCAACGGCCGCCCGGGCGCGGTCTCCTACGACGCCCGGGGGCGCGTGGCCGGCGTGCTGGAGCTGGACATCGCCGACGGCGCGATCCGGGCGCTGCACTCCGTGTCCAACCCCGACAAGCTCGGCCACCTGGGCGAGGTGTCCGACATCGGGCTGCGGCGGGTGCGGGAACGGTAGGCGCACGGATCCCGTTCGGGTGAACTGCCGCGCCCCGGCGTGGGGGTGGGGCCGGGCGGGGGTAGCCCGTCACCGGGAGTCGCAAGGCCCGTACCGGTGCGGGCCTTGCGACTCCCGCCGATCCCTCGGCACCGGCACCGGCACCGGCACCGGCACCGGCACCGGCACCGGCATCACGGACACGATCGTCGGGCAGGTGACCGAGTGTGCCGGAACGGCCCTGCCCCACAGTCCACTTGGCGACGGCGCCCCCGATCCGGTGGCAGGCCGGACGGTTGTGGGGAATGATCACGAGGGGCACGGCACGTCCGCGCCGGGCCGAAGGGGGCGCGCATGTCACTCACTCTGGAAGATCGCCTGGCCATCGGCGAACTGGTCTCGCTGCACGGCCACCTCGTCGACGACGGCGGCCTCGACCGGCTGGAGGAGTTGTTCACACCCGATGTCGTCTACGACCTCAGCGACTTCGGCCAAGGGCCGCTGTTCGGGGTGGAGGCCGTCCGGGCGGCGGCATGGGCGCTGGGCGGCGCCAACCGTTCCTCAACAGTGTCCAGGAGTGACATTTGCTGCCAGTTCCCGGAACTGCGCGCATCCCGAACGGTGTTGGATGCGCTGGGTTCCCGCGTTCGCTGTTCCCCGGTCCGGCTACGTGCATCGTGTGCGCGCTCCGTGACGGGTGGGCGGGTTCCCTCACGCCCTCGATCACCTGGTCCGGCCTGGGCGGTCCGATGCCCACGACGATCACTCCGGTCGTCGTGGGGCGGTGCCGTCCGTCGC
>NZ_JBEOSP010000053.1:0-52757 GCF_040303105.1 Kitasatospora sp. NPDC096128 | reverse complement strand
GGCCGCGGTGACGTTGGCCGCTGCGGCCAGCTCTGCCGGCGGGGCGAAACGCCGCTCCTCCTTGAGCAGGTTGGCCAGGCTCTCGTTGCTCAACGCGCACTCCTCATCGAGTCATGATCTGGGGCGATCCCGTGCGTGGGGATTGTCCCGTGTGTCCCAGCGCACAGCTCACCAGGCGAACGGGCCAGTTGACAAGAGGCTCCTTGGAATTGGTGTAGACCTTTGACCGAACATCGAACGGTCGACCGCCGATTGACCGCCGATCGGTCGTTGTGTTGGCCGTCACGTCGGTCGGTCGGCGAACGGCCGACCGCGCGGCCCGCCACCAGGAGGGGGCTGGCCGCGCGGCGGCCGGTGGGCCCGTGTCCCGGCCCGCCCGGCGGAGACACGGGCCCGGCTCTAGGCGGCCAGCTGAGGGCCCTCCTCGCTGCCGTCGGCCGGAACCCGGCCGTCCTTTCTCACCCGTTCGGCCGAGTCCCCGTCAAGCGGCGCGCCGAGCGGGGCGTCGAACGGTGCGTCGGGCGGAGTGCCGAGCGCGGAGTCGGTACGGGCTTCGGCGTGGGCGTCGCCGCGGGCCTCGACCGGGCTGAACGTCCCGGCGGCGCGGTCCAGGACGTAGGCCTGGGCGGTGGCGAAGTCGAAGTACATCCCGACCAGGCGCAGGCTGCCCTCCTCGACCCGGCGCTCCACCGCCGGGTTCGCCATCAGCTGGTCCAGCTGCTGCACCACGTTGGTGATGCAGAGCTGCTCCGCGAGGTCCACCACCGGCCGGTCGGCGAACTCGGCCGGGGCCCGTCGGAGCCGGTCCAGCGAGCCGCGGCCGTTGCGCAGCCAGCGGGCCAGCGGGGTGGGCGACCCGGGGCGCTCGTGCACGCCGTCCAGCAGGGCCTTCATCGCGCCGCAGCCGGAGTGGCCGCAGACCGTGATCGAGCGCACCTCCAACGCCTCGACCGCGTACTGCACGGCGGCGGCCACCGAGTCGTCGGCCGCACCGGGCTCGAACGGGGCCGGCACCAGGTTGCCCACGTTCCGGACGGTGAAGAGGTCGCCCGGCCCGCTGTTGGTGATCATGCTGGTCACCATCCGGGAGTCCGCGCAGGTCAGGAAGAGCTGGGAGGGCGTCTGTCCTTCCCGGGCCAGCCGGGCGAGTTCGGGCCTGATCAGCGGGGCGGTGTGCTGTTGGAACACCCGGACGCCGTCCAGCAGCCGGCCGTGCGGGTCCTCCTGCTGGTCGATGCAGTGGTGGCCGACCCAGGGCGTCCAGGCCCGGCAGCGGTGCGGGCCGGGTGAACTGCCCGCGCGGACCGTGCCGTCGGGGTCGAGCACCTCGTCGTCCTGGCGCCGCGTCACCAGTGCGACCCGCCCGCCCATGGCCTGGTGCCCCGTCCGCCAGTCGTGCAGCGTCTCGTAGGCGGCGTGGTCCAGGAACGAGCCGTCGTGCACCACAGTGACCTCGGCGCCTGCGGGGATCCCGGCCAGGGCCCGGCTGAGCCGGGGGACGGCGGCGAAGGTGAGCGGACCGTGGGTCTGGACGGTCACCGAGCCGGCGGGGCCGGTCGCGACGTCCACGTGGGCGCGGGTCAGCCGGTACAGCGCGAGCAGGACGGCGGTGGCCGCACCGAGGCCGACGCCCCACAGCACGCCGAAGGCCACCACGGCGATCAGGGTGGTCAGGTAGACCGGGAACTCGCGGTGCCGGTGCACGTTGCGGATGTGCGCGAAGCTCACCATCTGCAGCCCGACCACCAGCACCAGCGCGGCCAGGGCGGCCAGCGGGATCCGGCGCAGCCCGCCGGTCAGCGCCAGTGCGGCGGCGAGCACCCAGACGCCGTGCAGCACCGAGGCCCATCGGGTCTGCCCGCCGGCCCGGACGTTGGCCGTGCTGCGGACGGCGCCGCCGGCGATCGGCAGTCCGCCGACCAGCCCGCTGACCAGGTTGGCGAGGCCCTGCCCGCGCAGCTCGCGGTCGAGGTCACCGGTGCGTTGGGACATCCGGTCCACCGCGACGGCGGACAGCAGCGACTCCACGCTCGCGACGGCGGTGACGGTGAGGACGGCGGCGAGCACCCCGGCGAGCGAACCGTGCGGCAGCGCGGGCACGAGCGCGAGCGGCTGCCAGGCGGGCAGTTCGATGTGGGCGAGCTGCAGGTCCAGGGTGAGGGCGAGCGCGGTGGCGACGGCCACGGCTGCCAGTGGGCCGGGCACCTTGGCCAGGCGGGCGCCGAACTCGCCCGCGCGGCCCGGGAGTCGGTCGAGCCTGGGCCAGCACAGCAGTACGGCCACGGTCACCGAGCCGGCCAGCAGCGCGGGTGGGTGCGGACCGGCCAACTGCCCCGGCAGCGCGAGGAGGTTGGCGACCGCGGAGCTCTGCGGTGAGCCGCCGAGGACGACGTGCAGCTGCGCGATGGCGATGGTCAGCCCCACCCCGGCCAGCATGCCGTGCACGATCGCGGGCGAGACCGCGAGCGCCGTCCGGGCCACCCGGCGTGCGCCGAGCAGGAGTTGGAGCAGACCGGCGGCGAGGGTGATGGCGCAGGTGGCCCGCCAGCCGTACTGGGCGATCAGCCCGGCGGTGATCACGGTCAGTGCGGCAGAGGGGCCGCTGACCATGAGCGGGGTGCCGCCGCACAGCCCGACCACGATGCCGCCCACGGCCGCGGCGGCCAGCCCGGCGGTGAGCGGGGCGCCGGTGGCGAGCGCGATGCCGAGCGAGAACGGCACGGCGATCAGGAAGACCACCAGGGAGGCGGAGAGGTCCTGGGCCCAGCGGGCTCTGGGGCCGGGGGTCGGTGGTGCGTGGTCGGTGGTGTCGGAGGCGATGGGTGCACTGGAGATGTCGAGGGTCATGGTCTTCCCGTCTGTCCGTGGGAACGAACGCAGTCAGGTCCGGTGGTGAGTCCGGGGTGGGGCTCCGGGGCGGATCGGCTGTCGTGGGTCGCGACGGTGTGGCGGGATGGCGTGGGCACGGCGGGGAATGCGGGTGTCACCGGCCGGCGTCGACCATCTGGATCCGCCAGGGGCCAGGGCGAGGTGCGGGATGTCTCGCCGAGGGCCGTCGGGACGGGCCATCAAGACTCGGTAAACCGAGGGTAATGAAAGCTTTGCACAGCGTCGTTCTCGGAGGGAAGCGGAAAATCCCCGGTTCACCCCATTGGGTGGTGTTCGAACCGGCGGGAATCTGCTGGTGGGCGGCTCGGGCGCGTTCGGGAGGGCTTGGCGGCGGGCGGCCGACGGGCGGGGCCGGAACGGGCGAACGGGCCGCGGCGTCCCCCGGGGTGAGGGGGAGGCCGCGGCCCGTCCGGTCGGTGGCGGTGCCGTTCGCGGGGGTGTCAGACGGTGGCTCCGGCCTGGGCGGCCGGTGCGGCGTCGGCCGCGAAGCCGTCCGGGAGCCCGTCGGGGAACCCGCCCAGGACGAAGCCCTCGTCCACCTGGGTCGCGAGGTCGGTGCCGGCCTTGGCGTTGGCCCAACTCTCCGCGTTGCGCCGGTGGAAGAGCACGGCCTGCTCGGTGTAGCGGCGCGCGTCGCGCAGCCCGTGCGCCGCCTCGGCCTCGGCCCGCAGTTCCTCCAGGACGGCGCGGTTGGCCGGCTCCAGCGACTTGAGCGGCGGCTCGGCGCCCTGCTCCAGCCGGCGCACCCAGTCCGACTGGCCGAAGGTGGCGAGCAGGTCGTCGCCGACCTCGCGGCGCAGGAACGCCAGGTCGTCCGGCCCCTGCACCTTGTTGCCGACCACCCGCAGCTGCACGCCGAAGTCCCGGGCGTAGTCCTTGTACTGGCGGTAGACCGAGACGCCCTTGCGGGTCGGCTCGGCCACCAGGAAGGTCAGGTCGAAGCGGGTGAACAGCCCGGAGGCGAAGGAGTCCGAGCCGGCCGTCATGTCGGTGACCAGGTACTCGTCCGGGCCGTCCAGCAGGTGGTTGAGCAGCAGTTCCACCGCGCCGACCTTGGAGTGGTAGCAGGCCACCCCGAGGTCCTCCTCGGTGAACGCGCCGGTCGCCAGCAGTCGGACCGAGCCCTCGTCGAGCGCGATCGGGCGGGCGCAGGCGGCGTAGACCGGGTTCTCCTCGACGATCCGCAGCAGGCGCGAACCGCGCCCGGGCGGTGTGGTCTTGATCATCTCGTCGGCGGAGCGGATCAGCGGGTTGCTGCCCCGCAGGTACTCCTTGATCTCCGGCAGGTGCGCGCCGAGCGAGGGCAGGTCGGCCGCCTGGGTGTCCGTCAGGCCGAGGGCGGGGCCGAGGTGCTGGTTGATGTCGGCGTCGACGGCGATCACCGGTCGGCCGATGGCGGCCAGGTGGCGGATGAACAGTGCGGACAGCGTGGTCTTCCCGCTGCCGCCCTTGCCGACGAAGGCGATCTTCATCTGGGGCTCCGGCTCTCGCTCTGGGCCCTGGGGGCGGGCCGCGTGCTCTGGGGCGCGCGTGGGGGAGCGCCCTCTAACTGGAAATCGTTATCGTCTCCGATAGCGGTCATGCTAGCCGGGGTTTGGGGTCCACCGGGGGAGGGAAGTGAGGATTGCCTCTAACGGGTGATGCGGGGTTGCTGTTCCGGGAGGGGCCGCCCGTTCATTACTCTCGGGTAGGTGAGCACTGGAACAGATCCCCTCGCCCCGTTGGCCCAGCTCCCCGGGGTGCCCGACGCCGTGGCCGAGGTGCGCAAGGCCGTCGACCGGCTCTACGGCCACCGGGTGATGCGTCGCCGCGCGACCGAGGTCACCTCCGAGTCCGCGCTGCGCGGCGCCCGCGCGTCGGCGGCCGTGGCCGGGGCCGACTGGCCGCTGGAGGAGGTCCGGCGCCGTACCGACTTCAGCGCGGACGCCGAGGCCCGTACGGTCGGCGCGGCGCTGCGGATCGCCGCCGAGGCCGGCCAGCTGCTCAGCATCTGGCGGCACTCGCCGCTGCAGGTGCTGGCCCGGCTGCACCTGCTCGCGGTCGGCGACGCCGACCCGGCCGCCGGTCGGCCGCGCCGGGCGGGGGAGGGTGCCGAGGAGCTGTTCCCGCTGGAGCTGGAGCCGGTGGAGAGCGTCGAGGTCGAGGCCGCGGTCGGCCCACGGCCGGTACTGCCGCCCGCGCCGGACGCGGAGGAGGTCGCGGCCCGGCTGGACCAGCTCTCGCGGCTGCTGGTGGCCCGTGCGGAGGGGCAGGGTGTGGGCACGCCGGCCCTGGTGGTCGCGTCCGTGGTGCACGGCGAGCTGCTCGCCCTGCGGCCGTTCGGCGCCCACAACGGGCTGATCGCGCGGGCCGCCCAGCGGATCGTGCTGATCACCGAGGGCCTCGACCCGAAGTCGATCTGCCCCGCCGAGGTCGGCCTGGCCGAGCTGGGCACCGACACCTACCGGCGCGCCCTCGCGGGCTACCTGGCGGGCACGCCCGATGGCATGGCGGCCTGGATCGCCCACTGCGGGCGGGCGCTGCGGCTGGGCGTGCGGGAGAGCACGGCGGTCTGCGAGGCGATGCAGCGCGGCATGGCCTGAGCCGGAGCGGTCCCCGCGCGGGTCGGCTCCGCGCGCGCTGCGGACACGAAGATGCGGCGGCACCTGATCCTGCTGGGTGCCGCCGCTGGTGCAGATACCGGGTGACCATGCATGCACCGGAAGTGCCGATCAGACGGGGATCCTGCCCGTTCGTCTGGTCCGGCGGCCCGACAGCGGGTCGGCTGCATGTGGGTGCTCGGATATCTGTACGTGCGGTCCGTGGGGCCTGAACTGCGTTGTCGGTTTGACCTCTTCGGGTCCTGACCGGGTCTCGCGGGCCGTGCTTCCTTTGTATCGCGTTTCGCCCGAAAGGGGAACCCGAAAAGGGAAGTCTGTGCTGATCTGCCCGTTTTGCTGGCGTTCGCAGCCTTCAGAGCCTCCCGGAGGACCCCTGAGAGGGCTCCCGCCGGACTGGTGAGGGCTTCAGGCGGAGGGGCGGCGCCGACGGGCCAGGTACCAGATGACCCCGGCGGTCACCGCGGCCGTCCCGGCCGCCACGGCGGTCAGCACCGAACCGCTCGGCGCGGAGAACTCCGGCAGCCGCCGTCGCAGTTGCACCGGGCGGTCGAAGACCAGCACCGGCCACTCCCGCGCCTGCGCCTCCTTGCGCAGCGCGCGGTCGGGGTTGACGGCCGACGGGTGGCCGACCGCCTCCAGCAGCGGCAGATCGGTCGAGGAGTCGCTGTAGGCGTAGGACGCGGCCAGGTCGTAGCCCTCGGTCCCGGCCAACTCCCGGATCGCGGCGGCCTTGTTCTCCGCGTAGGCGTAGTACTCGATCTCGCCGGTGTAGCAGCCGTCCTCGACCTTGAGCCGGGTGGCGATCACGTGGTCCGCGCCCAGCAGTTCGCCGATCGGCTCGACCACCTCGGAACCCGAGCTGCTGACGATCACCACGTCCCGGCCGGCCGCGTGGTGCTGTTCGATCAGCGAGGCGGCCTCGTCGTAGATGATCGGGTCGATCAGGTTGTGCAGGGTCTCGGCGACGATCTCGCGGACCTGCTGGACGTTCCAGCCCCGGGTGAGCGCGGAGAGGTACTCGCGCATCTTCTCCATCTGGTCGTGGTCCGCACCGCCGACCAGGAAGACGAACTGGGCGTACGCGCTGCGCAGCACGGCCCGACGGTTGATCAGGCCGCCCTGGTAGAACGGCCGGCTGAAGGCGAGGGCGCTCGACTTGGCGATGATGGTCTTGTCGAGGTCGAAGAAGGCGGCCGTCCGCAGTCCGTTCGGCCGGGGGCGCTCGGGTGCGCCCGGCTCCTCGGGCCCGATGGGGTCGCCCTGGGACTCGTCGGCGTGGTCGTCGGCGTTCGCGGTGGTGTCCACGGGAACCGAGGATAGAGGGAGCCGCAAAACACCCCGCCATTCGGCGTACTCGTGGGCGTGCGGGTTTGTGTTTCTGGCCGCTCGGGTACACCATGGAAGTCACGGATCGTTCGCGACCGTGCTAACCCGGTCCGGCTCCTCCCCCCCGAGTCGGGCTGTGGATAGACGACCCCCGCTCTCCCCCCCGGCGGGGGTCGTCGCACGTCCGGGGCCATTTTCAGGGCTTGAAGGCCCTTCGTGCAGGCTTCGGCGCGGGCTTCCCCGGGGGTGTACAGGTGGTGTCGACGGCTCGGTCCGTCCACCACCTTTCGTCACTCTGCGTCGCCGTTTGCTCATGACTCGCACGATGCGCACGGCTGGTTCCGATCGGCTCCGCACGGCCGCCCCGGAGGGGTGCGCGGGAGGCCGTGAGCCGGCCTCGGGAAGGCGGTCGACGGGGGGTCGGTGGAGGTCCGGTTCATCTCGGTGACCCCCTTTCGTCAATTCTTCGCCGATTAGCCCCCCGCCCGAGTGAACGTTTTCATCCACAACCCCCGAGTTATCCACAGGCAATCGGAACGTGGATGACGGAATCCGGATCTCCCCCCACCGTGATGGTCGGCGGCGGTCGCCGGGCAGGGCCTCACCCCTTCCTCTCCCAGAGGTCTGCCTGGCGGCCGTCCGCCGGAACCGTCCGATGCGCGCCGCGACCGCCCCTGGTGGCCGCCGGCGCAGAGGGGAGAACACCATGTCGACGCCGATCGCCGACCAGGTCACCGCCGGAGGCCCCGCGGCCACCGGGCCGCTCGTCGTCACCGGGGACGACAGCCTGGCCGAGCACCTGCTGCGGGTCTGCGCGGCAGCGGGCACCGAGCCCCGGCTGATCAGGGGCGCGCCGCCGCCGCGCGAACTGTGGGAGGCCGCCCCCCTGGTCCTGGTCGGCGACGACCAGGCGGAGCGCTGCGCCGGGCTGGGCAGGCGCGGCGGGGTGCTGCTGCTCGGGCTGGACCTCGACGACCCCGGGGTGTGGGTCAGAGCCGTCCAACTCGGCGCCGAGCACGTGCTGTTCCTGCCCGACGCCGAAGCCTGGCTGCTGGACCGGATCGCGGACGCGGCCGAGGGCGTCGGCTCCCCGGCGGTCACCGTCGCCGTGCTCGGCGGCCGGGGCGGCGCCGGGGCCTCGACGCTGGCCTGCGCCCTCGCGGTCACGGCCGCGCGGACGGGGCGGCGGACCATGCTCCTCGACGGCGATCCGCTGGGCGGGGGCCTGGACATCCTGCTCGGCGGGGAGACGTCCCGCGGGCTGCGCTGGCCCGACCTGGCCGGATCGCGCGGGCGGGTCAGCGGGGCCGAGCTGGCCAGGGCGCTGCCGGCCCTCAAACGGCTCTCCGCGCTGTCCTGCCTGTCCTGGGACCGCGGCGACACCCTGACCGTCCCGCCCGCCGCCATGCGCAGCGTGCTGGCGGCCTCCCGGCGGCGCGGCGGGCTGGTCGTCGTCGACGTGCCGCGCCATCTCGACCCGGCCGCCGGGCAGGCGCTGGAGCAGTCCGACCTGGCGCTGCTGGTCGTCCCGGCCGAACTGCGCGCGGTGGCGGCCGCCGATCGGGTCGCGGCGGCGGCCCGGATGCGGCTCGGGGACGTCCGGGCCGTGGTGCGGCCGGTGCGGGCCGGCGGGCTCCCGGCCCACCGGATCGCCCGTGGGCTGCGGCTGGAGCTGGCGGGGGAGCTGGAACCGGAGCCGGGTCTGGCCGAGGACGTCGAGAAGGGCGTCCCGCCCGGCACGCGGGACGGCGGCCCGCTCGCGCGCTTCTGCGCGAGCTTCCTGAACGAGGTACTGCCGCCGGTGTCGGCAGTCGGAGGAGGTGCGTACTGATGGTCCGTCTGCGCAGGAGCAGGACAGGAACGCGGGGCGGCGTCCCGGTTCCGGGTGACGGTGCGCGGGAGCACCGGCCGCTGCGGAGCGTGCCGCCGCCCGGCGGGCCCACCCGGGCCGAGCACGGGCCCTGCCCGTACGGCCGGACGGCCCGCGAGGAGCGGGCGGCGGAGCTGGTGGACGCGGTACGGCTGCGGCTGGCCGAGTCCGGGGCCGCCCCCACGGCGGGCACGGTCGCGGCCGTGCTGCGGGCCACCCGGCCGCCGCTCGGCGGGGACGAAGTGCTGGACACCGTGCGCTCGCTGCGCGCCGAACTGGTGGGTGCGGGCCCGCTGGAGCGGCTGCTGGCGGCGCCCGACGTCACGGATGTGCTGGTGAACGGTCCGGACGAGGTGTGGGTCGACCGTGGCGGCGGTTTGCACCGAGCCACCGGGGTCCGGTTCGCGGACGCCGAGGCGGTACGGCGGCTGGCCCACCGGCTGGCCACCGCGGCCGGGCGGCGTCTGGACGACGCCCGGCCCTGGGTGGACGCCCGGCTGCCGGACGGCACCAGGCTGCACGCGGTGCTGCCGCCGATCGCGGCCGGCTGCACCCACATCTCGCTGCGGGTGTGGCGGCCCCGGCCGTTCACACTGGACGAGTTGGTGGCGGGCGGTGCGCTGCCGCCGGAGGGCGCCGAGCTGTTGGCCGGCATCGTGCGGGCGCGATTGTCGCTGCTGGTCTCCGGCGGGACGGGCTCGGGCAAGACGACCTTGCTCGCGGCCTTGCTCGGCCTGGTCGGGCCGGACGAACGGATCGTGGTCGCCGAGGACTCCGCCGAGTTGCGACCGGCCCATCCGCACGTGGTCCGTCTGCAGAGCCGGCCGCCGAACCAGGAGGGGCTGGGCGAGTTCACTCTGCGGGACCTCGTCCGACAGGCGCTGCGGATGCGGCCGGACCGGCTGGTGATCGGCGAGGTGCGCGGGGCCGAGGTGTCGGACCTGCTGGCCGCGCTCAACACCGGGCACGAGGGCGGTTCAGGCACCGTCCACGCCAACACGGCGGCGGATGTGCCGGTCCGCTTGGAGGCACTGGGCTCGCTCGCCGGGCTCGACCGGCCGGCCCTGCACAGCCAACTGCGGGCCGCGCTGGACGTGGTGGTGCACCTGGTCCGGGACCCGGGCTCGGGGCGGCGCCGGGTGGCGGAGATCCACACGCTGGCGGGGGACCGCGACGGGCTGGCCGTGACCACTCCGGCGGTCGAGTTCCCGGCAGCGGGTGGGCTGGTGCCCGGAGCGGCCTGGGACCGGCTGGTCGGGCTGCTGGCCGCACGCGGGGTGCGGCTCGGGGCGGGGGCGTCATGAGCGCGGCGGTGATGTCGGTGGCGGCGCCGGTGGTGATGACGGCGGTGGCGCCGGCGGCGGTGCGGGCGTCGGCGTCGGGGCCGGTGGCAGCGGCGGGCCAGGCGGCGCGGGAGCTGCGGCTGGTGGAGATCGGGTTCGTGCTGTTCCTGGCCGCGTGCGCGACGGGTGCCCTGGTGCTGCTCGGGGCGTCGGGACGGACGGGGCGCCGGCGAGGAGGTGACTGACATGATGCGTGATCAACTCACTTTCTGCTGGGTGGCGGTGCTGTGCGTGCTGGCCGTCGCCGGGTGGCGGACGGTTCAGGAACAGCTGCCCGGTGGGCGGCGCTCCAGGCTGGTGCTGGCGGGCAGCGGGCCCCCGGTGCGGGCGCTCGGCCCTGAGGCGGCGCGCTGGGCGAAAGGCCGACTGTCCGGGCTGCTGACGCCCGAACTGCTGGTGCTGCCGGCCGGCTTGGTCCTCGGACAGGTGACTGTCTCGCCGGTGCCGGTGCTCGCGGGCGTACTGGCTGTCCTTCCGCTGCGGAGGTGGCGGCTGCGACGGCGCCTCGCGGTGGAAGCCGGGCAGCGGGCCGCCGCCGTGGTGGAGCTCTGCGCCGCGCTGGCCGGGGAGTTGCGCAGCGGCGCGACGCCGGAGCAGGCCCTGCACCTGGTCACCGCACGGCTGGCCGCGGACCCGGACGGGCTGCGCAGGCTCGGCGCGGAGCCGGTGGCCCGGCTGGCGGCGGGCCGCTACGGCGGGGACGTTCCCGCGGCGCTCCAGCTGCTCGCCGAACTGCCCGGCGGCAGCGGGGCGGCGGCGATCGGGGCCTGTTGGCGGGTCGCCTCCGACGGAGGGTCGGGGTTGGCCGCCGCGTTGGACCGGGTCGCGGAGGCGCTGCGCGGCGAGCGGGCGTTGGCCGAGGAGATCGCCGGGGAGCTGGCCGGACCGCGGGCGACGATCGCGGTCCTGGCCGCCCTGCCGGGCGCGGGGCTGCTCCTGGGTGGCGCGCTCGGGGCCCGGCCGGTGGAGGTCCTGCTGCACACCCCGGCCGGGCTCGGCTGCCTCGGCGCAGGAGCGGTGCTGGAGGGGCTGGGGGTGCTCTGGACGGCCCGCATCGTCCGGGCGGCGGCCCGGGGCGCGCTGGAGGCCCCCCGGGGCGCAGGGAGCCGCTCCCGTGCGGCGGGCCCGGGGAGGGATCTGGGTGGGCGGCGCGGGTTCCTCCGGGCCGGGGCGTTCGGTGCCGGAGCGGGGGTGGGGTGATGAGGCTCATCGGGTGGGTGCCGGTCGGGCTTCCGGCGGTGGTGATGGTGGCTGTGGTGGTGGTGGCTGCGGGCCGGGCGGTCCGGCGTAGGACCGGGTGGAGGGCTGGACGGAGGGCGTTCGGCTGGGAACGGGAACGGGAGCAGGCACGGAGACGAACGGGGCTGGGGGCAGCTGGCGTCGGGCCCCGTCGGCGGATGGCAACGGCGGTTGCCGCGGGGTTGTCTGTGGCGGTGCTGCTCGGAGGCGGCCTCGGGGTGGCGGCCGGGGTGCTGGTGGCGGTGGGCGTCCACCGGTGGGCGGCCCGGGCCCGGTCGCCGACGGATCGCCGGGCGGCGCTTGAGGAGGAGCTACTGCTCAGGCAACTCCCCTTGGGGGCAGAGCTGTTGGCAGCCTGCCTCGGGTCGGCTGCGCTGCCCTCGGCGGCGGTGGTGGCGGTGGGCCGGAGCGTGGGCGCGCCGCTGGGGCCGAGCCTGGTGGCGATCGGGGCCGAACTGGCCCTGGGCGCACCGCCGGAGCTGTGTTGGACCAGGCTGGGCGAACAGCACCCGTCGTTGGCGTCGTTGGCGCGATGCCTGGTCCGGACGAGCCTCGGCGGAGCCCCCGCGGCCGATCCGCTGATCGGGCTGGCCCAGGAGCAGCGCACCGCCGCAGCCCGCGCGGCCCACGCCCGGGTTCGCCGGGCCGCGGTGCTCGCCACCGCGCCGCTCGGGCTCTGCTTCCTCCCGGCCTTCGTCCTCATCGGAGTGGTGCCGGTGGTGATCGGCCTCACCAGCCTTTTTGCCCAAGCGATGTGAGTGGGTGTCGGGCCCTGCCCGGGTCAACCGGGCCGGGGCCGACGGGAGAGACCGGAAACGAATCCAGACAGGAGAGATCTGATGACTGCAGTCTTCGCGATCAGGCCCGGTGCCGGGCGTCCGTTCCAGCATCTGCCGGGAGTGTGGCGGCGGCGGAGCCGTGGGGCCGCCGGCCGAGTGCGCAGGGCGGTTCGGCACCGGGGCCGTTCGGACGCCGGGATGACAACGGCCGAATACGCCGTCGGAACGCTGGGCGCGTGCGCCCTCGCCGCCGGGCTGTACAAGGTGGTGACCAGCGCGGCCATCACCGGGGCGCTGACCGAGATGCTGGAACGGGCGCTCCGTGCGGCGTAGGGCCCGTCTGCGAGGCACCGTCCCGCGGGCTCCCGGCGAGCCGGCTCCCCGCGAGGCGGGCGGGAGTTCCGGGGCGGGGCCCGGCAGGTCGCTACGGGCCCGGCGGCGGTCGGGGCGGGTGCGGCGCGGGGACGCGGGCTTCGTCACGGCGGAGACGGCGGTGGTGCTGCCCGCGCTCGTCCTGCTCGCGGCCATGCTGATCTGGGGCGTGCTCGCGGCGGCCGCGCAGATCACCTGCGTGGACGCGGCTCGGATCGGCGCCAGGGCCGCCGCCCGAGGGGAGCCGGACGCCGCCGGAATCGCCCGCGCGGCGGCCCCGCCGGGAGCGCGGGTCCGGGTGGCGATCGCGGCGGACACGGTGCGGGTCGACGTGGACGCCCCGTGCGCGGCTCCGGGCAGGCTCGCCGGGCTGCTCGCGGTCCGGGTCGGTGCGATGGCGGTGGCCGCACGGGAGGACGTGTTGGGCAGCACTGCGGAAGGAACCGCGGAAAGGTCTGCGGAAAGGTCTGCGGAAAGCTTCACGGAAAGCTTCACGGAAAGGTCGTCGGAGGGAGGTGGAGGTCCGTGGCCCGTCTGACCGGCCGGTGGTGGGCGGCGGAGCGGCTGGCACGCGTCCGGACCGCTCGGGCGGCCGCGCCCGGCAGACACGGGTACGGGGCGGACGCGGGCTCGGCGACGGTCTGGCTGCTCGCCCTGGCGATGCTGGGCACGGCGGTCTTCGCGGCGACGATCGCGGTCGGTGCGGTGGTGGCCGCCCGCCACCGGGCCGAGTCGGCCGCGGACCTGGCAGCCCTCGCGGCCGCCGACGGGCTGCTGCTGGACCCGGACGGTGGCTGCGCCCGGGCCGTCGGGATCGCGGTGGCACAGGGAGCCGTGCTGGTCTCCTGCGCGGCGGACCGCTCGGCGGATGCCGTCGAGGTGGTGGCCCGGGTGCCGGTCGGCGGACTCCCGGGCCGGCTGCCGGTCGGTCCGGTGCAGGCGCGGTCCAGGGCCGGACCGGTCCGGGCTCCGGTCACCGCCGCCGAGGAAGGTCTCGGCGAGGCGCACGGCAGCCCGGGAGCGACCGGCGGCCCGGGAGCGACCGGCAGCCCGGGTGCGACGGGTGTCGCGGGCGTGGCGGGCGGCGAACCGACGGCCTCCGGTGAGGGGGTGGGCTCATGAGTCGCCCGGTGCGCCGGCGTCCGGGTCCGCGGCCGCTCCGGGCGCCCCGGCCAGCAGGACGTCCAGCAGCCGTACGGCGGCGGCCTTGTCCAGCGGGTCGTTCCCGTTGCCGCACTTGGGCGACTGGACGCAGGACGGGCAGCCGCGCTCGCACTCGCAGGAGGCGATCGCCGCGCGGGTGGCGGTCAGCCACTCGACGGCCCGCTGGAAGCCGCGTTCGGCGAAGCCGGCCCCGCCCGGGTGGCCGTCGTAGACGAACACCGTGGGCAGCCCGGTGTCGGGGTGCAGCGGGACGGAGACGCCGCCGATGTCCCACCGGTCGCAGGTGGCGAACAGCGGCAGCAGGCCGATCGAGGCGTGCTCGGCTGCGTGGGCGGCGCCGGGCAGCCGGTCGAGCGGGAGGTCGGCGTCCAGCAGCTGGTCCTCGGTGACGGACCACCAGACCGCACGGGTGCGCAGGGTGCGGGGCGGGAGGTCGAGCTTGCTCTCGCCCATGATCTCCCCGGTGGAGATCCGCTTCCGGAGGTAGCCGACCACCTGGTTGACCACCTCCACCGAGCCGAAGCTGAGCCGGCCCTCGCCCCAGTGGACGGTGGTGTCGGTGTCGAGGACGGAGATGGAGGTGATGTCACGGGCGGCCGTGGTGTACGGCGGGTCGGCCGGTTCGACCAGGGCGACCGAGTCCTCCAGGTCGAGCTCCCGGACCAGGTAGGTGCGGCCCTGGTGCAGGTGGACGGCCCCGGTGTGGACGGTGGTGTGGGCGGCCGCCGCGTCCACTGTGCCGAGCAGCCGGCCGGTGTCGGCCTCGACGATCTGTACCGGGCTGCCGCCGCTGCCCCGCAGGTCGACGGCATCGGCGGCGCGCTCCCGGCGGGTCCAGTACCAGGAGCCGTCGGAGCGTCGGCGCAGCAGGCCGCGTCGCTCCAGCACCGGCAGCAGCGGCGCGGTGGACGGGCCGAACAGCTCCAGGTCGGCGTCGGTGAGCGGGAGTTCGGCGGCGGCCGCGCACAGGTGCGGGGCGAGCACGTGCGGGTTGTCGGGATCGAGCACGGTGGCCTCGACGGGTGTCGCGAACAGCGCCTCCGGGTGGTGCACCAGGTAGGTGTCCAGCGGGTCGTCCCGGGCGATCAGGATTGCCAGCGCGCCCTGGGCCTCCCGGCCGGCCCGGCCGGCCTGCTGCCAGAGCGAGGCCCGGGTGCCGGGGTAACCGGCCATCAGGACGGCGTCGAGGCCGGAGACGTCGACGCCGAGTTCGAGGGCGGAGGTGGAGGCGAGTCCGAGCAGCCGGCCGGAGTGCAGGTCGCGCTCCAGGGCCCGGCGTTCGTCGGCGAGGTAGCCGCCGCGATAGGCGGCCACCCGGTCGGCGAGCGGTCGGCCGAGCTGGTCCTGGGCCTGCAGGGCGACGAGTTCGGCGGCGCGCCGGGAGCGGACGAACACGACGGTCCGGGTCTGCCGTTCGACCAGGTCGGTCAGCAGGTGCGCGGCCTCGGCGGTGGCGGTGCGGCGCACCGGGGCGCCGTGCTCGCCGACGTTCTCGGTCAGTGGCGGCTCCCAGAGGCCGAAGACCATCGGCCCGCGCGGCGAGGCGTCCTCGGTGACGGCCACGGCGGGCAGGCCGGTCAGCCGCCGGGCGGTGACGGCCGGTTCGGCGGTGGTGGCGGAGGCGAGCAGGAAGGTGGGTGACGAACCGTAGCGGGCGCAGATGCGGCGCAGCCGCCGCAGTACCTGGGCGACGTGCGAGCCGAACACGCCCCGGTAGCTGTGGCACTCGTCGACGACCACGTAGCGCAGCACCTTGAGGAAGGAGGACCAGCGGGCGTGCGCGGGCAGGATGCCCCGGTGCAGCATGTCCGGGTTGGTGAGCACGTAGGAGGCGTACTGGCGGACCCACTCGCGCTCCTCGAACGGGGTGTCGCCGTCGTAGAGGGCGGCCCGGACCCGTGCCGGGGCGAGTTCGGCGGCACGGCGGCGCTGGTCGGCGGCGAGTGCCTTGGTCGGAGCCAGGTAGAGCGCGGTGGCGCCGCGGCCGTTGCGGGCCTCGGTGCCGTCCAGCAGGTCGCTGAGGACCGGCGCCAGGTACCCCAGCGACTTGCCCGAGGCGGTGCCTGTGGCGATCACCACAGTCTGGCCGCTTTTGGCCAGGTTCATCGCTTCTGCCTGGTGCGCCCAGGGCTGTTCCACTCCGACGTCCAGGGCCGCGGCGACGATCTCCGGTCGGATCGAGTCGGGCCAGGGCGAATAACGCGCGGGTCGGGCGGGAAGGTGCTCCGTATGGGTGAGCCGATCGGCCCGCCCCCGACTGGTGGACAGGGTCGCGAGCAGTGCCTCGGGCAGGCTGTGTCGGGGCGGCATGAGGACCCAGTGTGTCACCGGCGTGACAGAGAATCGTCGTAAGCCATCGTGCGGGCATGGTCGCAGGTGGTTGAATGTGGCCGTGACGGCCGTATGGCCGTGGGTCGCAGCGCTGAGGCTTGCCACGCGTTGGCTTGGCGCGTCCGGGCTCGCGACCATGCGGTGGCGGCCGTCCGGCCGAGGATCGCACATGACGTAGCAAGGCAAGGTGCTGGAGGTTCCGTGGACCTGTCCCTGTCGACCCGTGCAGTCGGCGATCGTACGGTCGTCGAGGTTGGCGGCGAGATCGATGTGTACACCGCCCCGAAGCTGCGGGAGCAGCTGGTCGAGCTCGTCAACGACGGCAAGTACCACCTCGTCGTCGACATGGAGGGCGTCGACTTCCTCGATTCGACCGGCCTCGGCGTGCTCGTCGGCGGTCTGAAGCGGGTGCGTGCTCACGAGGGCTCGCTGCGCCTGGTGTGCAACCAGGAGCGCATTCTCAAGATCTTCCGGATCACCGGTCTGACCAAGGTCTTCCCGATCCACACCTCGGTGGACGACGCGGTCCAGGCGACCGACTGACGCGTCCGGGCCGGTCCACGTGGTCGGCCCGCCCGTTCCACGCGTCCGGGGCGCGGAGGGTCCGTGCGGCCCCCTGCTCCCCGGGCGTCTCAGGGCCGGCTCAGCCGGTCCGCGGGGCCGCACCGTCGGCCCCCGTCGGAGCACCCCGAGGGGGAGAGATGGCAACCGTCGAACTTCGATTCAGCGCGCTTCCCGAGCACGTGCGGACGGCCCGGTTGGTCGCCGCGGCCGTCGCCAGACGGGCCGGGGTCGACGAGTCGGTGCTCGACGAGGTACGGCTCGCGGTCGGTGAGGCGTGCTCCCGTGCGGTCGGTCTGCACCAGCGCGGTGGGATCGGCGGCACGGTGCGGGTCGCGTTGACCGACCAGGAGAAGCGTTTCCTCATCGAGGTCGAGGATGAGGCGGGCCCCGCCACCGTCCCGGCCTCCGGGGGCGCCGAGGGCGGCGATCCGGACGAGGACACCCTGGGTCTCGCCGTGATCACCGGTCTGGTCGAGGACCTGGAGGTCACCAACGGCGCCGACGGCGGCGTGATCCGGATGAGCTGGCCGGTTTCGGTCGCCTCCGTCGCGGTCTGACGTCACCGAACGGGTTACGCGGGTTCTGCGGGTGTCGGGGGCTCCGGGGGTGTGCGGGTGTCGCGGGTGCCGTTCTCGGGGTGCCCAGTTCCCGGGCGCGCATTGACAAACTGTTGAGCCTGGCGGTTCGCTGCTTCCGGCACGACCGGGTCCGGTCATCGATCGGACCTCGTCGCGGAAGAGGAAGCACATGCGGATCCGCATCCTGTGGCCGGCCGGGCAGGCCACCGCCGCGCTGGCGGCCACCCCCACCACCGAAGCGCTCTGGGCCGAGCTGCCGATCAGTTCGACGGCCGGCACCTGGGGCGAGGAGGTCTACTTCGGAACGCCCGTCAGCGTGCCGCGCGAGGACGGTGCCCGGCAGGTGGTCGAGCCGGGCACGGTCGCGTTCTGGACCGACGGCGACAGCCTCGCGCTGCCCTACGGACCGACCCCGATCTCGCACGACGGCGAGTGCCGACTGGCCAGTCCCTGTAACGTCCTCGGCCTGCTGGACGGGGACGCCCGGGTGCTGCGCACCGTCCGGCCCGGCGATCCGATCCGGGTCGAACGCGCCTGAGCACCGGGACGGGTCGGGCGGAACGGGGGCCGGGCAGCCGGGAACCGGGTGCCCGGTGACGGCCGTGTAGGTTCGACGACCGAAGACGACCGAAACCGAAAGGCTCCTCCCGGTGAACAAGCGACTGCTGGCCGTACCCGCCCTCGGCGTGCTGCTCGCGTTCGGCGCCGTCGGCTGCGGCGACGACAACAGCAAGCAGCTGGACTCCTGGGCGTCGAACGTCTGCGGCGCGGCCAAGGACCCGATCGCCCAGGCGCAGACCGCGCTCGCCGACACCGCCCAGGTGAAGACCGGTGAGACCCCGGTCGACCTGCAGAAGCGGCTCTCGGCGGACATCGGGCGACTGGCCAAGACCAACCAGGACATCGCGGCCGCGATCGACGCGGCCGGCGCGCCCAAGGTGGACAACGGCGCCGCCCTGCAGAAGGACACCATCGACGAGCTGAAGAAGGCCGCCGACGGCTACCTGAACGTCCAGAAGAAGCTGGACGCGCTGGTCAACAACGACCAGGCGAAGTTCGCGGACGGGCTGAACAGCGTCGGCGACCAGCTGCGCCAGCTGTCCTCGCTGTCCACCCAGGCGCAGAGCAAGCTGGGGAGCGGCGAGCTCGGCAAGGCGATGGCCAAGCAGGAGGGGTGCAAGGCCTCCCCGGCCACTCCGGGCGCTGGGGCGAGCGGCAGTGCCGGCGGCTCCACGGCCACCCCGGGTGCGGGTGTCACCCCGAGCGCCGGTGCCACGGCCTCGGCCGGTGCGCCTGGCGGCACCCCCGCGCCGGGCGCGACGGGCAGCGCGAGCCCGGCGGCCACCCCGGCGGCCGGTGCCACCACTCCGGCGTCCCAGGCCCCGGCCCCGGCCTCCTCCTCGGCCCCGGCCAGTCCGGCACCCAGCGCGAGCTGACCGGGGGCAGTACGGCATCGGCAAGGGCCGGGGCCGCTCGGAGGAGCGGTCCCGGCCCGCTGTGTCGAGGGGCGCGGCCGGAGCGGGGGTTGGGGGCCCGGGTCGACGTCCTGATGCGGCCGGTGGGGCGCTCCGGCCGTCGGCGGGGGCGGGTGGGTGAGGGGGTGCTCCCGGTGGGGGCGGCGGGCCGGTGGGGCCGGGATGGGGCGGGGCGGGGGAGAATGGCGGGGTGATCAGTAGCCCCGTTCTCGACCCGACCCGTCTGGCCAAGCTGCGCGAGGCGCTGCTGGCCGCCTCGTTCACCGCCGATGGGTGCCTGGACCTGCTGGGGCCCACCGGCTACGCGGCGCTGGCCCGTAGCGAGGCCGTTCCGGCGCTGCGCGCGACGCGCGGTGGCAGCCCGCTGGAGACGCTGGTGCGGCTGTTCCTGCTGCAGCAGCCGGTGCCGTACCGGGCGGCCGCCGCAGCGCTGCCCGTGGAGGACTGCCTGGCGGACGGCTGGCTGCGCCCGGACGGGGATCTGGTGCGCGCCACGGTGGACGTCCGCCCGTACGCCAACGAGGTTGCCGGAATGCCCAGTTCGGACGCCTGGGTGGTGTCCGACCTGGGCTGCGCGGTCGGCGGGGCGGGCGGGATCGGCTCCGGCGAGACCGCGCACGGGGTGGCCCGCAAGGACCTCGTCCTGGGGGTCGGCGGAGCGTCCACGACGCTGGCGAACATCACTGTGCGTCGCCCCGTCCGGGCGGCGCTGGACCTCGGTTCGGGCTCCGGCGTGCAGGCGCTGCACGCGGCCCGGCACGCTGGGAGCGTCACCGCCACCGACCTCAACCCGCGTGCGCTGCGGTTCACCGAACTGACCCTGGCGCTTTCGGGGTTCGACAACACCGAGGTGCTCACCGGGAGCCTCTTCGAGCCGGTCGGGGAGCGGAAGTTCGACCTGATCGTCTCCAACCCGCCGTTCGTGATCTCGCCCGGCGGCCGGTTCACGTACCGTGACGGCGGCATGGCCGGGGACGACCTGTGCCGCAGCCTGGTGCGGTCGGCCGCCGAGCACCTGGAGCCGGGCGGGTACTGCCAGTTGCTCGCCAACTGGCAGCACGTCAAGGGCGAGGACTGGAAGGAGCGGCTGGCCGGCTGGGTCGCGGGCACCGGGCTGGACGCCTGGGTCGTCCAGCGCGAGGTCCAGGACGTGGCCCAGTACGCCGAGTTGTGGCTGCGCGACGGCGGTGACCACCGGGGCCCGGGCGGCGACTACCAGGCCCGGTACGGCGAGTGGCTGGACGCCTTCGAGGCGGGCCGGGTCGAGGGCATCGGGATGGGCTGGATCACCCTGCGGGCGGGCGGTGCCGAGCGTCCGACCGTCCGGGTGGAGGAGTGGCCGCACCCTGTGGAGCAGCCGCTCGGTCCGCACATCGACGAGTGGTTCGACCGGCAGGACTTCCTGCGTTCGCACGACGACGCGGGGCTGCTCGCGGCCCGCTACGTGCTGGCCGACGAGGTGGTCCAGGAGCAGGTCGGCGCGCCGGGGGCGGAGGACCCGGAGCATGTGGTGCTGCGTCACAACCGGGGCATGCGACGGGCCACCAAGGTGGACACCGTCGGGGCCGGGTTCGTCGGGGTCTGCGACGGGACGCTGTCGGCGGGCGAGATCGTGGACGCGATCGCGCACCTGCTCGGCGAGGACCGGGTGGTGCTGCGGGACCGGGTGCCGGAGTCGCTCCGGCTGCTGACCGAGCAGGGGTTCATCGACCCGGTGCGGTGAGGTCCGGTGCGGTGAGGTCCGGTGCGGTGAGGTCCGGAGGGGTGAGGCCCGCGGTGAGACCCGGTGTCGTGAGGCCCGGCGGGGCGGGGTTCGGCGGCTTGGCGTCGGGTTCCTTGGCGTTCGGTGCGGTGAGGTTCCGCCCCGTCCGGTAGAACGCTGCCCGGGCATCCTCTGGTTCACCCTCCCGTACCCCCTGGTTCGCCCGGTGGTCCCCGTCCGGCCGCCCCCCGTTGGCCGGGTGCTGTGAGGCTCTGTCCACAGGCTGTGGACAGAGTTGGGGAGCCGGGGGCCAGGGGTGGACACGACGACGGCGACCGTCGGCGGGCTGGTGCTCGCCCTCTTCGGTGGCGCGCTGCTGCTCTGGTGCGCCGCCGAAGTGCGCCTTCGCCACCGGGTGCGCCGGTCGGGGGTCCCGGTGGTGGCGACGGTCGTCGCCGAGCGCGACGTGCACGGCCAGCTCGACAGTGCTCCGCTGCTCTCCTTCTCCGTGCTGCCGGCGGCGGCCGGCGGGTCCGGTTCGGGCTCCGGTTCGGGCTCCGGCGCCGGCCGGATCGCTGAGCTGGTGCTCACCCGGCCGCGCGGGCACACTCCGCTGCGCCGTCCGGAGCGGTTCGCGCCCGGCGCCCCGGTGCGGATCTGCTACGACCCGGACCGCCCCCGCCGGGCGGTGCTGGCGGCCGGGGAGATCGGCCGGGCGGCGGTCGTCGACCTGCTGTGGTGCGCGCTGGGCGTGGTGTGTCTGGGGGCGGGTGCCGGGCTGCTGGCGGCGATCGGCCGCTGACGGGTCGGCAGCCCGCCGTCGTCCCCGTCCCGGCCGCGTCCTGGCCCCGTCCCGCTTCCGTCGGCCGTCCCCGTCCCTGTCCGCTGTCCGCTGTCCCCGGCGCGATCCGGAGAGCGCAATACCGCATCCGCGCCGATTTTCCGTTGACAGATCTTGAAATCCGTCATTCCATCCTCCGGAACCTGCCGAAGCCCCCCTCCACGGGGCGCGAACCTCCGTCATCGGGTTACCGTTCGAGTGGCGTCGGTGAGCGCGGCAAGCGAAACAGCGGGAACCGTCCGTTTGACAAGGGTGGCCGGGGTACGGTCACACTCCGCTGGTGGGGTGTCGTGCAGTGGCGACCCCGGGACGGTGGAGGGGTCGGGCGGAGCGCAGCCCGTGCTGCCAGCGCCGACCAGCCACATAAGGACCGGGAGAGAAGAGCGAAGGTGTCCCCGAGCAGCGAGACCGCGCACGGACAGCGACTCGTCATTGTCGAGTCGCCGGCCAAGGCGAAGACGATCAAGGGCTACCTTGGCCCCGGCTACATCGTCGAGGCGAGCGTCGGGCACATCCGGGACCTGCCCAGCACCGCGGCCGAGGTCCCGGACAAGTACACCGGCGAGGTGCGCCGCCTCGGCGTGGACGTCGATCACGACTTCGCGCCCATCTACGTGGTGAACGCGGACAAGAAGTCCCAGGTCAGCAAGTTGAAGTCGCTCCTCGCGGAGTCCGACGAGCTCTTCCTCGCCACCGATGAGGACCGCGAGGGCGAGGCCATCGCGTGGCACCTCCAGCAGGTCCTGAAGCCCAAGGTGCCGGTGCACCGCATGGTGTTCCACGAGATCACCAAGACGGCGATCCAGGAGGCCGTGGCCAACCCGCGGGAGCTGAACCAGCGGTTGGTCGACGCCCAGGAGACCCGCCGCATCCTCGACCGCCTCTACGGCTTCGAGGTCTCGCCGGTGCTGTGGAAGAAGGTCATGCCGAAGCTGTCGGCGGGCCGGGTGCAGTCCGTGGCGACCCGTCTGGTGGTCGAGCGCGAGCGCGAGCGGATGGCCTTCCGCACCGCCTCGTACTGGGACCTGGTCGGCACCTTCGGCACCGGCCGCACCCCGGCCGACGCCGCCAACCCGGAGACCTTCGGTGCCCGGCTGGCCTCGGTCGACGGCAAGCGGATCGCCACCGGCCGCGACTTCGGTTCGGACGGCCGCCTCAAGGCCGGCAGCACCAACACCCTGCACCTGGACGAGCAGGCCGCCCGACAGCTGGCCGCCGCCCTCGAGCAGACCGCGTTCAGCGTCCGCAGCGTCGAGTCCAAGCCCTACCGCCGCTCGCCGTACGCGCCGTTCCGCACCACCACGCTCCAGCAGGAGGCCAGCCGCAAGCTGGGCTTCGGCGCGAAGCGGACCATGCAGGTGGCCCAGAAGCTGTACGAGAACGGCTTCATCACCTATATGCGTACGGACTCCACCACGCTGTCGGAGACCGCGATCGCCGCCGCCCGTGCGCAGGTCACCCAGCTGTACGGCGCCGACTACCTGCCGGACGCCCCGCGCACCTACGCCAGCAAGGTCAAGAACGCCCAGGAGGCGCACGAGGCCGTCCGCCCCTCCGGCGACCGCTTCCGCACCCCTGCCGAGACCGGTCTGACCGGCGACGAATTCAGGCTGTACGAGCTGATCTGGATGCGCACCGTCGCCTCCCAGATGAAGGACGCGGTCGGCCAGTCCGTCACCGTCCGGGTGGGCGGCGCCTCCGCCGACGGCCGGGACGTCGAGTTCTCCGCCTCCGGCAAGATCATCACCTTCCACGGCTTCCTGAAGGCCTACGTCGAGGGCGCCGACGACCCGAACGCCGAGCTCGACGACCGCGAGCGCCGGCTGCCGCAGGTCGCCCAGGGCGACCCGCTGGCCGCCGAGCGGATCACCCCGGAGGGCCACGCCACCAAGCCCCCGGCCCGCTACACCGAGGCCTCGCTGGTCAAGGAGCTGGAGGACCGGGAGATCGGCCGCCCCTCCACCTACGCGTCGATCATCGACACGATCATCCAGCGCAAGTACGTGTTCAAGAAGGGCACGGCGCTCGTCCCGTCCTTCCTCTCCTTCGCCGTGGTCAACCTGCTGGAGAAGCACTTCGGCCGGCTGGTCGACTACGACTTCACCGCGAGGATGGAGGACGACCTCGACCGGATCGCCGCCGGTGAGGCGCAGTCCGTGCCGTGGCTCAAGCGCTTCTACTTCGGCGAGGGCGAGGTCGCGGCCGGCGCTGCCGCCGAGGCCGGCAACGGCGACGGCGACCACCTGGGCGGCCTGAAGGAACTGGTCACCGACCTCGGTGCGATCGACGCCCGGGAGATCAGCTCGTTCCGGATCAGCGAGGACATCACCCTGCGGGTCGGCCGCTACGGCCCGTACGTCGAGCGCGCCTCCGCCGTCGAGGGCGAGCCCGGCCAGCGCGCCGACATCCCCGACGAGCTGCCGCCGGACGAGCTGACCGTCGAGCTGGCCGAGGAGCTGCTGGCCAAGCCCAGCGGCGACTTCGAGCTCGGCCCGGACCCGGTCAGTGGCAACATGCTGGTTGCCAAGGACGGCCGCTACGGCCCGTACGTGACCGAGATCCTGCCCGAGGGCACGCCCAAGACCGGCAAGAACGCGGTCAAGCCGCGCACCGCCTCGCTGTTCAAGACGATGTCGCTGGACACCGTCACCCTGGAGGACGCGCTGCGGCTGCTCTCGCTGCCGCGCGTGGTCGGCACCGACGCCGAGGGCGCCGAGATCACCGCGCAGAACGGCCGCTACGGCCCGTACCTCAAGCGCGGCACCGACTCGCGCTCGCTCACCAGCGAGGACCAGCTCTTCACCATCACCCTCGACGAGGCGCTGGCGATCTACGCCCAGCCCAAGCAGCGCGGCCGGGCCGCCGCCGCCCCGCCGCTCAAGGAGCTGGGCACCGACCCGGTCTCCGAGCGGCCGGTGGTGGTCAAGGACGGCCGCTTCGGCCCCTACGTGACCGACGGCGAGACCAACGCCACGCTGCGCAAGGACGACGACGTCGAGACCATCACGCCGGAGCGCGGCTACGAGCTGCTCGCCGAGAAGCGGGCGCGCGGGCCGGTGAAGAAGGTGGCGAAGAAGGCCCCGGCCAAGAAGGCGGCGGCCAAGAAGACCACCACCACCAAGACGACGGCGACCAAGACCGCCGCCAAGAAGACGGCCGCGAAGAAGACCACCGCCACCAAGACGGTGACGGCGAAGAAGACGGCCGCGAAGAAGACCGCGGCCGCCAAGACCACCGCCACCGACGAGGGCTGATCCGGCGGCAGCAGCCCGACGGCAGCCTGATGGCGGCCCCACGGCAGCCCGACAGCGGCACCGGGCCCGCGTCCCCCACCGGGGGCGCGGGCCCGAGCTCTGTGCAGGGATCGTCACAGGCCGGTGATGACGGCGAACCGGAACCCCGTTCGTCTCAATCCGGCAAAGCCCAGACCGCTACGCTGACCGTATGACGAGCGAGGAGCAGCCCACCCCCAGCGCCGCCCCGGCTGCCGGAGCCACCGGGCCCGACCTGCCCGAGATCGCGCCCGCCGGAACCCCCGTGGACCGGGCCCGGGCACTGCTGCGGACCAGGTCCTACCGGCGGCTGTGGACCACCCAGCTGATCGGCGGCGCCGCCGACCGGCTCGGGCTGCTGGTGCTGCTCGCGCTCACCGTGATCGCCGCGGCCCAGGGCGGCCAGCTCGGCGACCTGCCGCGCAGCCTCGCCTTCGCCACCGCGGCCGTGCTGGCCGTGCGGGTGGCGGCCACCGGGCTGCTCGGCGTGGCGCTGCTGGAACCGGTGCACCAGCTGGTCGCCGGCAAGCTCGACCGGCGCTGGACGCTGGTCGGCGCCGACGCGCTGAGCGCCCTGCTGATCGGCCTCGCGCCCTGGTGGACGGTCTGGCTCGGCTCCGGCCCGAAGCCCTCCGGCGCGGCCACCTACGTGCTGCTCGCCACCGTGTTCCTCACCGGTGCGGCCGAGCGGGTCCGGGGCATCGCCAAGGCCACGGCCGTCCCCGGCCTGCTGCCGCCCGTGAACCCGTACGCCCCCGCCGCGGAGCAGCGGCCGGCCGCCGCCAATCTGGACACCGTCCGGAGCATCGACCGGTTCACCGGCTGGGTCACCGTGCCGCTGGGCGCCGTCGGCCTGGTCGCCCTGACCCTGCTCAACAACATCGGCGCGGCAGTCGGCTCGGACTGGCTGCGCGCCCACCAGCTGACCTTCGCCGCCCTCGGCGCGGCCGGACTCTTCACCACCGCTGCCGTCCGCGGCTACCTCCAGCAGCTGCCCGTCGGCCGCGTGAGCGTCGCCCCGCACTCGCCGCTGACCGGCCTGCGCGCCCCCACCGACGCCGCCCCCGGCCCAGCCCTGCGCAAGGGCCGCACCGGCAGCGCCCCGTACTTCACCTTCGCCGTTGCGGCCGGCTTCGCCTCGATGGCGGGCGTCGCCGCCCTGGCGCTGCTCACCGCCGCCGAGCACCGGGCCGGGCCGATCGGCTACGGCCTGGTCGTGCTCGCCGCGGCCGGCGCCCCCGCGCTGGGCGCCCGGCTCACCCGGGCCACCCTGCCCTCGCTCTCCCGCCGCCGCCTGCTCGCGCTGGCGCTGCTCACCGAGGGCGTCGCGCTGATCCTGGCCGGCCTGGTGCTGGACTTCGTGCTGGTCCTGCTGCTCACCGTGCTGGCCGGACTGGCCGCCGGGATCGTCGTCTCGGCCGGACGCAACCTGCTCGCCCAGGAGGTCGAGGAGGCCCGGCTGCCCAAGGTCACCGAGCACCTGTACGCGGTGCTGCGGACCGTGGTCGCCGCCGCGCTGGTCGTCGTCCCGCTGATCGCCGCCGGCTACGGCGACGTCGAGTACGGCACCGTCGAGCCCGGTTCGTTCACCTTCATCCACGGCGGCGGCGCCCTCGCCGTCGCCACCGCGGGCCTGCTCACCCTCGTCCTCGCCGCCGTCGTCCTGCTGCGCACCGACGACCGGCGCGGCACGGTGCCGTTCGGCCGGGACCTGGTCGACGCGGTCCGCGGCGGCAGCGGCCCGGTGCCCCACCGGGGTACCGGAACCGGCTTCTTCATCGCCCTGGAGGGCGGCGACGGCGCCGGCAAGTCCACCCAGGCCCAGGCGCTCGCCGAATGGATCCGCGGCAAGGGGCACGAGGTCGTGCTCACCCGCGAGCCCGGCGGCAGCCCGGTCGGCCAGCGGCTGCGCGGCCTCGTCCTGGACGTCGGCAACACCGGCCTGTCGCACCGCGCCGAGGCGCTGATCTACGCGGCCGACCGTGCCGAGCACGTCGAGAACGTCATCCGGCCGGCCCTCGCCCGCGGCGCCGTGGTGATCACCGACCGGTACATGGACTCCTCCATCGCCTACCAGGGCGCCGGGCGCGACCTGGCCGCCACCGAGGTCGCCCGGATCTCCCGCTGGGCGACCGGCGGGCTGCTGCCCGACCTCACCGTGGTGCTCGACGTCGACCCGACCCGGGCCCGGGAGCGCTTCACCGAGGCGCTCGACCGGCTGGAGTCCGAGCCCACCGAGTTCCACCAGCGGGTCCGGGCCGGCTTCCTCGCCCTCGCGGCCGCCGACCCGGCGCGCTACCTCGTCGTCGACGGCAGCCAGGCCCCCGGCTTCGTCACCACCGCCATCCGCCACCGGCTCGACCGCGAGCTGCCGCTCTCCGAGCAGGAGAAGGCCGCCCGCGCCGAGCAGGAGCGGCTGGCCAAGGAGGAGGCCGAGCGGCGCGCCGCCGAGGAGGCCCGCAAGAAGGCCGAGGAGGAGGCCGCCGAGCGCAAGCGCCAGGAGGTGCTGGCGCAGCTGCGGGCCAAGCAGGCCGAGGAGGAGCGGCTGGCGAAGGAGGAGGCCGAGCGGCTCGCCGCCGAGGCCCGGCGCAAGGCCGAGGAGGAGGCCCGCCGCCGGGCGGAGGAGGCCGCGAAGCTCCGCGCCGAGGAGGAGGCGAAGCAGCGCGCCGCCGAGGAGGCCCGGTTGGCCGCGGAGGCCGCCGAGCGCAAGCGGATCGCCGACGAGGCGGCCGCCCAGGCCGAGCTCCAGCGGCAGCGGGAACTGGCGCGCGAGGAGCAGCGGCGCCGGGCGGAGGAGGCGCTGCAGCGGGCCGAGGAGGCCCGGCTGGCGCAGGCCGCCGCGCTCGCGGCGGCTGCCGCGGCGGCGGAGACGGCTTCGGACCGGGCCGGTGCGAAGCGGGCTGCTTCGGACCGGGCTGCTTCGGAACGGGCGGGGTCTGCGGCTGCCGGTGACGCTGCCACGACGGAGCTGCGGGCCGCCCCGGACGCTCCGCGGGGCGCGGCGGACGGGCTCGGCGACGAGGCGACGCGGGAGCTGACGCTGCGCGACCGGCAGGCGGCGGTCCGGGCGGCGGAGGCCGCCGGGGCGACCTCCCGGCTGCCGAAGGTGCCCGCTGTGGACGAGACGGCGGTGTTGCCGAGGGTTCCGGCGGGGCCGGCGGTTCCGGCGGCGGATGAGACGGCGGTGCTGCCGAGGGTTCCGGCGGGGCCGGCGGTTCCGGCGGCGGTGCTGCCGAGGGTTCCGGCGGTGGACGAGACGGCTGTGCTGCCGCAGGTCGGGCCGGGGCGTTCGGGGGAGCCGGTGGACAGCACCCGTGAGCTGCCGGTGGTGGACGGGTGGCAGGCTGCGCCGCAGCCCGTCCAGCGGCCGGTTCAGCAGCCCGTTCAGCCGCCGGCGGCTCCGCAGTCCGGCGAGTCGCAGTCCACGGCCGAGCGGCCGCGGCCGGAGTGGGCCGAGGAGACGCCGATGGACGACCTGCCGAGCCTCACCGACACCCTGCTCGGCTCGCGTGACGAGTGGGCGCGCTGGGACCACGGCGGCGACCAGGACGGCTCCGCCCGGCGGGGTGGGGACGACCGCGGCGAGGACGGCGGCAAGGGCAAGGGCCGGCGCTGGGGCCGGCGCAGCTGACGTAGGGACGCAGGGACGGGCGGTGCCGCCCCCGGGACAGTGCCTCCCGGGGCGGCACCGCCCGTCGTCGCACCGGGGCGGTGGCAGGCCGTACCGGGGTGGTGGCAGGCCGTGGGGTGACCGCTGTCCGTGGCCGGGCCGCAGTCCGTGACCGGGCGTGACGCGGACGGAGCAGTGGCTGTCGGAGCGGAGACGTATGCTCGACGGCGGGGAATCGGCGCGGAGCGCTGCCGTACGGAGCTTGGGAGCAGCAGTGGCCGTCTGGGACGACCTGGTGGGCCAGGATCGCGTGGTCGACCAGCTGACCGCCGCGGCCCGGGCGGCCGGGGCGGCGGTCGAGGCCGGTCGCGGCGCAGCCCCCGAGCAGGGCGGGAACGCCTCCCTGATGACGCACGCCTGGCTGTTCACCGGCCCGCCCGGGGCCGGCCAGGTCACTGCCGCGCGCGCCTTCGCCGCCGCCCTCCAGTGCACCAGCCCCGACCTCGCGCTCGGCGGCACGCCCGGCTGCGGGTTCTGCGACGGCTGCCACACCGTGCTGGCCGGCAGCCACGCCGACGTCAAGTACGTGCGGACCGACGGTCTGTCCATCGGCGTCGGCGACATGCGCGACCTGGTCCTGCGCGCTTCCAGCTACCCGACCGGCGGCCGCTGGTCGGTGATCCTGGTGGACGCCGCCCACCGGCTCACCGAGGCCGCCGCCAACGCGCTGCTCAAGGGCGTGGAGGAGCCCTCCCCCCGCACCGTCTGGCTGCTCTGCGCCCCCTCCGTCCAGGACGTGCTGCCGACCATCCGCTCGCGCTGTCGCCTGCTGGTGCTGCGCACGCCCGCCGCCGAGGCGGTCGCCGACATGCTGGTCCGCCGCGACGGCGTCGACCCGGAGACCGCCCGGCTCGCCGCGCTCGCCGGGCAGGGCGACATCGAGCGCACCCGCCGCCTCGCCGTCGACGAGCAGGCCCGCACCCGCCGGGCCGAGGTGCTGCGGATCCCGCTGGAGGTCGCCGACATCGGTGGCTGCCTGACCGCCGCCCAGCGCCTGGTCGACACTGCCAAGGCCGACGCCGAGGCGCTCGCCGAGACCCAGGACGCCAAGGAGACCGACGACCTCAAGGCCGCCTACGGCGCCGCCGAGGGCAGCAAGGCGCCGCGCGGCATGGCGGGGGCCGTCAAGGAGCTGGAGAAGCGGCAGAAGAGCCGGTCCACCCGGACCCGCCGGGAGACCCTCGGGGTCGCGCTGCTCGACCTGCTCGGCTTCTACCGGGACGTGCTGGCGATCCAGCTCGGCTCCACCGGCCCGCTCGCCAACGAGGACCAGCGGCAGGCGCTGAACCGGGTCGCCCAGGACGGCACGCCCGAGGGCACGCTGCGCCGGATCGAGGCGGTGCTCGCCTGCCGGGTGGCCTTGGACCGCAACGTGGACCCGCTGCTGGCGGTCGAGGCGATGACGGTGGCGCTGCGGGCGGGCTGAGGTCCGTTCCGGGGACCGGGCCTGCCGGCCTGTTGGGCCTGCTGGCCTGTTGGCCTGCGTCAGGGCCCGCGGTCGGCCCGGGTCCGATCCGCAGGGCGGCGTCCGATCCGCAGCGGCGTCCGGTCCGCAGGGCGGTGTCCGTACGCCGCCCGGAGCCGCTCGGAGTCGGCTCGGCGTCCCACCTTCGAGTGAACGGGCGATACTCGCCGGGCACACCCGCGTGTGACGGCGGGCCCGTTGTGCACGCTGGGGGCCGACTGCGTCCCGGCCGTGTCCCGGTCCTCCCGGTCGGGAGGGCCCGCCGCCGGAGTGGTCGTCTCCTGCACGGCACCGGGTCCGGTCCGGCGCCGGCCCTCGTCCCGAGGTGGTGCGTTCCGTGGTTCGTCCGCTCCTCGTCATTCCCCTGCTGGCTGCCGCCGTCGGCGGGATCTGGCTGGCGCGCGGTGCGCTCCAGCGCTGGCGCGACCTGCGGGCCGCCGCGACCTACGAGCTGGCGGGCGACCGGTGGCCGATGCTGGTCCGGGCGGGCGGGGCGATGGTCTGCGGGGTGTGCGTCACCGCGTTGACGCTGCTCACCGCGCTCGGGGCGTTCGGCGGTCTGGGCCACGGCGGGGAGACGGCGGACCGGGCAGAGCCCGCTGTCGACGCGGCCGCCGCCGGGGCCTGGGCGGGCTCCGCGGCGGGTACGGCGGGTACGGCGGGTACGGCGGGTGCGCCGGGTGCGGCCGGTCGGCAGCAGGCGGCGCCGCCTGCTGCCGAGTCGGCTGCGGCGGGGGCCGGCACAGCGGCCGCCACTCCCGCCGTGGCCAGCCGCTTCGACAGCGTCGGGCACCCGGGCGGCGGCGAGCTGCTGCAGTCCGCCGTGCTCGGCCCCGACGGAAAGCCGCGCAACGTCCGGGTCTGGCTGCCGCCGCAGTACGCGAAGGAGCCGAACGCGCGCTTCCCGGTCGTCGTGATGCACGCCGCCACCCCGAGCAAGACCGCAGACGCCGAGGTCCCGGACGTCTTCGAGGGCGTCGGCGCGGCCCTGCAGGCGGGCCGCGCCCGCCCGTTCATCCTGGTCGCCCCCGAGGCGCCGAACGGCACCGCGCACCCCTGCGAACTGGTCGCCGCCGCGCCGGCCGCCGTCGCCGACGACGCGACCCTGCGCACCACCATCGCCGCCTCCTTCCGCACCCTGCCGCCCGGCCCGGCCTCCTGGGGCGCCCTCGGGGTCGAGGGCGGCGCGCCGTGCGCCGCCGCGGCCGGGCTGGCCCGCCCGGACCTGTACGGCGCGGCCGCCGCCGTCTCCGGCCGCTACGACGCCGCCGCGCTCACCCAGACCGGCGCCGAGGCCCCGGCGGGCAGCTCGGCCAAGCTGCTGCTGGCCGCCGCCAAGGGCGATGCCGCCGGGCTGGACGCGGCCCGCAAGCTGCAGACCGCGCTCAAGGCCGGGCCGGGCCCGGCGGCCAAGGCCGAGGTGCGGATCTCGGACAACGTGCAGGACTACTCCGCGGACCGGGAGCGGCTGCGACTGGTCCGGCAGGCGGCGCAGTTCCTGGCCGAGGCACTGGCCAAGGCGTCCTGAGCGACGTCGGTCGGGGCGTCGTGGGCGTCGGTCGAGCCGGCGTTACGCTGCCCGGTACCCGGGGTGGGTACCGGGCAGCGGCGTTTCTCCGTGCTCGTTCCCGGACACGTTCTCGTGCTCGTTCTTGCACTCGTTCTTGTGCTCGTGTTCGTGTTCGTGCTCGTACTTTTCTCGGAGCGGCGGAGAGGGAGAGGAAGCGGATGAGGATGAGGGCGCGGGGCTCCGGGCGGGTCCGGGCGGTTGCCGCGGTGGTCGCGGTGGGACTGCTGGCGGTCGGGGTGGGCGGGTGCAGCCGGGGTCCCTCGGGGCGGGCCGGGACGGTCGGCGCCAGCGGGGTGTCCGGGCAGGCCCCGTCCGACGCGCCCGGCGTCGGCGCCGCCACGGCGAACGCCACCGCCACCCCGTTGGAGGCGCTGCCCGCCGCCGTACCCGCCGCGCTCGCGCCCTACTACGCGCAGCACCCGGAGTGGCAGCCGTGCGACGGCGGCTTCGAGTGCGCCACCTTCCGGGTCCCGCTGGACTACGAGCGCCCCGGCGACGGGGAGCTCATGCTCTCGGCCGCCCGCGCCGCCGCCGTACCCGGTGAGTCCGCCGGCGATCCCCGGGCGGGTTCGCTGCTGCTCAACCCGGGCGGCCCCGGCGGCTCGGCGATCGAGTACCTGGAGGCCGTCGCCGGGACGTACGACCGCACGGTCCGCGCCCGGTACGACCTGGTCGGCCTCGATCCGCGCGGGGTCGGCCGCAGCAATCCCGTCAGCTGCCTGAGCGGCGAACGGATGGACGCCTTCACCGCCGCCGACCTGGCCCCCGGCGACCAGCGGGCGATCGACGCCCTGGTCGCCGCCGACAAGGAGTTCGCCGAGGGCTGCCGCCGGCAGGCCGGCCCCGCGCTCGGCCACCTCAGCACCGTCGAGGCGGCCCGCGACATGGACGTGCTGCGCGCCCTGCTCGGCGACGAGCGGCTGAACTTCGTCGGAAAGTCGTACGGCACCTTCCTCGGCGCCACCTACGCCGGGCTGTTCCCCGGCCGGGTCGGGCGGGTGGTGCTGGACGGCGCGATGGACCCGGCGCTCGACTCGGTCGCCGGCAACCGCACCCAGGCGGGCGGCTTCGAGACCGCCTGGGCCGCCTTCGCCGAGGACTGCGCCAAGCGTGAGGACTGCCCGCTCGGCCGCACCCAACAGCAGGTCGGGGACCAGCTCACCGCCCTGCTCACGGCCGTCCACGCCCAGTCGCTGCCCAGCAGCGACAACGGGCGCCGACTCACCGGCTCCCAGGCCACCACCGGTGTCGTCCAAGCCATGTACGCGGAGTTCCTCTGGCCCAAGCTGCGCACCGCGCTCACCGACGCCAGGGCGGGCGACGGCAGCGGGCTGCTGAAGCTCTCCGACGCCTACTACGGACGCTCGGCGGACGGCTCGTACCCCAACCTGATGTTCGCCAACACGGCCGTCAACTGCCTCGACCTGCCCGCCCCGTTCCGCTCACCCGAGGACGTCCAGCGGGCCGTACCGGACTTCGAACGCGCCTCGCCCCACTTCGGGCGCGACATGGCCTGGATGGCCCTGACCTGCGCCTACTGGCCGGTGCGGGCCACCGGAGCGGCCCACACCATCCGCGCCGCGGGCGCCGCCCCGATCGTCGTCATCGGCACCACCCGCGACCCGGCCACCCCCTACGACTGGGCCCGCTCACTGGCCGGACAGCTGGAGTCCGGCCGCCTGCTCACCTACGACGGCGACGGCCACACCGCGTACGGTCGCCGCAGCACCTGCGTTGACGGCGCGGTCAACCGGTTCCTGCTCACCGGGGAGGCCCCGGAGCAGGGCAAGCGCTGCGACCGCTAGCGGCTCGCCGGCGGGCTCGCGCTCAGGCGGAGGAGACCGCCAGCTTCGCGGCGAAGCCCGCGAACAGGACGGCGACACCGCTGGTCAGGGTCGCGGACAGGCGCCGGCGGCGGCGGAAGGCGGTCGCCAGCGTGGTGCCGGCGAAGATCAGCAGCGAGAGGTACAGCATGCTGAAGGTCTGCAGGATCCCGCCCAGCAGCGCGAAGGAGAGCACGGGCTGCCCGTAGTGCGGGTCGACGAACTGGGTGAAGAACGACAGCAGGAACAGGATCGCCTTCGGGTTCAGCAGGCTGATCACCAGCGCCCGACGGAACGGCCGCTCGCCCGCCTCCGCCGACGCCGTCTCGGCCTCACCCGCCGGGCCGGTCTCGGCGGCCCGGCGCTCGCGCCACAGCTGGCGGGCCGCCCGCAGCATCCCGAACCCGATCCACAGCAGGTACGCGGCACCGCCGAACTTCACCACCGCGAACACCGCCGGGTTGGCCTTCAGCAGCGAGGCGGCCCCCAGCGAGGTCAGGCTGATCAGCGTGAGGTCTCCCACGAAGACGCCCGCCGCGGCCCGGTACCCGGTCCGGATGCCCTTGCGGGCGGCCACCGACAGCACGTACAGCGAGTTGGGGCCGGGCAGCAGGATGATGACGAGGGCGCCGAGGACGTACGTCGCCAGGTCGTTGACACCGAACACGGTGGCTCCGGGGGTGGGGAAGGGCCAGCAGGGGGGCGATCATCCTAACGTCGTACCGCTGATCGGTTGAAACGGAAACCATCCGCCCCGCCCGCCCCCACCGGCCACCCCACCACCCCGGCTACGGATCACCTGCGAACCTGTGTAGACTGACCCGCGTTGCCACCGCGTGTGGCAGCGGTGCCGCCTTAGCTCAGTTGGCCAGAGCAACGCACTCGTAATGCGTAGGTCGCGGGTTCGAATCCCGCAGGCGGCTCAGTAGGTGGAGGGCCCGGTCAGGTTTGCTGTCCGGGCCCTTCGGCGTTCATGGGGTGCGGCGGCGGGGTTTGGTGGGGGTGGGCTTGTTCTTCTCGAGCCACTGTGTGTGGCGCCAGGCCAGGGCGTCGCGGTGGGGGTACTTGTCCAGGCCGTCGAGGTGGGTCTTGATGATGCCGAGTTGGGCCAGCGTGGGGCCTTGGGGGCGGACGAGGATCTCTCGCGTGTCCGGGTGGATGGCGAAGAGGTCGGCATCGAACGCGCGGTGGAGTGCGGCGTTGAGGGGCAAGCCGTTGCGCGGGTCGGACGTGCCGTTCTTGGCGGAGGGGCGCAGGTGGGCGGCTTCGATCATCTCGGGGACCGCCAGGCCGGAGAGCGGGCAGGTCGGCCCGTAGCGCTGGAAGACCTCCAGCTTGAACTGTGCTTGGTCGGGTCGGGTCGGGACTTTTCCGGTGCGCTGTCCCCGACGGTTGCCCTCAAGTACGAACGGCTGCTCGTCCGAACGGTCCTGGGTGAGGAGCGCGGTCGGGGCTTCGGGACCGAACGTGACGTAGAACTGCCCGCTGCGGTCCTCCCAGCCGGCGACCCAACCGAGCTTGACCAACCGCCGGTTCCCGCGCTCCGAGATCAGGAAGATGGGGAGCCCGAGCTTGGCGGCGGTCTTGGTGGCCAGGATCTCGGTTTGGTCCTGCCCCGACCGCTTGGTGTCGGGGTAGCGGTAGAGGGCGCTCTCCTCGGTGACCGTGTCCGGGTAGTCCGTACCGGTGTGCTTCAGGGCCACACCGAGGCCGTTGTGGTGGATGTGCTTGGTCCGCGCCTTGTCGGTCCAGATTCCCTGCTGGCCACCGAAGGCACGCACTGACCGGACCTCGTACGAAGTGAGTAGCCCGTCGGCGTCGCTGCTGGCGAGGAGGTGCTTCCAGACGACCAGCCGCCAGCCGAGTTCCTCCTCGACGGTGGCCGGGCGTCCGTTCAGCACCGTGAAGCCGCTGGTGCGCAAGGCAGCGGCGGCGCGGATCTCACTGATGCTGGCCCCCGCCCGGGCCGGGTCGGTCGGCGGGGGCTGGAAGTCGTAGGCCGCACCGGCGATGGCCTTCGCGCTGTAGAGCCGGTCACCGTGCTGGAGGTGGTACTGGTCGCCCTCGCCGCCCTCGTAGCGGGTGTGGAAGGCCTTTGGGTCGACCTCGTCGTGCTCGGAGATCGCCTTCAGCACTGCTGAAGCGTCGGGCGGCTCGTGGGTGTCGGTCGACAACGTCCCTCCTCGGATCCGCAAGAAGCCTAGGCGCTGGCACTGACACGCGAGTCCGTTCCGATTCGCGGTTACTGGTCGAGGTAGGCGAGGACGGCGAGGACGCGGCGGTTGTCGGCGTCGGTGGGGAGGAGGTTGAGTTTGGTGAAGATGTTGCTGATGTGTTTGGCGACGGCCTTCTCGGTGATGAAGAGGCCCTGGGCGATGCCGGCGTTGGAGCGGCCCTGGGCGACCCATTCGAGGACTTCGCGTTCGCGGGTGGAGAGGGCGGCGACGGATTCGTCGCGTTCCTTGCGGATCAGGAGTTGGGAGATGACCTCGGGGTCCATGGCGGTGCCGCCGTCGGCGACGCGCTGGATGGAGTCGAGGAACTGGGAGCCGTTGGTGACGCGGTCCTTGAGCATGTAGCCGACGCCGCGGCCGCCGCTGGCGAGGAGTTCGCGGGCGTAGAGGGGTTCGACGTACTGGGAGAGGAGGAGGACCGGGAGGGTGGGCATGGTGCGGCGGGCGGTGAGGACGGCGCGCAGGCCCTCGTCGGTGAAGTTGGGGGGGAGCCGGACGTCGACGACGGCGACGTCCGGCTGGTGGTCGGTGAGGGCGCGGAGGAGGTCGGCGCCGTTGTCGACGGCGGCGGCGACCTCGTGGCCGTAGGCCTGGAGGAGGCGGATCAGGCCGTCCCTCAGGAGGAAGTGGTCTTCGGCGAGGACAATGCGCACGGGAGCTCCATGGTGACCATGGTGGGGCCGTTGACGGGGCTGCTGACCGCGAGGACGCCGTCGAAGGTGGCGAGCCGCCGCTCGATGCCGCGCAGGCCGGTACCGCGGGTGGCGTCCGCGCCGCCGCGGCCGGTGTCCGTGACCGTGACGCGCAGCATGCCGTGATCGTAGCGGATGTCGATCCAGGCGCGGTCGGCGTGGGAGTGCTTGGAGACGTTGGTGAGGATCTCCGAGATGGCGAAGTAGGCGGCGGACTCGACGGGCATCTCGGGGCGGCCGGGGAGGTCCACCGCGACCTCGGTGGGGACCGGGCAGACCATCGCCAACGCCCTTACCGCGTCGGCGAGTCCGCGGTCGGCGAGGACGGGCGGGTGGATGCCGCGGACCAGGTTGCGGATCTCCTCGAGGGCCTTGGAGGAGGACTCCCGGGCCTCGATCAGCAGAGCGCGGACGGCGTCCGGGTTGGTCTCCAGGAGGTGCTCGGCGGCGTCCAGGGTCATGCCCATCGCGACCAGGCGGGCCTGGGCGCCGTCGTGGAGGTCGCGTTCGATCCGGCGGATCTCGGCCATCTGGGTGTCCACCGCGGTGCTGCGGGTGGTGGTGAGGTGCTCGATCCGGCTGGCCATCAGCTCCTGCTCGCTCGGGGCGAGCATCGAGCGGGTGTAGCGGGCGTGCTTGCGCACGGCGCGGGGCGCGACCCAGAGGGCGAATGGGAGTTGGAGCAGGCCGAGGACGCCGGCCAGGACCGCGGTGGCCTGGCCGTCGATCGGGATGAACTGGTACCAGAGGCCGTCCCACTCGACGGACAGCGGGACGCCGAAGAAGGCCAGGAAGATGCCCCAGAAGCCGCTGAGCACCAGGGCGATCGGGCCGAAGGCGAGGAAGCCGCCGGCGATCGGGTCGGTGAGGACCCAGGCGAACTCCCGGCGGGTCTGCGGGTCGCTCATGATCCAGCGGTAGCGGGCGATCGCCCCGGAGGCGCCCTCCGGGGCGGGCGGCAGCGGTCCGGGCGGGCCGGGGATCCGGACGCCCGACCAGTCCTCGGCCAGGCCGCGCTGACGGGCCGCCAGGGAGCGGACGCGCTCCATCGACCGGGGGACCAGGCCGAGGCCGGGGCCGATCAGGGAGATCGCCGTGGTGAGTCCGAGGGACCGGCCGAAGGCGGCGACGGAGAGCCAGCAGAGGGTCAACGCGCGCCGTAGTCCGGTGAGTCCGGCGGAGGCGGAGAAGCCCCTGATCTCGACCGGTGCCGGGTCGGACCCGAGCTGCATCGTGCGGTCCATGGACACGCTCCTCTCTGGTGCCTGCGTGCGACCCGGCCGCGGTGGCCGGGGAGACCATTCTGGCGGCGGCGGGGGGCGGAAATCGGTAGTACTAACTCCCCTCTTGGGCAACGGGGACGGGGTCGGCGACGAAGAGGGAGAGGGTGTCGGCCACGCAGGCCGCGCGGGTCTCGCCCTCGATCTCCACGGTCATCCGCACCGCGGCCAGGTGGCCGGCCGGGGTCTCGCGGACGCTGGTGACCCGGGCGCCGCCGCGGACCCGGGCGCCGACCTTCACCGGGTGCGGGAAACGCACCTTGTCCAGGCCGAAGTTGACGCCCATCGTGACGTCCTTGATCTCGAAGATCGCGCGCATCATCGCGGGCAGCAGGCCGAGTGTCATGTAGCCGTGGACGATGGTGGTGCCGAACGGGCCGGTGGCCGCGCGCTCGGGGTCCACGTGGATCCACTGGAGGTCGCCGGTCGCGCCGGCGAACCGGTCGACGTTGTGCTGGGTGACGACCAGCCAGTCGCTGTAGCCGAGGTGCTCACCGGTCGCCTCGGCGAACTCGGCCAGGGTGGCAAAGGATCTCATGGGGTGATTGTCCGCCCACCGGGCTGACGCTCAACTGACGCTCCACTGACGGGAGAAGGGGAAAGAGGGAGAGGGGGAGAGGGGGAGAAGGGGAGAAGGGGAGAAGGGGAGGGGGAACGGCAAGGGCGCCCGCCCCGGGAGGGGCAGGCGCCCGGTGGTGGTGGCGCGGGGGTCAGCCGTAGCGCTTGAGCTCGTGGAAGAAGCCGGGCACGGTGTGCAGTCGGTCGGCGGACCGGACGTGGTCGTAGACGTGCTTGGCGACGGCCAGGTCGAGCACGCCGAGGCCGAACGGGGAGAAGACCACCGGGCGGTCGGCGGGCGGGGTGATCGCGCCGGTGAGCACGTCGTACAGCGTGCCGGCCACGAACTCCCGGTGGCCGACCTGCTGTTCGGCCAGGTGCGGGGAGGTGCCGGCCTTCAGGCAGTGGTCGATGTCGTCGACCGCGTTCCAGGAGTCGAGGACGATCCCGGGGGAGAGGTCGCGCAGCGAGATGTGCAGCACGAGCGGATGGTGGTCGAACCAGGAGGGGTCCGTCACGTGCGGTTCGCCGGCCACGGTGGCGAAGACGACCAGGTCGGCGGAGCGGACCAGGTCCTCGGGCTTCTCGTGGACGGTGACCGTCAACTCCTCGCCCTCGGACCGGCGCAGGTAGTCGGCGAAGCCCCGGGCGTGGTCCGCGGAGAGGTCGTGGACGCCGGCCTCGGTGAAGTCGAAGCCGTTGGCGGCGAGGTAGGTGTGGATGTAGCGGGCGATCAGGCCGACCCCGAAGAAGCCGACCCGGCGCGGGCGTTCGCCGCGGGCGTCGGCCAGCCGGGCGGCGGCGAGGGCGGCGGAGGCGGCGGTGCGCACCGCGCTGATGATCGAGCTCTCCAGGCAGGCGAACGGGTAGCCGGTCTCCGCGTCGTTGAGGATCAGGACGGCGGAGGCGCGCGGCAGGCCGGCCGCCACGTTCCCCGGGAAGCTGGAGATCCACTTGATGCCGTGCACGCCGGGATCGCCGGAGTCGCCCTCGCCGGAGGCCCGGAGCGAGGCCGGCAGGGCGATGATCCGGTCGGACGGGCGGTCCGGGAAGCGCAGGAAGTACGAGTCCGGGTTGACCGTCCGCCCCTCGCCGTGCAGCCGGTAGGCGGCCTCGACGGTGGCGATGACGTCTTGCTCGTGGCCGTGGAGGGCCTCGTGCACCTGGGCGCCGGAGACGACGGCGAAGGTCGGTGCACCGGGCGTGGCAGCACTGGTCATGGGAACACTGCTCCTGGTCGGGTGGGACGGGAGTGGGGTTTCAGCCGATCCGGGCGAGGCCCTTGGCGCTCTGCCGGGAGCGGCCGCGGGAGACCAGCAGCGGGTCCCAGCCGGGGCCGCGGTCGGGCAGCCTGGCCGGGTCGCCGAGCACCGTGCCGGCGACCAGTTCGGGCATCAGCGGCCGGTCGAGGATCTGCCCGGCGGCGACCACGCCGCCGGTGGCCACCGCGCCCAGGCCGCTGCCGAAACGGGTGCTCTGGCCGACCACGTACAGGCCCTCGACGTCGGTGCGCAGGTCGGGCCGCTGGCTGACGCTGCCCCAGCGGGCCATGCCGTACGGGGTGCCGCCGCTGCTGCGGATGTAGCGCTCGTGGCTGAGCGGGGTCGCCGTCTCGAGGTGGGTGATGCGCTCCCGGAAGGGGCCGATCACCTTCTCGGCGGTGGTCAGCATCAGTTCGGTGAACTGCTGCTTGCGCTCCTGGTATGCGGGGTTACGGCGGTAGGGCTCGCCGTCCGCCGGGCCGCCCCGCACGCCCCAGAAGTCGTAGCCGGGCGGGCAGAGGGTGAGCAGCTGGAAGTTGGTGTGGCCGGGCGGGCAGACCGCGGCCGAGCCCGGGTCCTTGTGGGAGGCGAAGGAGAACATCAGCTGGGGTATCGAGTCCAGCCTGCGCTCGCGTTCCCAGCGCTCGATCATGGCGGCGTGCGCGGCCTCCATGTCGTCGCTGCCGTGCCACCAGAGGTTGGCGTTGGGCAGGCCGGGCAGCTCGGTGTCGAGCGCGATGTAGACCGCGACCAGGGCGCCGCGCATGGTGGCCGTGCGGGTCCGGTCGACCAGGTCGGCGGGGAAGGCCCGCTCGCCGCCGCACAGGTCGAGCACGGTGCGGCGGTAGTCGGCGTTGGAGATCACCAAGGGGGCGGAGATCCGGCTGCCGTCGGCGAGTTCGACGCCGGTGGCGCGCCCCTCCTCGATCAGGATGCGGCGCACCTCGCAGCGGGTGCGCAGCTCGCCGCCGTACGACTCCAGGGCTTCGACGAAGGCGGCCACCAGGACCTGTCCGCCGCCCTCCGGGTAGTAGGCGCCGCGCAGGTAGTGGTCGAGCATGGCGGAGTGCTCGGCGAAGGTGATGCCGTCCGGCATGGTGGCGTAGTTGCCGGCCTGGGCGGCGAGCAGGGTGCGGGCCTTGGGGGAGACGCCGCAGTGGTCCAGGGCGTCGGCGAGGGTGCGGGCCCGGCGGGCCCAGCGCATGGTGTCCGGGGACTGGCGGAACAGGTCGACCATGGGGCGGCCGAGCAGGGCCTCCCGGGTGGCGCCGGCCACCGCTTCGGCGAGGTGGACGAAGCGGTCGATGCCCTCGGTCTCCTCGGGCAGCGCGTCGCACAGCCGGTCGCGGTAGGCCGTCCAGCCGGCCGGCACGTCCAGCGTGGCGGTGGGGGTGATGATCCGGTCGAAGCCCTGCTCGTTGTCCATCGGGCGGAAGGAGACCCGGTCGCGGACGCCGAGGCCGGACAGGATCGCGGGGAGGATGCCGTCGGGCCCGCAGTCGCCGACGTAGTGGGTGCCCACGTCGAACTCGTACTTGCGCCGGCGCCGGAAGACGTGGGCGTTGCCGCCCGCCACGTCGTGCTGTTCGAGGACCAGCACGCGGCGTCCGTCGGCGGCCAGGTACGCCGCGCTGACCAGCCCGCCGAGGCCGCTGCCGACCACGATCGCGTCGTAGTGGTCCTCGTAGTGGTCGTCGTGGTGGTCTCTGCCGCCGCCGGCCGTCGGACCCTGTACTTCCCGCATTCCCGCCCCCGTTCGTCGGACCATCAGAACGTGCCGCCGCCGTGGATCTCGAAGACCGACCCGCTGATGTACGCCGCCTGGTCGGACAGCAGGAAGGAGACCAGGTCGGCCACCTCCTCCGGCTTGCCGGCCCGCCCGAGCGCGACGTTCCCCAGCATCCGCTCCATCGCGGCCGCGGACATGTCGCCGACCATGTCGGTCGCGATCAGGCCCGGGGCGACCACGTTGGCCCGCACGCCGCGCGGGCCGCACTCCTTGGCCAGGGACTTGGTGAAGCCGATGATCCCCGCCTTCGAGGCGGCGTAGTTGGCCTGGCCGACGTTGCCGTAGATCCCCGATACGGAGGACAGGTTGACGATCACTCCACTGCGGCGCTTGCTCATCGCGAAGGCGGCGGCGCGGCACACGTGGTAGACCCCGTCGAGGTTGGTGCGCAGCACCTGGGCCCAGTCGGTTTCGGGCATCAGGATGACCGGACGGTCCCGGGTGATGCCGGCCGAGGTGACCGCGGCGTCCACCGGGCCGAGCTCGCGCTCGGTGCGGGCGAACCAGTCGTGGACCTCGGCGGAGTCGGACACGTCGCAGCGGGTGGCGGTGATCCGGGTGCCGGACTCCCCGACCTCCTTGACCAGCCGGTCGGCGGCGTCGGCGTCGGAGCGGTAGCAGAAGGCGACGTCGTAGCCGTCCCGGGCGAGCCGCTGCACGATCGCCCGGCCGATGCCCCGGGAGCCGCCGCTGACCAGGGCGATCATGCGGTGGCTCCGTTCAGGGCGGGGGCGGTCGGCGTCGAGGAGGGGGCCGGGGCCAGCAGCCGCAGCACCGCGCAGCCCACCGCGCCGTCCCGGTCGACGGCGGTGACCAGGGCGATCCGGCCCGCCGCGGCCGGCTCGGCCTCGGCGACGCTGAGCAGCGCCTGGATCTGGAAGGTGGCGGCGGCCGCGCTGGTGTCGCCGAGCAGGGCCATGGACGGCACGGCGGTGAGCGCCGGGGCGGGCAGCAGCGCGGCCAGTGCCGCCTGCTCGGCCCGGCCGGCCGCGGTGGGCGCGGCGCTGGGCACGGCGGCCCACACCTCCTCGGCGGTGGCACCGGCCCGGGCGAGGGCGCGGTGGACGCAGGCGGTGACGGCGGCGCCGGGGTCGTCGTCGATGTCGACCCGGGTCTCGATCGCCAGGACGGCTGCCAGCGGCGGGCGTTGGGCGGTGCCGGCCGGCTCGACCACGAACAGGCCGCAGCCCTCCCCGAGCAGCGGCGCCGGGTCGCCGGGGGCGACGGCGGCGTGCTCGATCCAGGCGTGCGCGGTGGAGAACTCCTCGGCCGAGCCCACCAGGTACTTGGTCGCCCGGCCCTGGCCCAGCAGCCGGCGCGCGTAGTTGAGCGCCAGCAGGCCGCTGACCCGGCCGCCCGCGACGGTGGTGTTGGGGCCGGTGAGCTCGTGCCGGATCGCGGTGGCGCCGGCGGCGTGGTTGAGGCTGCCGAAGGGGATGCGGCCGGCGTCGACGTGGAAGGGCAGTGCGTTGGTGTACGACTGCTTCAGGAAGTTGGTGACGTTCTCCAGGCTGCCCATCGAGATGCCGAGGACCACGCCGGTGAACTCGTCGGTGGCGACCACCCGGTTGCCGTCGGCGTCCTTCAGCAGGCCGTCGGAGGCGACCAGGGTGAGCGCGGTGAGCCGGTCCATCTTGGCGGTGCCGGTGGGGCCGAGCAGGCCCTTGATGTCGAAGCCGGGCACCAGGCAGACCTCGGGCGAGGGCAGCGGGCCGTACGCCTCGGCCGGCTCGGCGGCGGTGCGGGCGCCGGCCCGCAGGCCGTCCGCGAAGGCGCGGCTGGTCAGGCCGTACGGCGAGACGGCCGACCAGCCGGTGATGACGAGGGTCTCCGGCGGCAGGGCCGTCGGGGCGGTGGCGGTGGTCATCAGCGGTCTCGCTCTCCGTACGTGCCCAGGATCAGGATGGCGTTGTTGCCGGCGAAGGCGGAGGAGTTGTTCTCCACGATCCGGACCTCGGCGTCGATCGCCTGGTTGGGGACGACGTCCAGCGGGCAGTCCGGGTCGGTCTCCCGGTGGTTGATGGTCGGCGGGATGAACTGCTCCTCGATGGCGATGCTGCAGGCGATCGCGGCGAGCGCGCTGGCGGCGCCCATCGAGTGGCCGAGCATGGACTTCACGGCGACGGTGCGCGGCGGGGTGTCGCCGTAGACGTCGAGGATCGCGGCCGACTCCGTCCGGTCGTTGGCCTTGGTGCCGGTGCCGTGTGCGGAGATGAAGTCGATCTCGTCGCGTTCGACCCCGGCGTCGGCCAGGGCGAGCCGGATGCCGCGGGCGATGCCGTCCCGGTTGGGGGCGGTGGCGTGGGCGGCGTCGCAGCTGAGGCCGTAGCCGAGCACCTCGGCGTGGATCCGGGCGCCGCGGGAGAGCGCGGACTCCAGGCTCTCCAGGACGAGGATGCCTGCGCCCTCGCCGGTCAGGATGCCCTGGCGGTCGCGGTCGAACGGACGGACCACGTCCGGGGTGAGCGCGCCGAAGCGCTTGAACAGGGCGAAGGCCTTGCGGCAGACCGCGTCGGTGCCGCCGCACAGCGCGATGTCGACGTCGCCGGAGCGGATCGCGTCCAGCCCGTAGCCGATCGAGTAGTTGCCGGCCGCGCAGGCGGTGGTGATGGTGGTCGGCTCGACGTTCGGCATCCGCAGTTCGCGGGCGATCACGGTGCTCAGCCGGCCGGCGTTGATCCGGCGGGACAGCACCGGGTCGATCGCCTTCGGGTCCCCGGCGGCCAGCTCCTGCTCGACCAGCAGCCCGATGTCGTGCGACTCGCCGTCGGTGGTGCCGACGCTGATCACGGCCTGGCGCTCGCCGAGGTCCTCCTCGGTCAGTCCGGCGTCGTCCACCGCCATCCGGGCCGCCGCGACGGCGAACTGCCCGGCCCGGCCCATGTCCTGGAGCGGGACCCGGTGGATCCAGCGCTCCGGCTCGAAGTCCGGGACCTCGCAGGCGACGTTCTGGCCGAAGCCCTCGGTGTCGAAGCGGGTGATCGGCCGCGCGCCGGAGCGGCCCGCGCGCAGCCCCGCGGTGTACTCCTCGATGCCCGTGCCGATGCTGGAGATCGCCCCGAGACCGGTGAGGACGACCCGGCGGCGCCCGGCCGGCGTACCGGACCGGGGGGCCGCTGGTGACTGTGCGGTGGAGTCCATGGGACCTCTCCTAGAGCGGTGTGAGCGGGAGGGGTGCGGAACGGGTGGTGGCCGGGTCGGCCGACCGGGGCGGGCGGCCGGTTACCAGCCGGCCGCGGCCGCCGTCACCTCGTAGGTGGTGGTCACGTTCACCATCTTCGGCAGCTCGTTCATGTCGATGACGATGGAGTACTCCATCTCCAGCGCGCTCAGCACATCGATCAGCTTGAGCGAGTCCGCGCCCAACTCGTCGACGAACAAAGCGGTGTCGGTGAACTCCGTGTGCACGTCGATGTTCTCGGCGATGATTTCGCGGATACGGGTAAGGCGCTCCGGCACAACCGTCGTCATCTCGTTTCCTCCGTTTTCCAGACGCCCGGAAATCTGCTGCTGGCCAGAAAACTAATCAGCGCCGATGACGGGTCGATGACGTCCAACTGACTGTTCACTGACGGCAGTCGGGGGAGGCCAACGGGCCTGGTGGGAGCGGGTCCGGGGGCATGGGAACAGCCGCCCGCCGCACCTGGTGGACGGGGGATCCACGGGTGCGGCGGGCGGCTGTCGGCGGGGGCGGTTCTGCGGGGATCGTGAATTCCCCGGTGGGACGGGCGCGTTCAGTCGGCGTGTTCAGCCGGGGCGTTCAGCCGGGGCGTTCAGTCCTGCCGTTGCAGGCTGAGCGGGCGCAGGTCGGTCCAGTTGGCCTCGATGTGGGCGACGGCGCTCGCCCGGTCGGTGGCCTCCAGTGCCACCGACCAGCCGGACGGGACGGCGGCGAAGGACGGCCAGAGGGAGTGCTGGCCCTCCTCGTTGACGAGGACGAGGAAGGTGCCGTCTTCGCGGTCGAAGGGGTTCGCCATGGTGGTTCGCTCCTGTGGCTGGTTCGGCTGGTTCGGCTGGTTCGGCTGGTTCGGCTGGTTCGGCTGGTTCGGCTGGTTCGGCTGGTTCGGCTGGTTCGGTGGTTGGTTCGGCTGGTTCGGTCGGCTCGGCCGGGTCACGGGTGGTCGGGCGTTTCGAGAGCGGCGAGCGCCGCTTCGAGGACGGCGCCGATCGCGGCGGCCGGGCCGGGGCGCAGCAGCTGCTGGTGGCCGGCGTCCACGTCGTGCGGGCGGACGGCCGAACCGACGTACGGCTCCCAGCTCTTGAGCTTGAGGGCGCGCTCCTCCGGGGTGGGGCGGCGGTCGCCGCCGGTGGCCACGAAGAGGGTCATCGGGCAGTCGTCCAGGCGGTGCGGGGTGAAGCGCTGGAACAGCTCCAGATTGTTGCGCATGACGGCCAACAGGCGCTCCAGCAGGGCGGGTCCGAGGCCGGCCAGCGGGCCGGGGGTGCCGGCGAGGTGGGCGGCGACGGTCCGGGGGGTGAGCGGGGCGGTGCCGTCCAGGGCGGGCGGCTCGGCGCCGGCCTCGGCCAGGAAGTCGGCGAGGAACTCGGCGTCGCTCGGCCGGGCGCCGCGGGCGTCGTCGGGGTAGGCGTCCAGGTTGGCCAGCAGGGCCACCGGCTCACCGGCGGCGCGCAGCCGGACGGCCATCTCGTGGGCGACCACCCCGCCGTAGGACCAGCCGAGCAGGTGGTACGGGCCGTGCGGCTGGATCGCCCGGATCCGGGCCAGGTACTCCTCGGCGACCTGGCCGAGATCGGTGGGCAGCGGGCCGTCGTCGGACAGGCCGCGGGCCTGGAGACCGTACACCGGGCGGGACGGGTCGAGGTGCTCGGCGAGGGCGGCGAAGGGCAGCGCGAAGCCGAGGCCGCCGTGCACGCAGAACAGCGGGGCGCGGCTGCCGGTGGGGCGGATCGGCAGCACGGGGGCGAGCGGGTCGAGGGTGAGCGGGTCGGGAGTGTGGGGGCTGGTGCTGGGAGGGGCGGTGGCGGCCAGGGTTTCCAGGGTGCGGTGCTCGAAAACCGCGCCGAGGGTGAGCGGGAGGCCGGACCGGGCGGCCGCGTTGACCAGCCGGATGGCCTTGAGGCTGTCCCCGCCGAGCGCGAAGAAGGAGTCGTCCGGACCGACCCGGGGCAGGCCCAGCACCTCCTGGACGGCCGCGCACAGCACGCGTTCGGCGGACGTCCGGGGGGCCCGGGTCGAGGCGGGGGCGGCGGCCGGTTCGGGCAGCGTGCGGACGTCCAGCTTGCCGTTGGCGTTCAGCGGCAGCTCGGGCAGCACGGCGTAGGCCTCCGGGACGAGGTGCCCGGGCAGCGAGCGGGCCAGGTGGCGCCGCAGTTCGGCCGCTCCGGGCGCCGGGCGGCCCTCGGCGGGCACCAGGTAGGCGACCAGCCGGCGCTGGCCGGCGGCGTCGGCGGGGGCCAGTACGGCGGCCCGGGCGACGGCCGGGTGCGCGGCCAACAGGCCCTCGATCTCGCCGAGTTCGACCCGGAAACCGCGGATCTTGACCTGCTGGTCGGCGCGGGCGACGTACTCGATCCGGCCGTGCCGGTCCCAGCGGACCAGGTCGCCGGTGCGGTACATCCGGGCGCCGCCCGCCTCGAAGGGGCAGGCGACGAAGCGCTCGGCGGTCAGCGCGGGCCGGCCCAGGTAGCCGCGGGCCAGGCCCGGACCGGACAGGTACAGCTCGCCGACCACCCCGCGCGGCACCGGGTTCAGCGCCTCGTCCAGGACGTACGCGCCGGTGTCGCCGATCGGCAGGCCGATCGGGACGGTGCCGTCGGCGCGGCCGAGGTCCTGGCCGGTGGCGAAGGTGGTGGTCTCGGTGGGGCCGTAGACGTGCAGGACGGTGGTGTCGGGCAGGGCTGCCCGCAGCCGGTCCAGGTGGTCCCGGGAGTGCGCCTCGCCGCCGGTGAGCAGGGCGCGCAGTGGGGCCAGGGCGCGCGGGCGGGTGTCGGCGAGGGTGTTGACCAGCTGGGTGGTGAGGAAGGCGACCGTCACCCCGGCCCGGGCCAGGAAGTCCTCCAGGGCCTGCGGATCGGCGGGGCCGGGCGGCTGGACGGCCAGCCGGGCGCCGTGGGCGAGCGGGCCCCAGATCTCGAAGGTGGAGGCGTCGAAGGCGACCGGCGCGAAGTACAGGAAGGTGTCCGCGGCGGTCGGGGCGAGCTCCGGCAGGCCCAGCACCAGGCGGGCGGCGGCGCGGTGGGTGACCGCGACGCCCTTGGGGAGGCCGGTGGAGCCGGAGGTGTGGATGACGTACAGCAGGTCGTCGGGGCGGATGGTGACCGCGGGGGCGGTGGCGGGCCGGTCGGCGAGGTCGGCCTCCGTCCCGGGGTCGTCCAGGACCAGCGGACGGACGTCCGGGGGCAGGTCGAAGTCCGCCAGCGAGCGCTGGGTGACCAGCAGCCGTACGCCGCTGTCGGCGAGTATGCCGTGGACCCGCTCGGCGGGGTGGGACGGGTCGATCGGCAGGTAGGCGGCGCCGGTGCGGGCGATCGCCAGCAGGGTGCGCACCACCGCCGGGCCGCGCTCCAGGCGCAGCGCGACCGGCGTGCCGCGGCCGGCGCCGCGCTCGGTCAGCAGCCGGGCGAGGCGGTTGGCCTCGGCGTCGAGTTCGGCGTAGCTGGTGTGGCGGAGCCCGTCCGGCCCGGCGTGGACCAGGGCGACCGCTTGCGGGGTGGCGGCGATCCGGCGCTCGACCAGGGCGGTGAGGGTGGTGGGCGGTCCGGTCTCGCCGAGCCGGCGGGTGCCGAGGGCGAGCAGCTCGGCGGCCTCCTCGGGGGAGGCCAGTGACGGCCGGGAGAGCGGGGCGCCGGGGTCGGCGAGGGCGGCGGCGAGCAGCCGCAGGTAGGCCTGGGTGATCCGGCGGGCGGTGGCGGGGGTGAAGAGGTCGAGGCGGTGTTCGAGGGTGAGGGTGAGGGCGGGCGGGCCTTCGGGGTGCTCGGGGGCTGCGGTGGTTTCGGCGGTCTCGGTGAACTGGAAGAAGAGGTCCCACTTGGCGGTGTGGATCGGGACGGGCTGCTCGGAGACGGTGAGTTCCGGATCGGCGTCGGAGGCGGAGGCGTGACGGTGGGCGGCGGTGAGCCGGTGGTGGCCGATCATCACCTGGAACAGCGGGTGCCGGGCCAGTGAGCGTTCGGGGTTGAGCACCTCGACCAGCCGTTCGAAGGGCAGGTCCTGGTGCTGGTGCGCGGTCAGGTCGGACTCCCGTACCCGCTCGGCGAGTTCGCGGAAGGACGGGTCGCCGGACGTGTCCGTGCGCAGCACCAGGGTGTTGACGAACATGCCGACCAGCTCGTCGAGTCGGTCGTCGGTGCGCCCGGCGATCGGGCTGCCGAGCGGGATGTCGGTGCCTGCGCCGAGCCGGGTGAGCAGGGCGGCGAGGGCGGTGCGCAGCAGCATGAAGGGGCTGGCCGACCAGGCGGTGGCGGTGCGGCGCAGCTGCTCGACGAGCTGCGGCGGCACGGTGGCGCGGTGGGCCGCCCCGCGGTGGTCGGTCCGGGTGCTGCGGGGGTGGTCGAAGGGCAGCGCGAGCTCGGCCGGGAGGTCGCGCAACCGTTCCGTCCAGTAGCGGAGTTGGCGGGAGAGCTCGCTGTCCGGGTCGCTCTCGGTGCCGAGCCGTCCGTGCTGCCAGAGCGTGTGGTCGGCGTACTGGACGGGCAGCGGCGGGAGTTCGGCGGGTCGGCCGTCGCGGCGGGCCCGGTAGCAGGCGGTGAGGTCGCGGGTGAGCGGGGCGAGCGACCAGCCGTCGGCGGCGATGTGGTGCAGCACCAGGGAGAGCACGTGCTGCTCCGGCCCGAGGACGAAGAGCCTTGCTCGGATGGGGAGTTCGCGCTCCAGGTCGAAGCCGGTGGCGGCCTCGGCGGCGAGTGCGGCGGGCAGGCCGTCCTCGGTGCTGCGGCTCACCGGGAGCGGGAGGACGGCCTCGGCAGGGGCGAGCACCCGCTGTTCGGCCACCGGCGCGCCCGCGGAGGTGTGGCGGGGGAAGACGGTCCGCAGCGACTCGTGCCGGGCCAGGACGTCCTGGAGGGCGGCGGCCAGGGCGGAGGTGTCCAGCGGGCCGGAGAGCCGGACGGCCAGCGGGATGTGGTAGAGCCCGCCGGGGGCGCCCAGTTGTTCGACGAACCAGAGCCGCTGCTGGGCGGGGGAGAGCGGCAGCACGGCCGGGCGGGGCCCGGCGGTGAGCGGTGGGCGGTGCGGGGCGGCGGTGCCGCCGGGGCGGGCACTGCTCAGCCGGGCGGCGAGCCGGGCCGGGGTGGGGGCCTCGAAGAGGTCCCTGACCTGGAGTTCGGCGCCGAGCTCCGTCCGGGCCCGGTTGACGATCCGGGTGGCGAGCAGCGAGTGGCCGCCGAGGGCGAAGAACTCGTCGTCGGCGCCGACCTCGGGCAGGCCGAGCACCTCGGCGAAGACCGCGCAGAGCAGCTGCTCCTCGCGGCCGCGCGGGGCGCGGGCGGTGGTGGCGTACGCGGGGGCGGGCAGGGCGCGGCGGTCGAGCTTGCCGTTGCCGGTCAGTGGCAGCGCGGGGAGGGTGACCACGGCGGCCGGGACCATGTGCTCGGGCAGCCGTTCGGCGGCGAACGCCCTTACCTCCTGGGCGAGTTCTGGGCTCTCGGGCGCGGTCGGGACGACGTAGGCGACCAGGCGCTGGTCGCCGGGCCGGTCCTCGCGGGCCAGTACGGTGGCCTCGGCGACCAGCGGGTGCCGGCCGAGGACGGTCGCGATCTCGCCCAACTCGATCCGGAAGCCGCGCAGTTGGACCTGGTCGTCGATCCGGCCCAGGTACTCCAGGGTGCCGTCCGGCCGCCACCGGGCGAGGTCGCCGGTGCGGTACATCCGGGCGCCGCCCGTCTCGAAGGGGCAGGCGACGAAGCGTTCGGCGGTCAGCGCGGGCCGGTTGAGGTAGCCGCGGGCGAGGCCTGGGCCGGACACGTACAGCTCGCCGGGCACCCCGGGCGGGACCGGCCGCAGGGCGCCGTCCAGCAGGTGGGTCCGCAGGTCGGGGAGGGCGCGGCCGATCGCGCTGCCGCCCCCGGCGACAGCCGGTGCGGCGGTCAGGTCGTGCCGGGTGACGTGCACGGTGGTCTCGGTGATGCCGTACATGTTGACCAGCCGCGGCGCGTCCTCGGGGTGCCGGGTGTACCAGTCCGTGAGCCCGCCCTGGTCCAGCGCCTCGCCTCCGAACACCACTGTGCGCAGGGCGAGTTCGCGCGGTCGCTCGGCGTCGGCGCGGCTCAGCTGCTGGAAGGCGGACGGGGTCTGGTTGAGGACGGTCACCCGCTCGGCGGCGAGCAGGTCGAGGAAGGCGTCGGGGGAGCGCGACACGTCGTACGGGACGACGACCAGCCGACCGCCGTACAGCAGGGCGCCCCACAGCTCCCAGACCGTGAAGTCGAAGGCGATCGAGTGGAACAGCGTCCAGACGTCCTGCGGTCCGAAGCCGAAGTGCCGCTCGGTGCTGTCCAGCAGCCGGACCACGTTGCGGTGCGGGACCACCACGCCCTTGGGGCGGCCGGTGGAGCCTGAGGTGAAGATGACGTACGCCGGGTGCTCGGGCCGCAGGGCGGGCGCGGGTACGGGCGCGGTGGCGGGGGCAGCGGCGAGGGCGGCGGCGGTCTCCGGGGTGTCGAGCTCGATCCTCGGGAGCCCGCTGCCGGGCAGTAGGCCGCTGGCGGTGACCAGCAGCCGGGGCCGGGCGTCGGCCAGGGCGTGGCCGGTCCGCTCGGCCGGGTGGGCGGGCTCCAGCGGCAGGTAGGCGGCGCCCGCCTTGAGCACCGCGAGGACGGCGACGACCAGCTCGGCGCCGCGCGGCAGGGCGACGGCGACGAAGGACTCCGGGCCGGCGCCGCGCGCGACCAGCAGGTGGGCCAGCCGGTCGGCGCGCTGGTCCAGTTCGCGGTAGCTGAGCTCGGCGTCCGGGGCGGTGACCGCGATGGCCTCCGGGGTGCGGGCGGCCTGCTCGGCGAACAGCTCCGGGATGGTGGTGTGCCGGGGCTGTGGGGCGACTTCGCTGGGCCCGGGGGGCTGGACGGCCGCTTCGGGCGCGCCCAGGTGGGCGAGCAGGGTGTGCGGGTCCTCGGCGACCTGCTCCAGGATGCGCACCAGCCGGTCGAGCAGCCCGTCCGCCCGGGCCGCGTCGAAGGCCGGGGCGCGGTGGCCGAGTTGGAGGTCCAGGCGCTCGCCGGGGAAGACGCTGAGGCTCAGCGGGTAGTGGGTGGCGGAGAGGATCCGGGCCGAGCTGACCGTGCCGCCGGACTCCCGGTACAGCGCGGCCTCGTCCATCGGGAAGCTCTGGAAGGCGAGCACCGTGTCGAACAGCTCGCCGCGCACCCCGGAGGCGGCCTGTACCTCGGCCAGTGGCAGGTGCTCGTGCGGCATCATCGCCAGCTGCTGCGCGGCCAGCGCCGCGAACAGCTCGCTCGCCCGGCGGTCCGGACGCAGGTCGGCGCGCACCGGGAGGGTGTTGGCGAACAGCCCGATCATCGACTCGACCCCCGGCACCTCGGCCGGACGGCCGGAGGTGACCGAGCCGAAGACCACGTCCTGGCGGCCGGTGAGCCCGCCGAGCAGCAGCGCCCAGCAGCCCTGAAGGACGGTGTTCAGGGTGAGGCCCTGGCCGCGGGCCCAGTCGGACAGCGCCGCGGTGGGCCGCTCGTCCAGCAACCGCCGGGTGGTGGAGGGGAGTTCGGGCGAGGCGCCGGTCGACGGCAGTACCCGGACCGGTCCGTCCAGGTCGGCCAGCAGCTCCGCCCAGGCGGTGCGGGCGGCGGCCTGGTCCCGGCCGTTCAGCCAGCCCAGGAAGGACCGGTACGGCGCGGGTGCGGGCAGCGCGGCGGCCGTGGCCGGGTCGCCCAGTAGGCCCAACTCCCTTACGGCGAGCGGGAAGGACCAGCCGTCCAGGACGATGTGGTGCACCGACCAGAGGAAGCGGTGGCGGCCCTCGCCGAGCCGGATCAGGGTGAAGCGCATCAGCGGCGGCCGGGCCGGGTCGAAGCGGCGCAGCCGGTCCTCGCGGGTGAGCCGGCCGGCCTCGGCCTCGCGTTCGGCCTCCGGGAGGTGGGTGAGGTCCAGCAGCTGCCACGGGGGCTCGGTGTCCTTGAGTACGACCTGGACGGGTTCGCCGGTCTTGCGGTGGCGGAAGCAGGCGCGCAGGTTGGGGTGGCGCTGCAGCAGGGCGGCGGTGGCGGTGCGCAGGCGTGCGGCGAGCTGTTCGCCGTCGGCCGCGCCCGGGCCGTCCAGTTCGGCGACCAGCTGGAGGGTGTACAGGTCGGGCGCGGCCTGGTCGTAGGAGGAGAGGAACAGCAGGCCCTGCTGGAGCGGGGAGAGGGGCAGGACCTCGCTGATCTTCCCCCCGGTGGCGGCTGCGGTGGCGGTGGCCGGGGTGGTGGCGGCCGGGGCGGTGGCGGTGGCCGTCACCGGGGCGGTGGTGGTCGCCGTGGGGCCGCTCGGTCCGGGGCCGGTGGTTCCGGGGCCGGTCGTCACGACAGCTCCTCGTTCAACTCGAATTCCAGATCGGCCAGTTCTTCGTCGGACAGCTCGACCAGGCCGCCCTCCCCGGGCTCCGCCGGGGCGGCTTCGGCGGCCGCGGCCTCGGTGCCGGTCTCCTCGGCCAGTCGGGCGAGGGCGGCGGCGGTCTTGTGGGTGAAGACGTCCCGGGTGGTGAGGGTGAGCCCGGCCTTGCGGGCGCGGCTGACCACCTGGATGGAGCGGATGCTGTCGCCGCCGAGGGTGAAGAAGTCCTCGTCGATGCCGACGGCGGAGGCCCCGAGGACCTCGGCGAGGATGTCGCAGAGGATCCGCTCGTGCTCGGTGCGCGGGCCCCGGCGGTCGGCCTGCTCGGTGGGGGCGGGCTGGGGGAGGGCCTTGCGGTCGAGCTTGCCGTTGGGGGTGAGCGGCATGGCGTCCAGGACCAGCCAGGAGGCCGGGACCATGTAGTCGGGCAGCAGGTCGGCCAGCTGGTCGCGGATCCGCTCGGGGTCCACCCCCGGGCCGGTGAGGTAGCCGACCAGTCGGGGGTTGCCGGAGGCGTCGGGCAGGACGGTGACGGCGGCGTCGGTGACCGGGGTGAGGGTGCGGAT
>NZ_JBEOSP010000052.1:0-57311 GCF_040303105.1 Kitasatospora sp. NPDC096128 | reverse complement strand
CCTTCCAGCGGGCCCTCCGGGCGCTTCGTTCTTTCGTGTTTCCAGCTTATCAGATGTTTTCCGCTCCGTTTCCGGGGCTTCGTCATCCAACTCGCCTCTGCCGTCCGGGGTTTGACGCCCTGTCCGACGTTTCAAACTCTAGCCGACCCCCGCTCCGAAAAGCGAATCCGGCCGCAACCCCGATAACCGGGCACACCGAAGCGGACCCTGCTGTTTCTCGTGGATTGGCCGCCCCGGAACCGTCCGCGCAAACGCGTGTCCGGTGCTCCCTGGCGGGCGACTGGGAGACAGTACCCCTACTCCGCCTTCGAAACAAATGCCCAGCCCTGGGCCGTACAGCCGCACGGCTGTACGGCCGCACCACCGTAATGCCGGACGGCCGCGGCCCAGGGCTGACGGTCCCCTACCTGAACAGCCGGTCTCCGCTGTTGGCCATGCGGTGGCTGCCGCTGTGGTGGTTGACCCAGTCGCGGACCAGGTTGATCGCGTTGGCGCACTGCCAGCTGTCGTCGTACTCCCGCACGCCGGTGAAGGCGCCGTAGCCCGCGATGATGCCGTCGACCTGGGCGTCACCGAGCAGCTTGTCGACGTACCAGGGGTCGTTGTAGGTGGCCGTCCAGGACAGCGTGGCGGCGAGCTGGCCGGCTGCCCGGTCGGCCGCTCCCTTCTTCAGTTCCGCGCAGGTGTTCCAGGTGGCCTCGGTGCAGTTGCCGAACCCCTTGGTGATGTCGGTGTCGCCGTAGTCCATCGCCCGGTGGCCGACGGGGATGCCCGCGCCGGACCGGTCGAAGGCGTTGCGGGCCTGGTCGCGGGTGCCGGTGGTGGTCATGCCCTCCAGGCGGCCGAGCTTGCCCTCCAGGCTCTTCCAGCCGCGGCCGCCGACGTCCGGGGTGTTGCCGCCGTGGTACTCGAAGAAGCCGTAGAGGACCTGGATGCCGGCGGCGGTCAGTCGCTGCGCCTTGTCGTGGAGGCCGGCGACGCTGCAGGTGCGGTTCGGCTCCTCCCCGCAGTAGTTGGGGTCCTTGATGTCCAGCCAGACCAGCGACAGCCGGCGGCCCGCGTTGGCGTTGGAGAGGATGCGGTCGATCATGCTGTCGAAGCTGGGGCCGAGCCGGTTCTCGCCCGCCGAGGAACAGTCGTGGTAGGCGCGCCACTCGTTCGGGTTCCACCAGGCGCAGACGTCGATCTCGATGCCGTTGGCACCGTGCTTGAGCGCCGCGTCCACGCCGTCCAGGGTGTCGACCCGGTGGGCGATGGCGTAGATCGGGTGGCGCTGGTCGACCGCGGCGGCCGGGGAGGCCCCGAGCGCGGTGCCGCCGATGATCCCGCACAGCGTCGCGGCCAGCGCGGGGAGCACCCGCACGCGGGCGCCGGTCCTGAGGTGAGTGGTCAAGGGAGAGTCACTCCTTCCTGTCGATGCTCTGAAGTGAACATGACCGAGCTCACCAACTGTACGTCGTCGAACGGTAGCTGGGGCCTGAACGAGGTAAGGGCACGGAGCTTTCCCCAGCCTCCCTGCCCCGACCCATCGGCGGAACGGCCGCTGCTACTTCTGCCAGCCGATGGTCTCGGGCAGCGGGCTGAAGAAGATGGTGGCGCCGACGTTGGCGAGGCCCTTCCTGATGCCGTAGGTGGAGGGGCCACTGTAGAGCGGCAGGAAGGCGTACTGCTGGAGGGCCTTCTGCTCGACCTTGTTGACGGCCTCGATCTGCCGGCCGAGGTCGGAGATCTCGCCGGTGGCGCGGATCTCCTTGTCCAGCTCGGGGGTGCCGGCGCCGGTGATGTTGGAGTCGCGGTCCGAGCAGTAGAAGTCGCACAGGTAGCGGGCGCCGAAGGGGTCCAACGAACGGTTGCCGGAGATGAAGAGGTCGAAGCGGCGCTCACTGAGCACCTTGGAGAAGTCGTTCTCGGAGACCTTGTTGACGTCCACCTTCACGCCGACGGTCTTGAGCATCGCGGTGAACGCTCCGGCGGTGGCCTTCTCGATCGGGTCGTCACCGAGCAGGGTGTAGCCGAGTTCGAGCTGCTTGCCGTCCTTGGTGCGGATGCCGTCGGGTCCGGGCTTCCAGCCGGCCGCGTCCAGGGTCTTCCGCGCCTCCTCCGGGTCGTACTTCAACACGGCGGCGACGTTGTCCTGGTAGCCCTGCTGGAAGCTGTAGAGCACGGCCGACCCGGGCAGCGGCTCGGTGTAGTCGAGGCCCTGGAAGCGGATCTTGGCTATCTGCGCGCGGTCGATGCTCTCCTGCACCGCCTTGCGGACCTGGACGTCACCGAGGAACGGGGACTTGGCGTTGAGGTACAGCGAGTACTCGAAGGGGCTGCCGCCGCTGCGGATCTCGGCGTCCTTGACCGCCTTCACCTGCTTGAGGTTCTCCGCGTCCCCGGCGGAGGTGTAGTCGAGCTCGCCGTTCTTGAAGGCGTTGATCGAGGCGGCGCTCTCCAGGTTGACGTAGACGCGCTTGTCGAGCTTGCCCTTCCTGCCCCACCAGTTGGGGTTGCGCACGAAGGTGATGTTGCCGGAGTGCTCGTCCCAGGTGCCCACGGTGTACGGTCCGGTGCCCCATTCGGGGTGGGCGGTCTTGACGTACGCCTTGTTGAAGTTGTCGACGGTGGCGGCCGCGGGGTGCAGGAAGGTGGTGAACAGCGCCGACCAGGAGGGGTTCACGCCCTTGAAGGCGATGACCGCCTGCTTGTCGTCCGCGCCCCGGGTGACGGAGGTGATGCGGTCGTAGCCGTCGGTGGAGCTGGCCGCGTAGTCCTTGTCCGAGCCGTTGTTGGCCTTCCAGGTGGCCTCGATGGCCCGCCAGTCGATGGGGGTGCCGTCATTGAACACGGCCTTGGGGTTGAGGGTGATGACGACCTTCTGGTCGCCGCCCTCGACGGAGACCTTCACGTCGCTGTAGTAGTCCGGGTTGTACTGGACCTCGCCGGTGGGTGAGTAGGTGATGGCGTGGGCGTTGTACCAGGACCAGATCCGCAGGGCATTGAGGGTGCTGTTGACGTTGAAGGGGTTGCCCTGCTCGTCGAAGGTGCCCGCGGTGGTGTAGGTGCCGCCGTCCTTGATGTTCTCGTACGGCTGGGGGTTGTAGTCGGTGACCGAGGACGCGACCTTGGCGGCGTTCTTGGCGTTCTGCCCGGAGGACCCGCCGGAGGAGGAACCGCCCGAGGAGGACGAGGAGGAGCACGCGGTGGCGGCGACCGCGACGGCCGCGACGAGCGCGAGGGGCAGGGCGAGCTTCCGGCGCATGGGATGTCCTTGGTGGGGATCGGTGGGACGGGAAAGGAGGAAAGGGGTGACGGGGGGACAAGAGGAAAGGGGTGGCGCTGCGCGGGTGTCAGACCGCGTGGCAGGCGTACCGGTGGTCGGCACCGTCCGGGGCGGCGACGGTCGCGGGCCGCTCGGTGCGGCAGCGTGTCCGTACGGCCTCGTCGGCCTCCCGGTACAGCGGACAGCGGTCGACGAACACGCAGCCCGCCGGGAGCCGGGTGGCACTGGGCTGCTCGCCCGCGAGGACGATGCGCTCGCGGTGGCGTTCGCGCTCCGGGTCGGGCACCGGGATCGCCGACAGCAGGGCCTTGGTGTACGGGTGCCGGGGCCGGGCGAAGATCTCCTCGGTGGCGCCGGACTCGACGACGTGGCCGAGGTACATCACCGCGATGCGGTCGGAGACGTGGCGCACCACGGCCAGGTCGTGGGCCACCAGCAGGTAGGCCAGGCCCAGTTCCCGCTTCAGCCGGGCGAGCAGGTTGATGATCTCGGCCTGTACGGAGACGTCCAGCGCGGACAGCGGCTCGTCCAGGGCCAGCAGCTTCGGCTCGCGGGCCAGGGCCCGGGCGATACCGACGCGCTGGCGCTGGCCGCCGGACAGGGCTGCGGGGAAGCGGTCGCCCATGGCGCGGTCCAGGCCGACCAGGTCCAGCAGCCGGGTGACCCGGGAGCGGATGGCCGGCCGGTCGGCGCCGGCGGCCTGGAGCGGTTCGGCCAGCAGGTCGAACACGGTCAGCCGGGGGTCCAGGGCGTCCGTCGGGTCCTGGAGGACGATCTGGATGTCGCGCCGCAGCTCGCGCACCTGGGCGGCCGAGCGCAGCGCGGCGACGTCGGTGCCCGCCACTTCGATGCGGCCGCCCTCGGGGGCGCGCAGCCGCAGCACCTCGCGCAGGGTGGTGCTCTTGCCGCTGCCGGACTCCCCCACCAGGCCCAGGGTCTCGCCCGCGCGCAGTTCGAAGCTGACGTGGTTGACCGCGTGCAGGGTTCCCACCCGGCGCTTGAGGAGGGCTCCCTTGGTGACGGGGAACGTCTTGACCAGGTCCTCCACCCGCAGGACCACCTCGCCGGCGGTCGGCGCTACGGCGCCGGCCGGCGGCACGGGGGCGGCCTCCCCGGCCGGGTCGAGGGCTCCGTCGGCGATCTCCTGTGCACGGTGGCAGGCGACGCGGTTGTGCCGCACACCTCGTGCGGTCAAGTCCGGCGCCGGCGGATCCGGTGCGGTCGCGTGCACTGCGGTCAGGTCCGGCTCGGTGGTCCGGCACACGTCCTGAGCCACCGCGCAGCGGGGCGCGAAGGGGCAGCCGCCGGGCAGGCCGACCAGGGACGGCGGTTCTCCGCCGACCGGGACCAGGGGCCGTTCGACGCCGCTGTCCACGGTGGGAACGCTGCGCAGCAGGCGGGCGGTGTACGGCATCGTGGGACGGCGGAAGAGCTCGTCGACGCTCGCGTGCTCGACGATCCGTCCGGCGTACAGGACGGCGACGTCGTCGGCGTGGCCCGCCACCACGCCCAGGTCGTGGGTGATCAGGACGAGAGCGGCGCCGGTCTCGCGCTGGGCCAGGCGCAGCACGTCGAGGATCTGGGCCTGGACGGTGACGTCGAGCGCCGTGGTGGGCTCGTCGGCGACCAGGACCGAGGGCTTGTTGGCGATGGCCAGGGCGATGACGACGCGTTGGCGCATGCCGCCGGAGAACTCGTGCGGGAACGACTTGGCGCGTTCGCGCGGGTCGGGGATGCCGACCAGGTCGAGCAGTTCCACCGCCTGCTCCCAGGCGTCCTTCTTCGACAGTTCCCGGTGCACGCGCAGGGCCTGGGCCAGCAGTCGGCCGACGCTGTAGATGGGCGTGAGCGCGGACATCGGGTCCTGGAAGACCATGCCGATGTCCTTGCCCCGCACCCGGGACAGGGCCTTGTCGTCCATCGCCGCCAGGTCGCGGCCGCCCAGCAGGATCCGGCCGCCGAGGCGCGCGGTGGGCGGCAGCAGGCCCATGACGGCGAGGGCGGTGGCGGACTTGCCCGAGCCGGACTCGCCGACGATGCCCAGGGTGCGTCCGGGCAGCAGGTCGAAGTCGATGCCGCGCACGGCCTCCACCGGTCCGGCCTCGGAGGGGAAGGAGACGCGCAGGTCGCGTACGGACAGGACGGGTGCGGGTCCGGGTGCGTTCCCGAGCCCGGTGGGCCCGGCCACGGGCCCGGTGCGGCGGGCGGGTGCGAGTGTCATCGTCGGCCTCCTGCCGCGCCGGTGGTGGACGTGGGGTCGAGGGCGTCGCGCAGGCCGTCGCCGACGAAGGTCATCGACACGGTGAGCAGGACGGTCAGCCCGGCGGGGAAGGCGAACAGCCAGGGAGCGCTGGTGATGGTGCCCGCGCCGTCGGCGAGCATGGTGCCCAGCGACACGTCCGGGGTCTGCACGCCGAAGCCCAGGAAGGACAGGGCGGTCTCGCTGAGCACGGTGGCGACCACGCCCAGGGTGAGGTTGACGATGAGCAGGGAGCCCAGGTTCGGGATGATGTGGCGCAGCACGATGCGCAGGGGGCGCACGCCCATGAACTCCGCGGCGCGCACGTAGTCGCGCTCGCGCAGGGACGTCGACACCGACCAGACCACGCGCGCGGTGGACATCCAGCCGAACACCGTCAGGACGAGGATGAGGACCCGCCAGTCGCCCGCCAGCCGGTGCGAGACCAGGGCGAGGACGAGGAAGGAGGGCACGATCAGCAGGAAGTGGATGACGGCGAGGGTGGCCTTCTCCACCCGACCCCCGAGGTAGGCCGCGCCCGCGCCGACGACCGCGGCGATGGCGACGGTCAGCGCGGACACGCTCACCGCGATCACCAGCGAGCGCTGGAGGCCGTGCACGGCGGCGGCGTAGACGTCGTTGCCGCCCTGGTTGGTGCCGAACCAGTGCTCGGCACCGGGGGCCTGGGTCAGGGCCGAGAAGTCGGCGTCCGCGTAGCCGTACGGGGTGAACAGGTCGCCGAGCGCGCTGAACAGCACGAGCAGCAGGAAGATCGCCACGCCGGCGACGGCGGTGCGGTTGCGCCGGAAGCGCCGCAGGTAGAGGCGGCGCCGGCCCAGGTAGCGCCCGTCGTGCCGGGTGGGCGGCAGGTCAGCGGCGGACTCGACCGCGGTGGCGGGGATGCCCTCGGTGGTCGCGCCGGGACTCACAGGGGTGCCCATCTCAGCTCACCCGCACTCTCGGGTCGAGGAGGACGGTGGCGATGTCCGCGAGGATCGCGCCGACCGCGGTCAGGGCGGCGGCGAAGGCGGCGGTCGCCACGGTGCCGTGCACGTCGTTCTTGCCGATGGTCTGGATGAAGTACTGCCCCATGCCGTTCCAACCGAAGATCGTCTCCGTGAGGACCGCACCGGTGAAGACCGCCGGGATGCTGAAGGCCACGGACTGCGCGGTGGGGATCAGGGCGGTGCGCAGGGCGTGCCGGCGGATCGCCTGGGCGCGGGTGAGCCCGGTGGCCCGGGCGGTGCGCACGAAGTCGGAGCCGATGACGTCCAGCAGCAGGGAGCGCTGGGTGAGGTGGTAGCCCACGTACCCCGTGAGGGTGAGCGTCAGCGTCGGCAGGATCAGGTGCAGCAGCCGGTCGCCGATCGTCGCCCAGAACCCTTCCACGCCGGGCGAGTTCTCCCCCGCGACGTACAGGAAGTGCCAGCCGGCGTGCTCGTTCAGCCGGATGGCCAGCAGCACCAGGGCGAGGGCGGCGATGGACACCGGGACGTTGAAGAGCGCCATGGAAAGAACCTGGGCCGCCCGGTCCCGCCAGCCGTACTGGCGCGAGGCGGTGTGGACCGCGAGCGCGACGCCGACGACGACCGACAGGACCGTCGCGCCGATCACCAACTCGGCGCTGACCAGGGAGCGGTAGCCGATCTCCCCGTTCACCTGGACGCCGACCGGGGAGCGGCCCCAGTCGAAGTGCAGGGTCACCCCGGTCAGCCAGTCCCACCAGCGGTGGAGCAGCGGTTCGTGCGGGTCGAGGTTGTAGGGGGCCAGGGCCCGGGATATCTGCTCCTCGGTGCGGACCGGACGCAGCTCCTTGAAGTTGGAGCGCGGGTCGAGGAACCAACTGGCAAGGAAGTAGGTGGCGTTGGTCGCCACGGCGATCACCAGGAGCCAGCCCGCCGCCCTGCGGGTCACGTAGCGGAGCACGGATTGCACCTCCCCGCCAGGTGCGGCGGGAGCGCCTGGGGAACGTCGGGTCTGAGGGAGGTAGGCATGCGGGCAGAACTTCCTGGAGCCGGGATTCGAATGCACGATCGTGCAGGTCCGAGTCTGTGTACGACTGGTGCGCGACGCCAGTGACCGGGGGGCATGTACATGAGAACGAAACACCCCCGCAGCAGAGGGGCATCGGGCCCCATCGCCCGTTCACATTCAGGGGGCTCCGCAGTGAACCGGTGGAGATGGTGGAGGGTGTGCGGACCCGGCGGACTCGCCGCGCGCCGTGACGGCTCCGTGGTGCCGCTCCAGGGCGGGCAGGCGCCGCGCGGGTTCCCCGGTCCGGGTCGGTGGCGTACCGTGACCGGATGACCACGATCGCGTCTTCCCGGTACGACGTCGTCATCGTCGGCGGCGGGCACAACGGACTGGTGGCAGCGGCCTACCTCGCGCGGGCGGGCCGACGGGTGCTGGTCCTCGAACGGCTGTCCCGGGTGGGCGGCGCCGCCGTCTCCGCCCCGGTGTTCCCCGGTGTGGACGCCCGGCTGTCGCGCTACTCCTACCTCGTCAGCCTGCTCCCCCGGAAGGTGGTCCGGGACCTCGGGCTGCGGCTCGACCTGCGCCGCCGCCGGATCGCCTCCTACACCCCCGCCGTCCGGGACGGGAAACCCACCGGACTACTGGTGGACGCGGGCGACCCCGGCCGCACCCGGGACTCGTTCCGGGCCCTGACCGGCACCGACCAGGAGTGGCAGGCCTGGCAACGCTTCTACGGGACGACGGCGGAGGTCGCCCGGCGGGTCTTCCCCACCCTCACCGAACCGCTGCCCACCCGCGCCGAGCTGCGGCGACGGGTCGACGACGAGGCCGCCTGGACGGCCCTGTTCGAGCGGCCGCTCGGCGAGGAGATCGAACGGAGCTTCACGGACGACCTGGTCCGCGGCGTGGTCCTGACGGACGCGCTGATCGGCACCTTCACCCACGCCCACGACCCCGGGCTCCGGCAGAACCGCTGCTTCCTCTACCACGTCATCGGCAACGGCACCGGCGACTGGGACGTCCCGGTCGGCGGGATGGGCGCGGTGACGGACGCCCTGGCCGGAGCCGCGCTGGCCGCCGGGGCGGAGATCCGGACCGACTGCGAGGTGACGGCCATCGCCACCGACGGCCGGGGCGAGGCCGAGGTGTCGTACCGGCACCGGGACGGCGAGGCGACGGTGGCGGGGCGCCGGGTGCTGGTGAACGCCGCACCGGCCGCCCTGGCCCGGCTGCTGGGCGAGGACCCGGGGCCTGCCCCGGAGGGCTCCCAGCTCAAGGTCAACATGGTGCTGCGCCGGCTGCCGCGGCTGCGGGACGCGGCCGCGGACCCGCGCGAGGCCTTCGCCGGGACCTTCCACACCGCCGAGGGCTACCGGCAGTTGGAGACGGCGTACACCGAGGCGCTGGCCGGCCGGCTGCCCTCGGCTCCGCCGTCCGAGATCTACTGCCACACCCTCACCGACCCGTCGATCCTCGGGCCGGAGGCCGTCCGGCAGGGCTACCAGACCCTGACGCTCTTCGGACTGCACATGCCCGCCCGGCTGTTCGGCGACCCGGCGGCCGAGGAGCGCGCGCTGGCCGCGAGCCTGGCGCAGCTGGACGAGGTGCTGGCCGAGCCGATCGCCGACTGCCTGGCCGTCGACGCCGACGGACGGCCCTGTGTCGAGGCCCGGACGCCGCCGGCGCTGGAGCGGGAGCTCGGGCTGCCGGGCGGGCACATCTTCCACCGCGACCTGGCCTTCCCCTTCGCCGACTCCGACGACGGGGAGCCGACGGACCCCGCCACCCGCTGGGGCGTGGCCACGTCCCACCCGAACGTCCTGCTGTGCGGGGCGGGCGCCGTCCGCGGTGGCGGGGTCAGCGGCATCCCGGGGCACAACGCGGCGCAGGCCGTCCTGGCCGACCCGGCCCGCTAGTTCGGGACCGGGACGGACAGGACGGCCAGGACGCCATGGCCGACCGGGACGACCGGGGCGTCAGGCGCGGGCGAGCAGCCAGCCGCCGAGACCGTCGCAGGCCCAGGCCGCGTAGCTGGTGGAGCGGAAGCCGGCCGGGATGGGCGAGCCCGGGCAGCCCCACAGGCCCGCGCGGGCGGTGTTGTGGCGCCAGGCGCCCGCGCCGTCGCAGCCGGTGGTCTGGTGGCCGGTGATCACGTAGCCGGCCACCACCGGGGAGCCGGAACAGGTCCAGATCCCGTCGTACGGCAGGCTGTGCTGCCAGCTGCCGATGCCGCCGCAGCCGGCCCGCAGGTGGTTGCTGATGACGTAGCCGGGCACGACGGGCGAGCCGGAGCAGGTCCAGATGCCGTTGTGGACGAGGCTGTGCCGCCACGCGCCCATGCCCCGGCAGCCGGTGGTCTGGTGGTCGGTGATCACGTAGCCGGCCACCACCGGGGAGCCGGAACACGTCCAGATCCCGTCCTTCGCCGGCTGCTGGTACCAGGAGCCGTAGCCGCCGCAGCCGCTGCTGTCGTGGTCGGTGATGACGTTGCCGGCGGCGACGGGCTGCCCGGAGCAGCTCCACTTGCCCGGACCGCCCCACCCCCACGCCGGCTTGGCCTCCGCCGCGGACATGCCGGAGACCGTGCCGCCCAGGGCGACGGCCGCGACCAGCGCGACCGCCGCCGCGGCTGCTCCGGATCCCCGGCCGAGGACCAGCGCCGTCGCACGCTTCCAAAGCTGACGCAGAATCATGTCCGTTGTGCTCCAGTGGTGTTGAGGGGAAGGGAGTTCCGTCGAACGGGCCTGCCCGGCGGCGGAACGAGAGTCACCCTAGGTGATGGTGACGTGAAAGTTCAGCGGAGGATCAAAGAATTCCGCCCCCGGAGCCCACCTTGTCCGAAAGTCGCCAGAAGGTTCGGCCGCACCCGGATTCCCACCTGACGGGACTTTCAGCACACGGAGTGATCTTGGCCCGCCCCGCGGGTAAGGTGGTGAATCGTGGCCAGTAGGAAAACATCGATCATGGAAGCAGCCGCGCGGGTGATCGCGCGGCGCGGGGTGCGCGGGCTGCGCGTGGAGGAGCTCGCCGCCGAGGCCGGCGTGTCCACCGCGCTCATCTACTACCACTTCAAGGACCGCACGGGGATCCTCCGGCAGACGCTGGAGTTCATCAACGACCGGGCCGAGCGCTACACGACCGAACGCGCCGCGGAAGCACCGCCGTTGACGGCCCGCGAGGAGCTGGAGCAGACCCTGCTGCTGGAGCTCCAGGACACCGTCGAGGTCCGGGAGAACAGCACCGCCTGGGGCGAGCTGCGGGCCAGCGCCGTCTTCGACGAGACCCTGCGCGAGGACCTCGCCCGCGCCACCCGGGTCTGGGTCCAGGAGATCGCCGAACTGCTCGGCACCGTTCAGCCGATGTCCTCGGCCGTCGCCCTGGCCGGTGCGGCCGAGCGCCTCACCGCGCTCCTGGAGGGGCTGAGCACCCGCTGGCTCAGCGGCAGCCTGCCCCTGGCGCACGCCCGCATGCTGATGGCCGACGCGATCGACGCCGAGCTGGCCCGCCTCGGCTCCTGACACCGATGCCGGTGGCGGCCGGTGCGCGGCCGGGTCGGCGCCCCGTCAGGGCCCGGCAGGTGCGGCCGACGGGCCCGGCGGGTCGGCCTCGGCCGCCTCGGCGGCCTCCGCGGCCTCCGCGCGGCGCTTGCGGTGCTCGACCCGGACCCCGGCGATGACGGTGAAGGCCAAGCTCGCGGCGATGATCCCCTCGGCCCAGAAGAACGCGAGGTAGTCCATCAGCGAACCGACCGGCGGCGAGCCCGGGGCCGCGTTGCGCATGCCGATCAGCGCGAAGAGGGTCGCCGCCATCCAGCCGAGCGAGGGCCAGACCAACCCCTGGCCGCCGCGGTAGAGCACCTCAGCACCGGCCAGTACAGCCAGGGCGAGCGCCCACATCGCGGCGATCATGAACCAGGCGAGGATGAAGGTGCTGCGCGCCCTGCTGACCCGGCCGTCCAGGACGGTCGGTGCGGAGCCGGCGGCGGCCGGGGTGCTCGTGGGCCGGACCACGAAGAACGGGTCCGCATCCGCGAACACCAGGCCGACCGGTACCGCGCCCGCGCTGTCCACGGCCGAGAAGCCCACCGCGAACCGGTAGCGGTCGAAGGGGTAGTCGGACTCGGTGCCGCGGTAGAGGTTGGCCTGGACCGACTGGGGCGTCGCGATGTCCCCCGACGCGGCCCGCAGGTCGGTGCGGGCCGCCGAGTGGACGGTGACGTCGACCTGCCGGGTGAACGCCAGGGTGTCCGGTCCCACGGCCAGGCTGCCATGCGGGACGACCACGACGTAGAGACCGAGTTCGCCCGTCGCGGGGTCGATGTCCTGGGCGGTGAGGTCCAGTTCGATCCAGTCGGCCGCGGTCGGCAGGGCCAGCTCCCGGGTCTGCAACCGGGTGTCGCGCTCGTTGAGGTACAGCGCGATGCCGGCCGAGCAGAACACGGCGAGGAGCAGCGCGACGAGGGCGAAGCGGTTGCCGCGCAGCCGGGCGAGGGCCCTCATGCCGGGGTGGACGCCGCCGGGGCGGTGGCGGGCTGTTGTCGGGTGGCGCAGTGGATGCCGCCGCCGCCCGCGGCGATGTGGTTGATGGAGACCTGGGTGACCTTGCGGCCGGGGTGGAGGTCGCCGATGGTGCCGGCCGCCTTGTCGTCGGCGGCCTGGTCGCCGAACTTCGGGACGATCACGCCGCCGTTGCAGACGTAGTAGTTGATGTAGGTGGCGAGGAAGTTCTTGCCCGCGCCCTGGATCAGGTCGAAGTCGGGTTCGGGGAGGTCGACCACCTTGAGCGTGCGGCCCCGGGCGTCGGTGGCGGACTGGAGCACCTGGACGGCCTCGGCGGAGGCGGTGGTCCAGACGTCCGGCGGGGTGTCGGCGGCCGGGCGGTGCAGGACGACGGTGCCGGGTTCGGCGAAGCGGGCGAGGGCGTCGACGTGGCAGTCGGTGATGTCCTGTCCGGCGACGCCCTTGAACCAGATCACCTTCTGGACGCCGAGCAGCTCCTTGAAGTCCGCCTCGATCTGGTCGCGGCTCTTGCCGGGGTTGCGGTTGTCGTTGACCCAGGAGCTCTCGCAGGCCATCAGGGTGCCCTCGCCGTCGACCTCGATGCCGCCGCCCTCGCCGGTGATCGGCGCCTGGACGCGGGTGATGCCGTAGTGGTCGAGGAGGTTGCGGGCGACCTGGCTGTCGTTGGTGTGGGTCTGCTTTCCGCCCCAGCCGTTGAAGTTGAAGTCGACTCCGGCCAGGCCCTGGGCGCCGGTGACGAAGGTCGGGCCGGTGTCCCGGGCCCACAGGTCGTCGACCGTCAGCTCCAGCACCTCGACCGAGGAGCCGCAGGCCTGACGGGCCTGGTCGGCCTGGTCGGGGCGGGCCAGCAGGACGACCGGTTCGAAGCCGGCGATCGCCTGGGCGAGCGAGGCGATGTCCTGGCGGACGCCGGGGAGTTGCTGGCCCCACACCTCTTCCAGGGCCGGCCAGGCCATGAAGGTGCGGGTGTGCGGGCCCGACTCGGCGGGCATCGCCCGGCCGGCGGCCCGGCCGCCGGACGGGGACGGGGACGGGGACGGGGACGGGGTGCCCGCGGCCGTGCCGCTCGAACCGGACTGCCCGTCGGCCGTGCTGTCGGAGGAGCAGCCGCCGGCCAGGGCCACGGCGGCGAGCGCGGCACCGGACTGGAGCAGCACACGGCGGGACGGCCGGGAGGGAGCCATGGGGCCTCGTTCCGGTAGGTGTCGGGTTCGGCTCCGCAGGCTACTGAAAGGGGGGTCGGCTTCCGGCGCGGCGCGGCTCCGCCGTTCAGGTGATGCCGCGCGGGCGGGACGGGCGAGGGGCGGCACCGCCCCTCGCCCGGGACCGGCAGGTCCCACCGCCTGCCGGTCCCGGGCCGTCCTACAGCGCGCGGCGCGCGGCGGCGATCCCGTCGGGATCCCAGCCGGGCCGCGGGACGGACTCCAGCAGCAGCGCGGTGTAGGCGTGCTGCGGGTCGTCGAGGACCTGGGCGGTCGGTCCTGCCTCGACGATCCGGCCGTGCCGCATCACCACGACTTCGTCGGTGACGCAGCGGACCACGCCGAGGTCGTGGGTGATGAAGAGGTAGCCGATGCCGGTCTGCTCGCGGATGTCGGCGAGCAGGTTGAGCACCTGCGCCTGGACCGAGACGTCCAGTGCGGCGACCGCCTCGTCCAGCACCAGGACGGCCGGCTCGACCGCCAACGCCCGCGCGATGGCGACGCGTTGGCGCTGGCCGCCGGAGAGCCGGCGGGGCAGCGCGTCGGCGGCCCGGGTGCCGAGCCCGACCTGGTCGAGGAGTTCCCTGATCCGGGCCCGGTGGTCGGTGTCGGGGAAGTGCAGCCGCAGGGTCTCCCGCAGGACGGCCTCGACGCTGGTGCGCGGGTCCAGCGAGAGGTACGGGTCCTGGAAGACCATCTGCACCTCGCGGGCGCGGGCCAGCCGCTCCGCCTTGCCGCGGGCGCGGCCGGCCCGGGCGCGGCCGTGGACGGTGACCTGCCCCTCGTCGGCCTGTTCGAGGCCGACGATGATCCGCGCGGTGGTGGTCTTGCCGGAGCCGGACTCGCCGACGATGCCGAGCGAGGCGCCGGCGTCGAGGGTGAAGGAGACGTCGTCCACCGCCCGGACGCTGCCGAAGGTCCGGTGCAGCCCGGTGACCTGGAGTACGGGCTCAGACATCGACGTGGCTCCCTTCCAGCGGGTGGTGGCAGGCGGCCGGGTGCTCCCCCGCCGGCTCGGGCGTCCGCTCCCGGCACACCTCGGTGGCGTAGGCGCACCGGGCGGCGAACGCGCAGCCGGTCAACTCCTGCCGCAGGTCGGGTGGTTGGCCGTCGATGGCGGCGAGCCGGCCGGCCGGGGCGGCCAGCCGGGGGGTGGCGGCGAGCAGGGCGGCCGTGTAGGGGTGGCGGGGCCGGGCGAAGAGCTCGGCGGCCGGTCCGGTCTCGGCGATCCGCCCGGCGTACATGACGTAGACCCGGTCGCTGATCGCGGCGGCGAGGCCGAGGTCGTGGGTGACGAACAGCAGCCCGGTGCCGAAGCGTTCGCGCAGCCGGCCGAGCAGGGCGACCACCTCGGCCTGGCTGGTGACGTCGAGCGCGGTGGTGGGCTCGTCGGCGAGCAGCAGGATCGGGTCGCCCATCAGGGCGGCGGCGATCATCACGCGTTGCAGCATGCCGCCGGACAGCTGTCCGGGGTAGCGGCCCAGCAGTTCCGGCCCGAGGCCGACGGCGTCGAGCAGTTCGACGGCCCGCCGGTCGGCGGCGGCGGCGCTCATGGTGCCGGTGAGACGCACGCTCTCGGCGAGGAAGTCGCCGATCCGGCGCAGCGGGTTGACGGCGGCCCGGGGGTCCTGGAAGACCATCGCGGCCTGGCCCGTGCGCAGGACGCGCAGCCGGTCGGGGGTCATGATCAGGACGTCCTCGCCGTCGACCAGGACGGCGCCCTCGGGTGCGGCGCCGGACGGCAGCAGGCCGAGGGCGGTGCGGGAGGTGAGGGTCTTGCCGGAGCCGGACTCGCCGACCAGGGCGACGGTCTCGCCGGGGGCGACGGTGAGGTCGACGCCGTCGAGGACGGGCCGGGCGGTGCCGGGCAGTCGGAGCCGGAGGCCCTGGATGTCGAGGGCGTTCACGCGGTCCTTCCAGTGGTGCGGTGGTGGTTCATGCGGACCTCCGGGCGACCTGGTCGGCCCAGCGCTCGCCGACCACGTTGAAGGCGACGACGGTGAGCACGATCAGGGCGCAGGGCAGGATCGCGGAGAGCGGGTAGCCGTGCTGGATCGCGGTCTGGCCGTCGAAGACCATCCGGCCCCAGTCGGGGGTGAGGGCCGGCACGCCGAGGCCGAGGAAGGACAGGCCGGCGAGGTCCATCAGGGCGTAGCCGAAGTTGACGGCGGACTGGGCGAGGACGATCGGCGCGATGTTGGGCAGGACGTGCCGCAGGCAGATCTGCGGGGCGGAGTGGCCCTGGACCTGGTAGGCGGAGACGTACGGCCGGGTCCGTTCGGCCAGCACCAGGGAGCGGGTGAGGCGGGAGACGTAGGGCAGGTAGGCGATCGCGAGGGCGACGACGGGGGCGAGCAGGCCCTCGCCGTACACCGAGACGATCAGGATGGCGAGCAGCATGCCGGGGAAGGCGAAGACCAGTTCGGTACTGCGGGAGAGGACGGAGTCGAGCCGGCCGCCGCGCCAGCCGGCCGCGAGGCCGACGGCGATCCCGGCGACGGTGGAGAAGACGACCACGCCGAGCGGGCCGAGCAGCGAGGTGCGGGCGCCGAGCAGCAGCCGGGAGAGGGTGTCGCGTCCGGCCGTGTCGACGCCGAGCAGGTGGTCGGGCGAGGGCCCGGCGAGGGCGTTGCCGAGGTCGACGGCGTTCGGGTCGTTCGGCGACAGCCAGGGGGCGAGCAGGGCGGCGAGCACCACGAGGACGGCGAAGCCGAGGCAGATCAGGTGGAGCGGGGCGCGGGCGGCCTTGAGTCGGCCGAGGCCGGGCCGGCGGGTGAGACCCGGCCGGCGGGTGAGACCGGTACTCATGCGTCGGACCTCCTGGGGCCGAGGGCGACCCGGGGGTCGACCAGGGGGTGCAGCAGGTCGACGATCAGGTTCACGGTCATGAACAGGGCCACGATGATCAGGGAGATGGCCTGGACGGTCGGGAAGTCCTTGGTGGTGGTGGACAGTTCGAGGAGCTGGCCGATGCCGCCGATACTGAAGGCGGACTCGACCAGGATGGTGCAGACCAGCAGGGTGGAGACGATCAGGCCGCCGGTGGTGAGCACGGTGCCCAGCGAGTTGCGGAACACGTGCCGGCGGATCACCTCGCGCTCCGGGACGCCGCGGCTGCGGGCCACGGTGACGTGCTCGCCCTCCAGGGCCTCCAGCATGGCCGAGCGGGTGACCCGGGCGAGCATGCCGATGAGGTAGAGCGCGAGGGCGAGCGCCGGCAGGGCGAGGTGCCGGAGCATGTCGCCGAAGCCGTCGCCGACGCCGCCGACCGGGAACCAGCCGAGCTCGACCGCGAACAGGCCCTGGAGCAGCACGGCGGCGACGAAGGACGGCGTGCCGAGGGCGATCGTGGTGGTGACCAGGATGGTGGAGTCGGTCGCGCCGCCGCGCACCGCGCCGAGCCGGCCGAGCGCCAGGCCGATGACGACCACGATCACCAGGGCCATGCCGACCAGCAGCAGGGTGGCGGGCAGCCGGTCGGCGAGCAGCTCGGAGACGTCGGTGCGGTAGGTGATGGAGCGTCCGAAGTCGCCTTGGAGCACCTGGCCGAGCCAGCGGAAGTACCGCACCAGGAACGGGTCGTCGAGGTGGTACTGCTCGTTGATCGCCTGGAGGGCGGCCGGCGAGGCCGACCGGCCCGACAGGAGGAAGCTCGCGGGACTGCCCGGCGCCAGGTACATGGCCCCGAAGACCACGAACGAGGCGCCGAACAGGGTCACCGCCATCTCGACCAGCCGCCGGGCGGCGAATCGGAGGAAGCTCACCGTGCGGCCCCCACATCGGCGGCCCACGGGTAGTACATGTACGAGATGGTGGTCGGGGCGCCGGTGATCCGCTTGTTGAGGAAGACGGCGGTGGGCCACTCGGCGACCGGGATCCAGAGCAGCTGCCGGGAGGCGGCCTGCTGGAGCTCGGCCTCGATCGCGCCGCGCTTGGCCGGGTCGTACTCGGCGGTGGCCTGGTCGGCCAGGTCGTCGTAGGCCTTGTCGCTGTAGCCCGCGAAGTTCTGGTAGGCGCCGGTGCGGAAGTTGACGAGCAGGTCGAGCGGGTCGGTGATGGAGTCGTAGTACGTCTCCGGGAACATGTCGATGCCCTCGCGCGCCTTGGCGTCGGTGAACAGCGCGGTGAAGGCGTTCGGGGCGATCGTCCTGAGCTGGACGTCGAGCCCGATCCTCGTCCCGGCGGCCTGGACGGCGGTGGCGAGCAGGGAGACGTCCTGGCCGATGCTGCTGGTGGCCATGACGAGCGTCTTGCCGCTCGCGCCCGCCTCCTTGACCAGGGCCTTGGCCTTGTCGATGTCCTGGGTGGTGGGGGTGAGGCCGTCGAAGGCGCTCTTGCGGACGTCGTCGGGGGCGGAACCCCAGGCGGCCTTGGTGGTGAGGGAGCCGGTGACGGTGCCGGAGCCGGCCAGGCCGGTCCTGACGAAGCCGGAGCGGTCCAGGGCCAGCGACAGCGCCTGGCGCACCCGGACGTCGCCGAGCGCGCCCCGCATGTTGGTGACGTTGACGTTGACGGTGCTCAGGCCCTCCCCGAAGTAGAGCGTGCCGGGGCCGTTCTTCTCGAGCCGGTCGTAGCTCTCGGTGGGGATCAGGTAGCCGCCGTCGACGTCGCCGGTCAGCATCGCGTTGGTGCGGGCGGAGGAGTCGGTGAGGAAGCTGAACACGACCTTCTTGGACTTGGCCTTGGTGCCCCAGTAGTCGTCGAAGCGCCGGAGTTCCAGCGACTGGCCCTTGGCCCAGGTGCCGAGTTCGAAGGGGCCCGTGCAGTCGAGGCCGCCGGTGGTGCCGTAGTCCTTGCCCGCGGACTCCACGCCGGCCTTGGCGGCGACCACGCCGGCGGCGGTGGCCATGTACTGCGGGAACTGGGAGTCGGGCTGCTTGAGCTTGACGGTGACCTGGAGCGGCCCGGTCCTGGTGATGGATTCGACGTTCTGGAAGACCTGGGCCCAGGCCGCCGCGTTGTCCGGGTTGGTCTGCCGGCCGAGGCTGTACACGACGTCGTCGGCGGTCATCACCGTGCCGTCGTGGAAGTGCACCCCCGGGCGCAGGTCGTAGACCCAGGTGGTCGGGTCGGGGTTGGCGGCCTTCTCCGCCAGTCCGGGCGCCAGGGTGAGCTGGGGGGTCCAGCGCATCAGGCTCTCGCAGACGTTGGAGAGGATCGTGTTCTGCGGGTAGTCGAAGGCCTGGATGTAGTCCAGGGTCGGCGGCTCGGCGTAGCTGGCCCAGGTGAAGGAGTCGAGCTCGCCCTTGGCCGGCGGGGTGGTGGCGGAGAGCCGGCGGCCGGCCTGGTCGGTGCCCCCGCCGTGCGGCGGTCCGGAGCAGGCGGCGACCAGGGTCGTGGCCGAGAGCAGGGCGGTGGCGAGGGCGAGCCGGCCGCGCTTGGTGGCGCGTCTCGCGGGTGCGAGGGTCATGTGAGGGTGGTCTTCCGATCGGTGCGGAACGGGAGGTGCGGACGGTACGGGTGCGGGCCGTACCGTCCGCGGGTGGGGAAGCAGCTGGCGAAGGTCGTGCGGGCCGGGTGGGGTCAGGCCCGGACGGCCGGGATCTGCTGGGTGATGCAGTGGACGCCGCCGCCGCCGAAGGCGATCACCCGGGCGCGCACGCCGACCACCTTGCGGTCGGGGCAGGCCGCGGCGAGGACGGCCAGCGCGCCCTCGTCCTCGGGGTGGTCGGCGACCGGGACGACGACGCCGCCGTTGGCCAGGTAGAAGTTGAGGTAGCCGACCTCGACCCGGGTGCCGTCGACCTCGACGAACGCGGCCTGCGGGAGGTCGACGATGTCGAAGGGCCGGCCCTGGGCGTCGGTGGAGTGCTCCAGCACGGCGCGGTTGGCGCGCATCCGCACGTAGTCCGGGTGCGCGGGGTCGGCGGGCAGCTGCACGACGACCTTGCCGGGGGCGACGAAGGCGCAGACGCCGTCGACGTGTCCGTCGGTCTCGGTGTCGAGCGCGCCGCCGTAGGGAAGCCAGATCACCTTGGTGACGCCGAGGCGGGCCTTGAGCTCGTCCTCGATCTCCTCGCGGCCCAAGTCCGGGTTGCGGTTGGGGTGGAGCAGGCACTGCTCGGTGGTGATCAGGGTGCCCTCGCCGTCGACGGTGACGGCGCCGCCTTCGAGGATCATCTCGGAGCGGACGGCGGGCACGCCGAGGTGGTCCAGCAGCAGGGCGCTGATCCGGTCGTCGGCGTCCCAGGGGTGGTGCTTGCGGCCCCAGGCGTTGAAGCGGAAGTCGACGCCGGCCCGGCGGCCGTCGCCGTCCAGCACGAAGATCGGCGCGCTGTCGCGGAACCAGGAGTCGTCCAGCGGGAGTTCGACCACGGTGACGCCCTCGCCGCAGAGCGCGCGGGCCTCGTCGCCGTGGCCGGGCGGCGCCACCATGGTGACCGGCTCGAACTCGGTGATGGCGTCGGCGACCGCCGCGTACTCGCGCTTCACCTCGTCCAGGGTGTCGCCCCACAGGTCCGGCCGTACGGGCCAGGCCATCAGGCAGCCCTCGTGCTCGGTCCACTCGGCGGGCATTCGGAACGTCACGGGTTTCCTCTTCCGGTCGGGACTGGTGCGGTGCTGTGGTGCGTGCTCGGCGTCGGGAGGCCGGTCCGACGGATCTCGTCCGGCGTCGTGCGCCCGGCGGGATCCGCCGGACAGGCCTGGGCCGAGGCCTCGGCGGCCCGCCCCCGTGGGGTACCGGACGGGCCGCCGAGGGGTCAGCGGGCCGCCGGTACGGCGGGCTGGGACTGGGTGGCGCAGTGGATGCCGCCACCGCCGGAGGCGATGGTGTCGATGTCGATCTGGACGACGTCGCGGCCCGGGAACTCGGCCTGGAGGACGGTGCAGGCCAGGTCGTCGGCGTAGCCGTCGCCGAACTGGGGCACGAACACCGCCCCGTTGGCGACGTAGAAGTTGGTGTAGCTGGACAGGAAGTCCTTGCCGCGGCCGCGGATCAGGCTGCGGTCCGGGCCGGGGAGCTCCACCACGGTCAGGGCGCGGCCCTGGGCGTCGGTCGCGCTCTCCAGGACCTGCTTGGCCTGCTGGTAGACGTCGATCCAGATCTGCTCGGTGCCGGGGCCGGGCTTGTCGAGGATCACCCGGCCCATGGAGGTGAAGCGGGCCAGGCAGTCGATGTGGTCGTCGGTGATGTCCTGGCCGGCCAGGCCGGCCAGCCAGATGACCTTGTCCATCCCGAGGCTGCTCTTCAGGGCCTGTTCGACCTGGTCCTGGGTCATGCCCGGGTTGCGGTTCGGGTTGACCAGCGAGCTGACGGTCGCCAGCAGGGTGCCCTGGCCGTCCGTCTCCAGGGCGCCGCCCTCGCCGGTGAAGGAGGCGCGGACGCGGCTGACGCCGTACTCGGCGAGCAGGCCCGCCGCGACCGCGGCGTCCTCGGCGAAGGGCTGGTAGTAGGGGGTACCGGCCTTGCCCCAGCCGTTGAAGCCGGTGTCGACCCCGGCGACGGTGCCGGGCGCGACCGTGAAGGTCGGGCCGAAGTCGCGGATCCACAGGTCGTCGTTGGGGATCTCGACGACGGTGATGCCGTAGCTGCTGCCGGGGCCGCACCAGTACCGGGCGCTCGCGGCCTGGGCGGGACGGGCGACCAGGACGACCGGCTCGTAACGGGAGATCTCGTAGGCGACCCGGGCGATGTCGTCGCGGACCGCTGAGAGCTGGTTGCCCCAGATCGAGGAGAGGGCGGGCCAGGCCATGAACGTGCGGTCGTGCCGGTCGCTCTCGGCCGGCATCCGCAGCCGGGGGGTGGCGGTGGCCGATCCGGTGCCCGTGCCCGCGGCCGTGGCGGTGGGGGCCCCGGCGTCGTCGGCCCGGGCGAGGGCGGGGAAGGCCGCGGTGAGGGCGGCCAGCGGCACGGCGGCCGCGCCGAACCGGAGCAGGCTTCTTCTTGAGGGGGTGGGGGTGGTCACGAAACGCTCCCTGCATGAGGTGGGAGGTGTGGGGGTTGCCCCGCATCCTCCACCGCACTGAAAATTCAGTCAAGCCCCTGGGGCGCAGTTGCCCACCGACCACCTCACGACCACCCTCGACGACCCTGCTGCGCCACCCTGCACCAGGGAGATGCACCGCACCGACCAGAGAGTCGGGTCTGCGGAGCCTCCGAGAGGAACTCCTGAAATTTTCGTCAGGATTGTGTAACGAGACGGCCCGAAGCCCGGTAGAGTGACCGCTCATGTCGGACCGTCGGACAGGGATACTCGAAGCCGCCACCCGCGTCATCGCCCGACGCGGCATTCGCGGACTGCGCATGGGCGAGCTCGCGGCCGAGGCCGGGGTGTCCACCGCGCTGATCTACTACCACTTCACCGACCGGGCCGGCACCCTGCGCCGGACGCTGGAGTTCATCAGCGACCGCGCCGACCACTACACCGCCGACCACTGCACCGCCGACCACAACTCCGCCGGCCGACAGCCCGCCACTCGGGCCGCGGACCCGCGCACCGACCTGGAGCAGATCCTGCTGCGCGAACTCCAGGACACCGCCGAGGTCCGCGAGAACAGCACCGCCTGGGGCGAGTTGCGGGCCACCGCCGTCTTCGAACCGGACCTGCGCGAGGAGCTGGCCCGCTCCACCCACACCTGGGTGCACGACGTCGCCGAACTCCTCGCCCGCGCCGACCCCGCCGGCACCGCCCCCGCCCACGCGGCCGCCGCCGAACGGCTCACCGCCCTGACCGAGGGCCTCAGCGTGCGCTGGCTCAGCGGCTCGCTGAGCCTCGACCACGCCCGCCGACTGCTCCGCGGCGCCGTCGACACGGAGCTGGCGCGGCGCTGAACCCGCGCGGGCGGACGGGCCGACCGCGGCGGCGGCTCAGGGGCGTGTCCTCAGCCCATCCGCTCGCGCCGCCGCGCGCCCGTCCCGCGCACAGTCCGCCCCCGGTGTACTCAGAGGCCGAACCGCGCCCGGTGGGTGGCGGGCACCAGGTCGGCGTACTCGGGGTGCTTGGTGATCCAGCCCCGGATGAAGGGGCAGTAGGGCAGCACGGCGAGCCCCTGTTCCCGGGCCGCGTCCAGCGCGGCCCGCGCCAGCCGGCCGGCCAGCCCGCGGCCCTCGAAGCGGGGGTCGACCTCGGTGTGGATGAACGCGATCTCACCGCCGGAGCGGTGGTACTCGGCGAATCCGGCGAGCTCGCCGTCGTCCTGGATCTCGAAGCGGGACTTCTCGGCGTTGTCGCTGACGAGCTGTTCCATCGTTCCTCCTGCAAGGGCGTGGCCGACTCCGGCGCACGGGTACGGCGCCGGGTCCCGCCGCCCGGGGTCCGGGCCGCGATCTCGATCCCACAGTAGTTGAAGTATCAACATTTGTCGCGCACCCCGCGCACCCCGCGCACCCCGCGCTCCACGTCGCCCATGTCGGCCCCGGGGCGGGATCACGGACGACTGACCGACCGATCAGGGCGAGCCGTCGCGCGGCCCGGCGGCCGGGTAGGGTGGCGACCCATGGCCAGTCGTCGAACATCGATCCTGCAAGCAGCCGCACGGGTGATCGCCCGACGCGGCGTGCGCGGACTGCGCGTGGAGGAGCTCGCCGCCGAGGCCGGCGTGTCCACCGCGCTCGTCTACTACCACTTCAAGGACCGCACCGGCATTCTGCGGAGCACCCTGGAGTTCATCAGCGACCGGGCCGAGGGCTACACCACCGACCGCCCCGACGACGCCCCGCCGCCGACCGCGCGCGAGGAGCTGGAGCAGACCCTGCTCCTCGAACTCCAGGACACCGTCACGGTCCGGGAGAACAGCACCGCCTGGGGGGAGTTGCGCGCCAGCGCCGTCTTCGACGAGACCCTGCGCGAGGACCTCGCCCGCGCCACCCGCCTCTGGGTCCAGGAGACCGCCGGACTGCTCGGCATGGTCCGGCCGACGGCCTCCGCGATGGCGCTGGCCGGCGCCGCCGAGCGCCTCACCGCACTGCTCGAGGGCCTCAGCACCCGCTGGCTCAGCGGCAGCCTGCCGGTCACCCACGCCCGCATCCTGATGGCCGAGGCGATCGACACCGAGATCGCCCGGCTCGACGCCTGAACCGGACCCGAACCGGGTCCGAACCGGGTCCGAACCGGGTCCGAACCGGGCCCGGACCAGCCCGGCCAGGGCCCCGGACGGCGCGTTCCGTGACCGCTCCTGCGGCAGGAGTCACGTTCTTTGCCCTGACTTGACTGACTTTTCAGTCAGTGCGACGCTGCTGGTGACAGCAGGCGCTGCCCGCCCCGGCCGTCCATCCCGGCCGTCCGGTCGGTCCCGCTGTGCGCCCACGCGCCGTGACGCGGAAAGTGGAGACGGCCGCGGCCCCGCCCCGATCCGCGGACCGCCGCGAGCGGCGGACCGGCCCGAGGGCCGCGGCGCGAACGGCACCTGCGCACCCTCGCACGATCAGGAGACTTCCGTGAGCCACTACCACGACGACCACTCCGACGAGTCCGGCCCCTGGGTGCCTGCCGACGACGTCCCGCACGCGCGGACCTGGATGTCCTGGCCCTCCCGCCGGGGTGTGTGGGGGCTGCGGCTGGGCGGCGTCCAGGAGGACATCGCCCTGATCGCCCGCACCATCGCCCAGTTCGAGCCGGTGGTCATGTGCGCCCCGGACGACTACACCGCGGGCAAGGCCCGCTCCTGGTGCGGCCCCACCGTCGAGGTGATCACCGCGATCCCCACCGACGACCTGTGGATGCGCGACATCGCCCCGGTGTTCCGCCGGGACGGCTACGGCGGCCTGGAGGCCGTCGTCCTCAACTTCAACGGCTGGGGCAACAAGCAGGTCCACCACGACGACGCCCGGGCCGCCGAGCGCATCGCCGCCCACCGCGGACTGCGGCACTCCTACGCGGACTTCGTCGGCGAGGGCGGGGCGGTCGAGACCGACGGCGACGGCACCGTGATGGCCACCGAGAGCAGCCTGGTCAACAAGAACCGCAACCGCGGCATGAGCCGGGACGAGATCGAGGACGCCGTCCTGGAGGCCTACGGCGCGGACAAGATGATCTGGCTGCCCGGCATCAAGGGCGAGGACATCACCGACGACCACGTCGACGTCACCTCCCGGTTCATCCGGCCCGGCGTGGTGATGGTCCAGCTGCCGCCGGCCGACCGCAACGACTCCTGGGCGCGCGACGCCCGCGAGCAGTTCGCCATCCTCTCCGCCGCGACCGACGCCCGCGGCCGCCGGCTCCAGGTCATCCCCGTGCACGGCCCGGACACCGTCCGCTCCCGCAGCTCCAAGTTCGTCGACTCCTACCTCAACTTCGTGCTCGTCAACGGCGGGGTCATCACCGCCCAGTTCGGCGACGCCTACAAGGACGCCGCCGCGCGGGACGCACTCGCCGCCGCCTTCCCCGGCCGGCACGTCGTCCAGCTCGACGTCGACCGGCTGATGACCGGAGGCGGCGGCATCCACTGCTCGACCATGCACGAGCCGCTGCCGTAGCCGAAGTCCCGGCCGCCACCGCCGCCGTGGCCGAAGCCGAAGCCACCGCACCAGTTCTCGTTCCCGGACCACCCTCGAAGCCCGCCCGGAGAGCCCTTATGACCAACGCCATGTCCCGCCGCAGCATGATCCGCTCCATCGCCGGTGCCGGCGCCGGAGTCGGCGTCCTCACCCTCGGCCTCACCGCCTGCGACCCCGACGACCCCGACGGCCTCGGCGGCACCGACGGCGCCGTGCCGCCGTCCCAGCAGCCCGGCGCCCCCGGCGCCCGGCGCTTCGGCGCCGAGTGGGAGAAGCACCAGCGCACGGTGATGTCCTGGCCCGCCTCCGAGACCGTCTGGGGCGAGCAACTCCCCGAGGTCCGCCGGGACATCGCCGGTCTCGCCCAGGCCATCGCCGCCCGCGAACCCGTCGTCCTGATGGCCCGTCCGGAGCAGAAGGACGCCGCCCAGAAGGCCTGCGGCTCCGCCGTCGAGGTCGTGCCGGTGGCCGTCGACGACCTGTGGGCCCGCGACACCCTGCCGGTGTTCGTCGAGGAGGGCGGCAAGGTCAAGGGCGTCGACTTCAACTTCAACGGCTGGGGCAACAAGCAGCAGCACACCAACGACTCCAGGATCGCCCGGGCGGTGCTGGCCAAGTTCGGCGTCGAGCGCGTCGAGACCCCGCTGGTCGCCGAGGGCGGCTCCTTCGAGACCGACGGCCGGGGCACCCTGATGGTCACCGAGAGTTCCGTCGTCAACGAGAACCGCAACCCGGGGATGAACCGGGACCAGGTCGAGGCCGAGCTGAAGAAGGCGCTCGGCGTGACCAAGGTGATCTGGCTGGCCGGCGTCAAGGGCAAGGACATCACCGACGCCCACGTCGACTGCCTGGCCCGCTTCGTCGCCCCCGGCATCGTCCTGCTCGACCAGTCCTTCCCCGGCGGCCCGGCGGACGTCTGGTCCCGCGCGGCCGACCAGGCCCGCGGCGTCCTCAAGAGCGCCACCGACGCGACCGGCGGGAAGCTCCAGGTGATCGAGCTCCAGCAGCCGGACCCGGACCGGATCACCGGGCGCGGCGACGCCTTCGTCTCCTCGTACATGAACTTCTACGTCGGCTCCAAGGGCGTCTACCTGCCCAGGTTCGGCGACGCCCGGGCCGACGAGCGCGCCCAGCAGGTCCTCAAGCAGTACTTCCCGGGGCGGGAGATCGTCCCGGTGAAGATCGACGCGATCGCGGCGGGCGGCGGCGGCATCCACTGCGCCACCCACGACATCCCGGCCGTCGGCTGACCGGGAGCGCCCGACCGGATCCTGGTCCAGGTCGCCGGCCGCGGGCCGGACCTGGCCGGCGAGGCCGAGCACCGGCTGCTCACCGGACCGGGCGGCACCGCCGAACTGGCTTCCGCCGCAGGCCGGTTGAGTACGGCCGGCGGCGGCGCCCGGTCCGTCGGCGACAACCCGGGCGGCGGACTCGTACCGACCCTCGCCCTCACCACCGCGGCCCGCCCCGGGCGGTGAGGCCCGGGCGGTGAGGCCCGGTCGGGCGGCGGTCGGGCGGCGGTCGGGCGCCGGGGCTGTCCGGGCGCGGCTCAGGGTTCGATGTTCTCCAGGTCAGCGAGCAGGCTCGGGTGGGTCGGCTGCCAGCCGAGGGTGGCGCGGGTGTGGACGCTGGAGGCGGGCTGGTCGGCCGCGAAGATCGGGCCGAGGGTGCCGAAGTTCTCCTGCGGTACCGACTCGACGGGCAGGCCGAGCCGTCGGCCGATGACCGCGGCGATGTCGCGGACCGCGTCGCCCTCGTCGGCGACGGCGTGCCAGGAGCTTCCGGCCGGGGCCTGCTCCAGGGCGAGCCGGAACAGCACGGCGGCGTCCCGCGCGTGGACGGCCGGCCAGCGCTGCGCGCCGTCCGAGGGGTAGCCGGCGACGCCGGTGCGGCGGGCGATGTCGGTGAGCAGCCCGGCGAACCCGCCCCGGCCCTCGTTGTGGACCGTGCGCGGAAGCCGTACCGCCGAGCTGCGTACGCCGCGGGAGGCGAGGTCGAGCGCGCGGGTCACCGACCGGCTGCGGCCGGCGACCGGTCCCTCGGTCGGCAGGGCGTCGGCCTCGGTGGAGGCCCGCCCCGGCAGGCGGGGGGTACCGGCCACGGTGACGAGCGGGCGGTCCGTGCCGACGAGGGCGTCGCCGAGCGTCGCGAGCGCGGCGGCCTCCTCGGCGACGCCCTGGGCCAGGGCCTCGGGCAAGCTGAAGTCGTTGCTGAAGGCGAGGTGGATGACGCCGTCGGCCCGCTCGGCGCCGGCTCGCAGCACGGCGAGGTCGGCGAGTGCGCCGCTGACCACCTCGGCGCCGGCCGCCTCGGCGTGCGCCGCAGAGGTGTCGGAGCGGGCGAGGGCGGTGACCGAGTGTCCCGCGGCGAGCAGTTCGGCGACGACGGCCGTGCCGATGAGGCCGGTTCCACCGGTGATGAAGACGCGCATGGTGACTCCCTGGGGAGAGGGGCGGGCAGGGCTCGGACAAGTGATGGGACTTGGTCCCATCACTTCCACAGTAGCCGTGATGGGACTCGGTGTCATCACTTAGGATGTGCCCATGGCCAGATGGGAACCGAACGCGCGCGAACGCCTGGAGAGGGCCGCACTCGCGCTGTTCACCGAGCACGGGTACGACGCCACGACCGTCGCCGAGATCGCGGACCGCGCAGGGCTCAGCAAGAGCACCTTCTTCCGGCACTACGCCGACAAGCGGGAGGTGCTGTTCGGCGGGCAGAACGCGCTGGCGGACCGCTTCAGCGAGGCGATCCGGGCCACCGCACCCTCGGCGACGATCGGCGCCTGTCTCGCCGCCGCACTGGAATCCGCCGCTCCCGCGTTCACTTCCGCCCGCCACGGTCTCGCCCTTCAGCGGCGGGCGATCATCGCCGCCAACAGCGAACTGCAGGAACGCGAACTGCTCAAACGCGCCGGCCTCTGCTCCGCCGTCGCCGACGCCCTCCGGGCCCGTGGAGCCGACGACACCACCGCACGCCTGGCCGCCGAGCTGGGCATCCTCGCCTTCGGTACCGCCTTCGCACGCTGGGCGACACCGGAGAACCAGCAGCCCTATGCCGAGATCGCGCACACCGCGCTGCGGGACCTCCAGGCTTGCGCGGCCGCCCTCGGCGCGGAGCCCGACATCCGGGCCTGACCCCGACCACGGGCGCGTGGGCCCCGGGTTCGATGCCGGGACGCGCCGCCGGCGCCCCTGCCCGGACCGGGAAGGTCAGAACACGGACCAGCCGGTGAGGGTGGTGAAGGCGTCGAGGGCGGCGATCCCGGCCACGGAGTTGCCGTGGCCGTCCAGGGCCGGGCCCCAGGCACACAGGCCGCAGCGACCGGGGACGACGGCGATGATGCCGCCGCCGACACCGCTCTTGGCGGGCAGTCCCACGCGGTGGGCGAACTCGCCGGCCGCGTCGTACGTGCCGCCGACCAGCATGACGGCGTTGATGCGCTTGGCCTCGCTGCGGGTGAGCAGACGGGTGGCGTCGGCACGGATTCCGTGCCGGGCCAACAGACAGGTGGCCAGGGCGAGGTCCTGACAGGTCATGGCGATGGAGCACTGCTGGGTGTAGTGGTGCAGCACGGTCCTGACCGGGTTGGCGAGCTTGCCGTGGTCGGCCAGCAGGTGGGCGAGGGCGGCGTTGCGGTGCCCGTGGCGCCGTTCCGAGCGGGCGATGCGGGAATCGAAGTCGAGGGCGGGGTTGCCGCTCTCGGCGCGGAGGAACTCCCGCAGGGCTCCGCTGGCATCCCCGGTCAGGCTCTGCAGGCGGTCGGTGACCACCAGGGCACCGGCGTTGACGAAGGGGTTGCGCGGGATGCCGCGCTCACGCTCCAGCTGGGCCAGGGAGTTGAACGGGGATCCGGAGGGCTCCTTGCCGACGCGCTGCCACAGCGTGTCGCCGTCCGCCGCCAGGACCAGCGCGAGCGCGAAGACCTTGGAGAGGGACTGGATGGAGAACGGCACCCGCCAGTCCCCCGTGCCGCGGACCGGTCCGGGGCCGGCGGCGTGGGCGATCGCGAACCCGAAGGCGGCGGGGTCGACCCGGGCCAGTGCCGGGATGTAGGAGGCGACGGTGCCGGTGGCGGATGCCTGCCGGGCGGCTCGGGACACCTCGTCGAGCACATCCTGGTCGTCCATGAGTCCCCCCGCGGTCCGACGTCGTTGTCAGGCAGGGTCAAGGATGCGCACGGTTGCGAAACAAGGGGAAGGCGCATGCACCTGCGAGTAAGGTGACCGAGAGAACACAGGCACTCGCTGAGAGTTGTACGACCATGTCGGACCAGCTGCCCGGAGATCCGGGCCGGCTCGAAACGATCACCCGGACCATCGGCATCGACGAGCTCACCTCCTGCCCGGTGGCCATCAAGTGCATGGGCCGCACCTACACCGCCGCCGCGGTCGACGGCATCATCCAGATCCACGACCGCACCGACATCACCAATCCCCGCCCGCTGGGCAGCGCCAGCCCCGCCCCCGCCGTCGGCGACTGGGAGCTCACCGACCCTCGGGGCTTCGTGCTGGCCCACACCCACGACCTGCTCCACGCCCTGTCCCTGCTCCGCCTGGCGCAATGGCCCCCGCTCGACCAATCACCCGGTGGTACCGCCGCCCTCGCTCGCCGGCGGCCCGCCGCGGACTGACCCAGCCGTCCCGCTGCGACGCGATCGGCCCGGGGCGGTAGCGGTCGACGGGGCAGTCGGTCTTGGTACTGCCCTACACTTCCATCAAACCGAAAATTCAGTCAACTGACCGAAGCGCTCCTCCCGCGCCATCCGCCCCCACGCCGAACGGCCGGAACGCCGCCCCCACCCGGCTTTCACCGGCTCGGCACCGGGCCCGCTGCACCTTGCCCTGATGGAACCTCTAAACTTCGCGGAGCCGTCCGTGCCGCACCGCGCCGCGGCCGCCCGTGGACGCCGATTCCGGTCGCCCCCACTCCTCCTTGTCCGCCGAGAGAGGCCGCCCCATGTCCGCTGACCGCTCCCCCTTCGCCCTCCAGCCGGTCTTCCAGGCGCTGACCGCGGACGACCCGCGCGAGGTCGGCGGCCACCTGCTGTACGCGCGACTCGGTGCCGGCGGCATGGGCCGGGTCTACCTCGCGTACACCCCGGGCGGCCGCCCGGTGGCGCTCAAGGTGGTGCGCCCCGAGCTGGCCGGGGACCCCGACTTCCGGGCCCGGTTCGCCCAGGAGGTGGCCAGCGCCCGGCTCATCCACGGACTGTTCACCGCCCAGCTGGTCGACGCCGACCCGGACGCCGCCACCCCCTGGCTCGCCACCGCCTACGTGCCCGGCCCCTCGCTCCAGCAGGTGGTGCAGCGGTACGGCCCGCTCCCGGAACGCACCGTGCTGCTGCTGGTGGCCGGGATCGCCGAGGCGCTCCAGGCGATCCACGCCAGCGGGGTGGTGCACCGCGACCTCAAGCCCGGCAATGTGCTGATCGCCGCCGACGGCCCCCGGGTGATCGACTTCGGCATCGCCCGGGCGGCCGACGCCGTCGCCCTGACCGGCACCGGGCTGCAGATCGGCTCCCCCGCCTACATGGCCCCCGAGCAGGCCATGGGGCAGCCCGCAACCCCGGCCACCGACGTCCACGCCCTCGGCGCGCTCGCCGTCCACGTCGCCGGCGGGGCCCCGCCCTTCGGTGACGGCCCGCACCCCGCGACGCTCTACCGGACCGTCCACGAGGAGCCCGACCTCGACCGGGTGCCGGAGGGCCTGCGCGACCTGCTCCGGCGCTGCCTGGCCAAGCGCCCCGAGGACCGGCCGACCACCGCCGAGGTGATCGCCGCGGCCGCCGGCCACCCCGCGGTGGGCGGACGCCTCAGGTTCGGCGAGGACTGGCTGCCGCAGCCGCTGACCAGCCAGCTCACCCGGCACGCCGACCTGCCGCAGATGCCCGCCGAGGCTGCCGGGCCCGGGCTGAACTCGGCCCCGACGATGCTCGCGCCGGCGGCGAGCCCGACGCCGACCGTGCTCGCGGCCGCACCGGCCGCACCCGCTGCGCCGGCTGTCCCTGCCGTCCCTGCCGTTCCTGCCGCGACCCCCGCGCCGACGCGGCCCGGACGGGTCCGCGGGCGCACCGCGCTGGTCGCCGTCGCCGCCCTGGCCGTCGGCGCCGCGGCCGCGGTGTTCGTGCTCGACGACCCGGACCAGGTGGAGGCGGCGACGGCCGGGACCCCGGTGTCCGGCTCCCCCGCGCCCGGCACGCCTGCGGCCGCGCCGACGCCCGCCGGACCGTCGGGCACCGCACGCCCCACCACGCCCGCACCGACCCGCCCCGCGCCGGGGCCCGCCGCCGGCTACACGGCCGACTACCGGTCCGTCGAGCTCACCTCGGCGGACCCCGGCTACGAGTTCGACCTGGCCTCGGGCACGGTGGTGCCGACCGAGAGCGTGAACTGGTACCTGGGGCGCAGCGACAGCGAGTTCTTCGTGCCGGAGAACGCCGACTCCTACATCGGCCGGGACGCCGGCCTCGGCGTCGCCGAGTGCCTCCAGGGGCTCGGCAGCCACCCCACCACCCGGGTGCCGTTCAGCGCGGTCGGCGCGCGCGGCGCCTTCTGTGTCCGGTCCGCGGACGGCAGGGAGCTGGCCGTGGTGCGGGTGCTGTCGACCGCGGGCGGCGACGGGCCGGTCAGGGTGTCGCTGGACCGCTACCGCCGCAACGGCTGACCGGTACCGCCGCAACGGCTGACCGGTCGGGGGGCGGCCCGGGTCGGCTCGGGGTGGTTCGGGTGGCTTCACCCCTGAAGCTTGACTGATTTTTCAGTCAATGCGAGAGTGCAGTTCCCGACAGGCCGGGCGACTGCGCCCGCTGCCGACCGGTGCCGCGCGCACTCCGCGAGCCCCGCCGCACCGGACGATCCACCCTCGGCCCCACCGGAGTCCACCGTGTTCCAGTCCTCCCTCGCGCGCCGCACGGTGCTGCGTTCCCTCGCCGGCGCCGGTCTGATCGCGACCGGCGCGACCGCCTGCGCGGCCACCGAGGATCCGGCGGAGCCCGCCGCCCCGTCCTCCGCCGCCACCTCCGGCCGGCCGTCCGCCGACGCCTCCGCGGCGCCCGACGCGCCCGCCCCGGCCCGCGGACGCCGGCTCGGCGGCGAGTGGGAGAAGCACGAGCGGACCTTCATGGCCTGGCCGGCCTCCGAGAACGTCTGGGGTGAGCAGCTCGGGGCCGTCCGCCGGGACATCGCCTCGGTGGCCCGGGCCATCGGCGGGCGCGAGCCGCTGGTCCTGCTGGTGCGCCCCGGTCAGGAGGACTCGGCCCGCAACGCCTGCGGCAAGGACGTCGAGCTGCTGTCCGTCCCGGTGGACGACCTGTGGGCTCGCGACACCGTCCCGGTGTTCGTCGAGGAGGGCGGCAAGGTCAAGGGCGTCGACTTCAACTTCAGCGGCTGGGGCGGCAAGCAGCAGCACGACAGCGACGCCCGGATCGCCCGGGCCGTGCTGGACACGTTCGGGATCGAGCGGGTCGCGACCCGACTGGTCGCCGAGGGCGGCTCCTTCGAGACCGACGGCCAGGGCACCCTGATGGTCACCGAGAGCTCGATCGTCAACGCCAACCGCAACCCGGGGCGCGACCGCGACCAGATCGAGGCCGAGCTCAAGCAGGCGCTGGGCGTCACCAAGGTGATCTGGCTGGCCGGCGTCAGGGGCAAGGACATCACCGACGCCCACGTGGACTGCCTGGCCCGCTTCGCCGCCCCCGGCGTGGTCTTCCTGGACCGGGCCTTCCCCGGCATGCCCGCGGACGTCTGGTCCCGCTCCGCCGACCAGGCCCGGGCCGTGCTGGCGGATGCCACCGACGCCACCGGCAAGAAGCTCAAGGTGATCGAGATCAGCCAGCCCGACCCGGACCGGATCACCGGCCGCGGCGACGCCTTCGTCTCCTCGTACATGAACTTCTACATCGGCAACAAGGGCGTCTACCTACCGCTGTTCGGCGACGCCAAGGCCGACGGGCACGCCCAGGACGTCTTCAGGGACCAGTTCCCGGACCGCGAGATCGTCCCCGTGCAGATCGACACCATCGCCTCCGGCGGCGGCGGCATCCACTGCTCGACTCACGACCAGCCCGCCTCCTGACCTGCCGCGCCTTCGACGCCCCCCGCACCGGGGGAGAAGGAACCCCCCGAGCGGCCGGCCCCCACCGAACGCGACCGGCTCCGGGGAGCGCCCTTCACGTCCGCTTGAAGAACTCCACCTCGGCCAGCGCGATGGTGCGGCCCGGGCCGGTGCCCGCCGCCTCACGGACGGTCAGCTTCACCTGGGCGACGTCGCTGATCCCGGTCGCCACGGTCTGCGGGCCCGGCTGGTCGTTGAGCGTGATCTGCTTGCGGTGCACCTCCCCGTCCGAGGCCGTCACCTCCAGGGCGAGCACCAGCGGGCGGGCCTGCCGGCGGAACTCCTCCGGGTCGGCGGAGCCGCCGGTGTGGACGATCAGGTCCACCAGCCGGAACGGGGTGCGGAAGGTGAAGCTGATGGAGTCCCCGATCGCGGGCGCGCCCCAGTAGGTGTTGGAGAGCCCGTCGTCGGCCGCGCTCGCGGGATGGCCCTCGACCGCGGCGCTCGCCGTGGTAGCCGAGGGCGAGACCGGTGCGGTGCTGCCCAGCTTGTCCAGCACGTCCTGGTAGGCGTTCTTGCCGAGCGGGTACAGCAGGATCCCGGCCGCCACCAGCGCGAGCAGCACGATCAGCGCGATGATGCGGCGCAGCGCGTTGCCCGAGCCGCCGATCCGCACCCGGCGCCGGAACGGCCACCGGGTACGCCACCAGGGCAGCTCGGGGGCGGGGGCGGTGACGGTCAGCGGTGCCGCGCAGCGGCGGCAGAACCGGCGCTCGGGCAGGTTGGGCGTGCCGCAGCGGGGGCAGGGCGGGCCGTCCTGGGCCTCCTCGACGGCGGAGGCCCGGACGACGGGGCGCGGCGCGACGGGCTTGGCGGGCTGCACCGCCACCGGGTCGGCCCGCGCTGCGGCGGGCGGTTCGGGTGCCGGCTCCGGCTTGGGGGCGGGCTCGGGGTCCCGCCTGGGTTCGGGCTTCGGTTCGGGCTTCGGTTCGGGCTTGGGTTCGGGCTTGGGTCCCGTTGCGGGAGCCGGTACGGGAGCCGCTACGGGCGCTGCCGGGGTGGCGGTCGAGCGCGAGGTCTCGGCGGCGGGCGGCTCCGGGGCGGCGGGCTGCGGGACCGCGGGCGGCTGGGTGCGCCTGCTGCGGCTGGTGACCCGCCGGGAGACGTTCCGCCAGCTGCGCGAGGTGTCGGGCGCAGCCGGCTCGGGCTCCGGCGCAGCAGGTTCGGGCGCGGGGTGGGGCGCAGGCTCGGGCTCCGCCGCCACCGCCGCCGGCGCGGGCGCCGGCTCGGGCTTCGACGCCGGCGGGGCGGCTGGGCGGTGCGACCACCCCAGGTAGGCACCGCAGTTGCCGCAGAAGTCGTCGCCTTCCGCGTTGGCCGTTCCGCATTCGGGACACACCGGCATCCGTCAGCCCTCCGCTCGCCCGGGTGGACCGGGCAGGATCTCGACCCGGCAGGTCAGGTGGACCGGGCAGCCCGCCCGGACGACGGCCAGCACCTGCTCCTCGTCCAGCCCCGCGCCGCCCAGCGGCCAGACCCGGATCAGCACCTCGCCGCCGCCCGGCGCGGGCGGCAGGACACCGCCGGGGTCGGTGGTCCAGACGGCACCGCCGCCGTCCGCGATCTCGGCCCCGGCGCCCAGCACCAGGCGCAGCCGCTCGGCGAGTCCGCGCCGGGTGCCGCGCCACCGGTGGAGTTCCACCGCGCGTCCGACCACGGCCCGGCGCACCTCGTCCGGCCAGGCCGGGTCGACCTCCACCGCGACCCAGGAGGCCAGCCAGTCCAGGAAGTCGGCCGGCGCGAGCTCGGGCCGGAAGTAGGCGGGCAGGTTGTCCAGGGTGGCGAAGACCGGCGCGAGGACGGTGTCCAGGCCCGCCGTGAACCGCTGGGCGAAGTCGTCCTCGGCGAAGAGCGCGGGCAGCAGTTCGCCGATCGGGTGCGGGCTGGGCAGCCCGGGGACGGCGGCGCGGGTCATGGCGTACCGTCCTCGGCGGCCGCCGTGACCACGACCTGGTGCTGGTGCGAGAAGACCAGGGCGTCCGGCAGGACGTCGACCCGCTCGGCGGGCGCGCCCCGGCGTCCGGTGATCGGGTCGGCCGGGAACAGCCGCAGCTCCTCCACCCCGGCGACGGCGGCCACCCGTTGGAGCACCGCGAACACCTCCCCGTACTGCACCGCCCGGCCGAACGGCCAGCCCGTGCCGTCGGCGCCGCCGCGCAGCGGGTTGAGGTACCGGTAGAGCTCGTCCAGCACCGCCTCGCGGACCCGGTCGGGGTCCGCGGCGCGGGTGGTGAGCCGGGCGACCACGGTCACGCCCTGATAGGCGGGCGGCTGGACGAGCACCCGGGTGCCGATCAGCCGGCGCTCGTCCAGCGCGGTCGCCACGGCGGCCAACACCTGTTCGTCCGGGATGAGTTGCTCGAACCGCAGCCGCTCGCCCTCGTCGGCGACGGCCTCCGGCACCACCAGGACCCGTACCGCCCCGGCCTCCCCGCCGGTGGCGGGCACGCAGCTGACCCGGGCGGCGGAGGGCGCGGCCTGCCGGGCGATCAGCTCGAAGTCCCCGGCGGTGACGGCGCGTTCCTGCAGCCGCAGCTGGTGCGGGGCGCGCGCCTTGGCGTTCTCCACCGTCTCGCCGTCGACCCCGCCCCGGGCCGCCTCCCGGTTGTCCACCCGGGCGATGTACGGGACGGAGCTGCGCAGCACCGTGACGGTGTTGCGGGCCACGTTGCCCGCGACCCCGCCGCCGGTGCGGTACTGCGGGACGCGCAGCCGGGCGCCCTTGGGCGGCACCGCGCCGAAGGCGCGCAGGCTGCCGTCCGGCTCGCGGACGGCGGGCGGCAGGTGGAACTCGCCGTTGGTGGCGTCGAGCACCACGTGCCGGTCGGTCGGCGCGGAGTCGCCGAAGTGCTCGACGACCGTCCAGCGCTGCCAGCCCTCCCCGGCCGAGACCTCGACCACCGGTGCTCCGCCGTCCAGCAGCACCGGTGGCCTGCTCAGCCGGAAGCGCTGCCCGGCGACGCCCTCGGAGGTGCCCAGCGGCGCGTCGGTGACGGTCTGGGCGTGCACGGCGGTGGCGGTGCCGCCGACGGTGAACACCTCGGCCCGGCGCACCGTCGGGGACTCGGAGTAGAACGGCTGGCCCGGCCGGGGTTCGGTCACCCGGCAGCGCAGCCAGCCGGCCCGCCGGCCGGCCACCACCGAGGCGGTGTGGCCGGCGGGCACGAACACCACCACCTCGCCGGGCCGGTTGAGGCCGCCGGTGGTGTCGCTGCCGGTCTCGCAGGCGATCCAGCGGGCGCCGTCCCACACCTCCCAGACCAGTGGCGGCTGGCGCGGGTCGACGCCGACGCCCTCCACCCGGCTGTCCAGCCGGACGGCCAGGATGCAGCGCGGCACCACGGCGGGCAGGGCGAACAGCATGGCGTCACCGGCCGCCGGGCGCGGCTGGAAGCACGGCACGTCCACGCCGTCCGCGAGCCGGCCGGTGACGTCGGCCTGCTCCCCGGCGGCGGAGACGGTGACCAGCCGGTCCAGCGTGCTGGGCACGATCGGGAGGTCCTCGGCGGTGGCGAAGACCACCGCGTCGTCGGTCTCGGTGCGCAGCGTGGACACCTCGGTGCCGGCGCGCAGCAGGACCGTCTCGGGCTGCGGGGCGGAGAGCCAGAAGTCGACCTCGGCCCGGGCGGCGGCGGGCGGGAACAGCCGGATGCCCAGCAGGTCCAGGAAGGCGGTGTAGTTCTTCTCCGGCACCCGGTTCAGCCGGTAGAGCAGCTGGTCGACCAGGTAGGCGAAGGTCTCGATCAGGGTGACGCCCGGGTCGGAGACGTTGTGGTCGGTCCACTCCGGCGCGCGCTGCTGCACGTACCGCTTGGCCTCGTCGACGAGTTGCTGGAAGCGACGGTCGTCCAGGTTCGGGGAGGGCAGCGCCATCAGCGGGCACCGCCGTCCGCGGCGGCCGCCGGTGCCCGGTCCCCGTACTCCGTCACCGGGTGGTCCGCCGTCGGGGACTCCGGGATGGTGTAGAAGGGGAAGACCAGGTTGCGGCGGTCGTTGGTGGCCCGCACGGTGTAGTGGACGTCGATGTAGAGCGTGCCCTCGTCGACCCGGTCGAAGGCGATCACCACGTCGTCGACGGTGATCCGCGGCTCCCAGCGCTCCAGCGCGATCCGCACCTCGCGGGCGATCCGCCCGGCGGTGGTGCTGTCACCCGGGGCGAAGACGTACTCGTGGACGCCGCAGCCGAACTCCGGGCGCATCGGCCGCTCGCCGGGGGCGGTGCCGAGGATCAGCCGGATCGCCTCGGCGATCTCCCGGTCCCGCTCCACCATGCCGATGCCGCCGGTGGCGTTCACCCGCAGCGGGAAGGCCCAGCCGCGGCCGATGAAGTCGCTGCTCATGCGCCCGCCCCCGCCGTGCTCCGCCCGTCCGCGCCGCTCATGCCACCCGGGCCGCGCGCACCGCTCCAGCCGCTCATATCGCTCCGCCGATCAGCACGTTGAACGCCCCGGCGATGATGGTGGCGCCGCAGGTCGTCTTGTCGCCCATCCGGGCCGCCGGCAGGCCGCCGATCAGCACCACCCCCCGGGTCACCCCGCCGAGTTGGGGCTCGACCAGGTTGGCCGGTCCCAGCTCCACGTGCGGGACGCAGGCGTGCACGGTGCCGGCCACGGCGGCGGGCCGGCCGCCGATCAGGACCGTCGCGACCTTGAGGGCACCCGGCGGCGGGGTGGTGAGGGCGCCGCCGTGGTCGGTCGGATCGCCGGTCCGGGCTGCGGGGGGCATGTACGGTCTCCATTTCCGATGGCGCCCTGACGGGCACGCGCCTGCTGCTGATTCTGATGCCATGTCAATTAATCCGCACGAAGGCCCCCTTGAGGACGGCCTCGGCCCCGCCGTCCACGGTGACGGCCGTCGTGCCGCGGACGGTCACCGAGCCGCCGCGCACGTTCACCTCGCCGGTGCCCGCGTCCAGGGTGATGCCGGAGGGGGTCAGCCGGACGGTGCTGCCCGCGCCGCCGGCCCCGCCGTGCACGGTCAGCACGATCTCCCCGTGCTGCTGGTCCAGCCGGACCTCCAACTTCCCGTCCCCGCTGGCCAGCCGGACCCCGGAGCTGCCGCCCGGCACGTCCAGCAGCTCCAGCCGGTGGCCCGAACGGGACACCACGGAACGGCGGTTGACCTTGCCGGCGGTCGCGTCGACCAGCGGCACGTCGTGCGGCGAGGGCCGGTCCACGCCGTTGTAGAGGCCTCCCAGCACATACGGGCTGTCCAGGTCCCCCTGTTCGAAGCCCACCAGGACCTCGTCGTTGACCTCCGGGCTGACCACACCACCGCCCCCGTGGCCGCCCCACTGCACGGTGCGAACCCAGTCGGAGACGTAACTGTCGTCCAGCCAGGGGAACTTCAGCCGTACCCAGCCGCGCTGCCCGTCACCCGGCTCGCGGACATCGGTGACCACGGCGACGGCCAGGCCCGGCATCCGCGGCCCGCGCGGCGGCGCGTTGCCGCCGGTCGCCAGCCCGGCCAGCGAGCGGTCCGGCGAGGCGCTGACCACCACCGTGGTGCGGTAGCCGCGGAACGGCTCCAGCAGGTGGCGCACCCCGGTGGCGGTGTAGCGGCCGGAGAAGGCCGCGCCGACGTTCCCCAGCGCGACCGCGGTGCCCGCCCGCAGCCGCGGGTTGCCCTCGGCCACCACCTCCAGCTCGCCGAAGCCCGCGGCCACCGAGGAGGCCAGCGAGCGGGCCACGGCGGCGGTCTCCGCCTGGGTGCGGTACGGGGTGTCGGCGACGGTCAGCCGGGCCTGCCCGGGGAAGGCCGAGGCCACCACCGAGGGGCTCAGCCCCGGCAGCACGGTCGTCGAGGCCACCGACGGCTCGGTGGCGACCAGGGCGCTCTTGGTGGTCACGTTCCACCCGCGCGCCTCGACCGTGTCCGCGCCGGCCGCGCCGGTCAGCACCCCGCGCAGCTCCAGCAGGTTGCGCCCGTACTCCAGCACCAGCGGGTTCTGCGGCGCGGGTGTGGCCGGGGCCGGCGCCGAGGAGGCGGGCTGCGGCCGCACGAACTCCAGCTTCCCGTCGTCGTCCACCCGCACCTGTGCGCCGCTCTCCTGCGCCAGGAACTGCAGGAACTCCCAGTCCGGGACGTTCGCCTGGGACAGCTGCTGGTGCACCACCGGGAAGGAGTCGACCCGCCCGCAGGCCAGGCCCGCACCGGAGGCGACCTCGCGGACGATGTCGGCGGTGGTCATGTTCCGGAAGGCCTTCACCCGGCGACCGCGCATCAGCCGGTGGGTCACCGCCGCCGCCCGCACCACCGTGTACGAGCCCGTGGTGTCCACCTCCAGCTCCAGCGCCGTCACCTCCCCGGTGAACAGCCGCGCCCGGGTGTTGCCCTGCACCGTCACCACGGACACCCGCAGCTCGGTGCCGATGGTGATCCCGGTGGCGGCGAGGAAGGTGTGGTCCGCGTCCCGGAAGCTCAGCACCGCCGTGTCCGGCAGGCCGACGCTCTCCTCGATGTCGCAGGACACCAGTTGCGCCGCCCACACCGGCGGCAGCGGCCCCGGCGCCTCGACGACGGGATCCGCGGCGAACGGCCGGCCGCCCCGGGCCTCGGGAGTGGTCATGCCGCACCGCCCCGGGTGAGCTCGTCGATGCCCGGCACGATCAGCTCCGCGCCCGGGACCAGCACCAGCGGATCGTCGATGTCGTTCGCCTCCGCGATCGTGCGCCAGGCCGTCGCGTCCCCGTACGCCCGCCAGGCCAGCAGCGGCAGGCTGTCGCCCGCGATCACCCGGTGGGTGCTGCGGGCCTCCGGCGAGCCGGAGGTCGGGTTCTGCCCGGCCGGGTCGACGCTCGCCTCGTCGATGGAGAGCGAGCAGACCGCGCGCAGCGGACTGCCGTCCACGTCGAAGAGCGTGTAGGTGACCGACAGGCCGGTCAGCACCCCGTTGAACGAGGTCGTCTTGAGAGCCCCCCAGTCCAGCCGGATCCACGGGCTGGCCGGGGTCTTGCGCGCCAGGCTCGCCGGGGTGGGCACGCACGCCGTCATCAGCTGCTCCACCGCCCGCTCCACCGAGCCGTCGTGGGTCGCCGTCGAGTCCAGGAACACGTCCAGGGACAGCGACCGCGGGCCGCTGCCGACGAACTCCGGCAGCGCCGACTGGCCCGCCATCCGGGACGGCGTGCGCCGCCACTCGGTGGTCTTGCGCAGCACCAGGGTCGCCGGGTTGAACTGGAGCGACAGCAGCGCGATCTCACCGCCGGGCTGGGCACCGACCGTGGACGGCGGCTCCATGATGGTCAGTCGGGCCCGGGTGACGCTCGCGGGGGCCGCGGAGGGCATCCTGCTGCTCCTTGGGTGCGTGGGGGGTGAGAACGGGGACGAACGGGGTGCGTGGGGTGCGCTCAGGACGGGCGCAGGCCCGCGTGGGCGATCTCCAGGGACTCCATGGCCGGCTGGGAGCTCGACGGGTCGAAGGACGGCCCCTCCCACCGCACCGGGACGATCCCGAGCACCTGCCAGCCCACGATGCGGGTCAGGTCCGGGCGCAGCGCCACGATCTCGCCGTTCTTCGGCTCGACCTTCCGCACGATCTCGTCCAGCCACCGGGCGATCTTGGCGGTGTCCGCGGTGACCGCGCGGCTCAGCGTGATGTTCGTCCAGGTGATCCGGCCCGGCAGTTGCCAGGCGAAGCCGTTGTTGCCGCCCTCCGCGTACTGCTCGATCTCGACCTGCGCGCCGAGCCCCGAACAGGTGGTGAACTCGCCCAGGTCGGTGCCGCCGATGGTCAGGCTGAAGAACACACTGCTCGCGAAGATGTTGTCGGTCATCGGCCCCGCCTCCTGCTGTGCTGCTCACGGTCAACGTCGATCCGGTCCTCCGGCGGCCGTCCTGCGCCGGTCCCCGCGCTCAGCGGCGCAGGTCGTACGGTTTCCCGGCCCGCTCCCGGCCCCTGCGCAGTTCGGTGCGCAGCAGCCGCCCGACCGGTTCGACCAGGCGCCGGGCCAGCTCGTCCAGGTCGGCGGGCGCGTCGTGGTCCGGCTTGTCGTCGCCCTCGGCCGCCGCGGCGCCCCCGGGCGGCTGGTGCCCACCGGCCGTCCGGTGGGCACCGGGCTGACCGGTGCTCGACGGCGCCGCCTGCACGGTCGTCGGCCGGCGCGCCGGGACGGCGGTCAACGGCACCCCCACCAGCCCCGCCTGCTCGGCCACCCGCTGGAGCACCTGTGCCGTACCGGGTGCGGACCGCTGGAGCGGCTGCGGCGGGGACGGCGCCGAGGGGGCACTCGGCACGGCCTGCCCGGGCGCCACGGCCCGGGTCAGGATCGGCTGCGGAGTCGCGAGCGGCTGCGGCGACGGCCCGGGCGCGGCCGGCAGTCGCTGGAGCGACCGGACCACCGGCAGCGCGGGAGGTGCGGGCGGCGTGGCAGGTACGGGAGTCGCGGGCGGCGCGGCCTGCGCGGGCATCCTGACCGGAGCGGGCGCGGCCGACCCCGGTGGCGACGACTCGGCCGCTGCCGAAGGCCGGTGCGCCCGCTGGACGAACGCCGAAGGCGCCCCGGGCGGGTGCGCGGCCGCTCTCGGGAGCAACCGGATCCCCGGAGGCGCCGGCCGGACCACCGGCAGTGCCGGGGCCGGCCTCCCGACGGACCGGGCCGACGGACCGGCCCCGGGGCGGCCCGGGTGACCGGCGAACGACTCGGCGACGGAGGAGCGTGGAGCAGCCGAAGGGCTGTGGCCGCCACCCTGCGTCCGCCCCGTCCCGGGCATCGCGTCGCGAGGACGTCCGGACTGGACTGACTGGACAGGCTGGACAGGCTGGACGGACTGAACGGACTGTTCGGGCTGGACGGGCGAGGGGTGGTCGGCGGGGGCACCCGCAGTCGGGACGCCGCCGCCGGGCACCGAACTCCCCCGCGCCGAACGGCGATCGACCGGCGACCGGTCGCCCCCTCGTTCCACCGAACGCCGGGAGCGCAACCGCTGCACGGCAGCCACCACCCCGCGTCCGACTCCCCCACCGGACGAACGGCCCACCACCGCTGCGGCGCCGCGAACCTGTGACACCGGCTGCCCCGCGCCGGACCGGCCGCCCCTGGGGCTCAGCCGGCGATCGGGGGCAGCGGTCACCTCCCGACCGCTGCCAGGCCGCAGAGCCGGCGCGGCACCCGGTGCGTCCTCCGCACGGCCCGCGGGCGAGGCGGGCCAGACGGCCGGGACCACCAGCGGGGCGGCGGGCACCGGACCGGTGCCCGTACGAGTACCGGCGCTGCCGACGAAGGGCGCGGACGGCGTCGGCAGGGCGACCGCCATCGGGCGTTCGCCGATCAACCCGCGCCTCGGGGCGGCGGGTCGGCCGGCCCGCTGCACGTCCGGGCCGCCACCGGCCGGACGCACGGGAACCACCGGCGCATCCGCCGGAACAACCGGCTGGAGCCTCGCACCCGAAGCGCGCACGCCATCCGATCGTTCGCCAGTCCTGCTCAGCCGCAGGGAGGTCGACTCGGTCGGGCCCGTCGAAGGCACCTGCGAACCCGCCCCTTCGACGACGGCCGGTCCGCTCCGTTCGCCACCCCCTACGGGAGCCCCGGCACCTCGCCGGATCCGCCGACGCCCGCCAGGCGGCAGCACGGCACGGCCCGCCGCTGCGGCCGTCGGCGGCAGGGCGTCCAGGGGTGCACCCAGACCCGAGCGCGCACGAGCCGGGGCGGGGGGCGGAGTCGGAGCCGGGGTCGGCGCCGACCCGGGCCGCACCCGAGAAGCCGGTTCGGTGTTCGACGGCGACGGCGCAGGCGCGCGCTGGACGGAGGCGGATGCGGATGCACCGCCGACGGGCCCATGCCCGGAGACGCGCGTTCCGCGCTCACCGCCCCCGCGTTCGCCGCTCCCGCGTTCGCCGCTCGCAGGCTCCCCGCCGCCGATGGACCCGGTCTCGGCCCCGACCACCGGCATGGCCGGTGCTCCCGGGACGGGCTCGACGACCCGGGGCCCGGAAGCGGTGACGGGTACGGCGCTCGCGGGCAACGCGGTCAAGGGCGCACCGAGCACCGGCCGGGCCGGTGCGTCACCGCGCGGCGCGGCCGCACGCTGGACCACGGCATCGGCGGCACCGCTCGGGCCCGACGATGCCGTCCGGGCCGCGGAATCGGTGCGCTCGGGCACGTGCCCACCGCCGACCGGCTCCGCAGTCACCGCCAGGGGCTGCGGCTCATCCGCACCCCGGCTCGACGCCGCTCCGACGACGGCCGACGCCGTCCCGGCCCACCCCGGTACGGCCGCCACCGGCCGCAGGGGAAGCAGCCGGGGACGCCGCGCGACGGTCAGCGGCATGCTGACGGCCCGCGGTCGCACCGCACGCCGAGCGGCCGTACCCGCCGCGCCACTCGACCGTGGCGCCCCAGCCGGCTGCCGCGCCGTACGGGACTCGGGCGCTGCGCCACTGCCACCGGTCGCACGACGCGCCACGCCGGCGGGCGTCTCGGTCACTGCCGACCCGGAAAGAGCGGTCGCCGTGCCCGCCTCCGGGACAGCACCGTCGGACGCACCCGCAACCGCCGCCCCGGCCCGCCGGTCGGCACCGCCCGCACCGCCCGGACGCACCGCACGCTGAACGGCCGGACCTGCCGTGCCGTTCCGCCGTGGCGCCCCGGAAGGAGCGGTCGCCGTGCCCGGCTCCGGGACAGCACCGTCGGACGCACCCGCAACCGCCGCCCCGGCCCGCCGGTCGGCACCGCCCGCACCGCCCGCACGCACCGCACGTGTCCCGGCCCGCACGGACAACTGCCGCAGCCGGACGGACCGTTGGATGGGCCGAGCCCGCCGACGTGCCACCTGTTCCGCTGGTTCGAGCGGCTCCGACGGTCCTTCCTCCGACGCCGCCACCGGGGGCCGCAGGACGAGCGCGTGCCCGCCCGCGGCGGCCACGGACGGAGTGCCCGGCACCGCGACCGCCCGCAGGATGCCCGCCGGGGCGGTGGGCAGCACGGCGTGGCCGAGCGGGCCGCTCAGCGTCGGGTCCTGCCAGGAGGCGAGCCGGGATCGGAACGCCAGTCCGTCGCTGACCCCGCGCGGCGCCGCCCCGGCGAGGGTCGGGACCAGCGGCGGCACCGCGCGCCAGCCCCCGTCCCCGGCCGCCGGGCGCGAATGCGCGGCCCCGGCCGCAGCGGCAGCACCGGCAACCGGTTCAGCACCGGATCCGGCGTCAGCCCCGGCCCCGCCTCGCCGCCGTCCGATCCAGTCCCGCAGCCCCACCCGGCTCACCCACCCTCGCTGACACGGGAGTTGAGCCGCGCGACCTCGCGCACCCACTGCCCGCGCTCGTGGTGGGTCAGGTCCAGCAGGTCCTCGCGGGACCAGTGGAAGTGGTAGGCGATGTACGCGATCTCCTCGTACAGCCGAGCAGGCGCGTACGTCACGATTCCCCCAGGCGCCCACCGGCGAGGTCGACCTCGAAGGCGCCGTCGCAGTGCGGGCAGGTCACGGCGGCGCGCGTGTGGCCTTCGCTGTTGATCCGCTGGTAGAGGTCCTGGAGGAAGGCGACGTCGGTGGCGTACATCCGCTCGACGACGCCGGTGTGCACGTCGGTGAGTTCGCCGAGCCTGGTGATCACGTGGCTGAGCAGCACCACGCTGAGGTAGGCCGGGTTCTCCTTGACCCGCAGGTCGATCTGCGGCATCAGTTCGTCGCGGGCGGTGGCCAGGCGCATCGCGCCGTGGCGGTGCACGGTGCCCTCGTCGTCGACGTAGCCGAGCGGCAGCTCGAACTCGAACTCGGTGTGCGGGGACTGCCGCCGGGGCGGCCCGGCCGTTCCCGCCTGCCCCGGGGCCTGCTGCTGCGGCGCGGGGTTCTGCGGGGCCGGGGCGCCTTCCAGCAGTTCCTCAAGGCCGATCTTCCGCCTCACTCGACCCGGATCTCCTCGAACACGATGGTCACCGTCTCGGTCGCGGCGCTGGACTCGCCCGCGCTGAGCGTGGGGCCCTCCCAGCGGCTCGCCCAGGCGTTGGTGAGCTGGATGCGGCGCAGGGTGGCGCCGGTGGTGTCCTTGACCTCGATGGTGAGGTTCTGCCGGGCGGTGTTGATCGCCCCGTTGTTGAGGGTCTCCTTGATCCAGTCCGTGAACGCGCCGCTCTTGTCCAGGCCGCGGGTGATGGTCACCTCGCCGGGCAGTCGGGCGCCGGGCTGCTTGCGGACGATCAGCTTGCCCTCTTGGGTCACCTGCTTGTACTCGACGACGTCCTGTTCGACCGTCAGGTTGCTGATCTCCTTGACGGACTCGACGTTGTAGCCGCCGAGTTGGACGCCGAATATGTGTGTGGAGAGCGGATCGCCTTCAGCCATGGCGTGCTGTCACCTTCCGATGCGTATCGACAGTAGGGGCCGACGTGATGGGTCGACGGTGGGGGCCGGTACCGCGGCTCACTCGTCGAGGAGGCTGGTGCTGTCGGAGAACTGGGCCAGCCGGAACACCACGAACTCGGCCGGCTTCACCGGGGAGACGCCGATCTCGCAGATGACCTGCCCGAGGTCGATGGACTCGGGCGGGTTGTTGTCACGGTCGCACTTGACGTAGAACGCCTCGGCCGCGGTCTGGCCGAACAGCGCCCCGCGCCGCCACTCCTCGGTGAGGAAGGCGGTGATGTTCCGCCGGATGCTGGACCACAGCCGGTCGTCGTTGGGCTCGAAGACCACCCACTGGGTCCCCAGGAGGATGGACTCCTCCAGGTAGTTGAAGAGCCGGCGCACGTTGAGGTAGCGCCAGGCCGGGTCGGAGGAGAGGGTGCGGGCGCCCCAGATCCGGATGCCGCGGCCGGGGAACGCCCGGACGCAGTTGACGCCGATCGGGTTGAGCAGGTCCTGCTCGCCCTTGCTGAGCCGCAGTTCCAGGTCGACGGCGCCGCGGATGACCTCGTTGGCCGGCGCCTTGTGCACTCCGCGCTCGGCGTCGCTGCGCGCCCACACGCCGGCCGCGTGGCCGCTCGGCGGGACCAGCGCGTTGCGCCCGGTGGCCGGGTCGAAGACCTTGATCCACGGGTAGTAGAGGGCGGCGTAGCGGGAGTCGTACCCGGCCTCCTCCTGGCGCCAGGCGCGCATCCGCTGGGCGTTGAGCCCGGGCGGCGGGTCCAGGACGGCGATCCGGTCGCCCATCTGCTCGCAGTGCGAGATCACCGCGAGCTGGACGGTGCGCAGGCCCTCGTCGTCGAGAGCGCCGCGCTGGTAGGCGCTCATCAGGTCGGGCACCGCGACCATGGTGATCTCGTCGATCGCCTCCAGGCCGGAGAAGCCGGTGCGGGCGGCCGCGTCACCGACGTACTCGGCCGGGTCCAGCCGGCTGCCGGCGGCCACCACCGGGCCGGTCGCGGGAGCGGGCGCCGGGGCGGCGGCGAGCGCGTGGGTGCGGCGCTCGGGGCGGCCCGGCGCGGTGCCGGGCTGCTCGGCGACGGCGACCAGCTTGGACTCGCGCAGCTGGGTGACGACGTAGCCCTTGGTGTTCTTCCGGGTGGAGACGTCGTAGCTCTCGACGACCTCGGCACCCCGGCGGACGATCAGCCGGAACCGGTCGTCGGGGACGTTCTCGCCCTCGGCGTCGGCGACCTCGACGGACACCTCGCCGCCCGCACCGGGCAGCGCCGAGACCAGGAAGCCGCCGATCTCGGCCGGCGGGGCCGCCGCCACGGCGGGCGCGGGCGCGCCGCCGGGGGCCTGCCGCGCCGGGTCGCCGATCCGCACGACGTAGGCGGAGCCGCCGCCGTTGGCGAAGAACCCGTACACCGAGTGCGCCAGGTAGGTGCCCTCGGTGAACCCGCCGAACCGCTGGACGTACTGGTCCCAGTTGGTGACCAGCGTGGGCTCGTGGAAGGGTCCGCTGCCGGCGAAGCCGACGAAGGCGGCGACGGCCGTGCCGACGCCCTCGATCGGCCGGGCACCGGACTGCACCTCCTCCACGTACACGCCCGGGGTCAGGTACGACGGCATACGCGCTCCTTCAGATCACCGGTGGTCTGCGTCATTCGCCCCCGAGTCTGCGCCCCGGCCGCGCCCCGGGACATGTCCCCGGGGTCAAGATCGGGGGCAGCGACGCTGCCCCGGCGGGCACGGCCGGGTGCGCCCCGCGGCCCCGCGCTCCGGGTCGGGTCAGACCTTCCCCAGCCACGGCCCGAACTCGCTCTCCAGCACCAGCCGGCCGAGCTTGCGGTACTCCCCGACCACCGCGGCGACCAGCTGCGCCATGCCCAGCGGGGTGCCCGCCCCGGCGGCCAGGTAGGCCGCGGAGACGGCGCAGGCCCGGATGGAGCCGCCGGTGAGCTCGAAGTGCCGGGCGCAGTAGTCCAGGTCGAGGTCCTCGCCGCGGGGCAGTACGGGCCCCAGGCAGCGGTCCCAGAGCAGCCGCCGCTGCGCCTCGTCGGGCAGCGGGAACTCGGCGATGACGTCCAGTCGGCGGGTGAACGCCTCGTCGAGGTTGGCGCGCAGGTTGGTGGTGAGCAGCGCGATCCCGTCGAAGGACTCCATCCGCTGGAGCAGGTAGGCGGTCTCCACGTTGGCGTGCCGGTCGTGGGCGTCCTTGACCTGGGCGCGCTTGCCGAACAGCGCGTCCGCCTCGTCGAACAGCAGCACGCCGTTGACCTGGGCGGCCTCGGTGAAGATCCGTTCCAGGTTCTTCTCGGTCTCGCCGATGTACTTGTCCACCACGGTGGAGAGGTCCACCACGTACAGCTCCATACCGAGTTCGGCGGCGACCACCTCGGCCGACATGGTCTTCCCGGTGCCCGACTCCCCGGCGAACAGGGCGATCACCCCGTTGCCGCGGCCGCCGCCCGGCCGCATCCGCCACTGCCCGAGCACCTGCTCGCGGTGCCGGGCCCGCAGCACCAGTTCGCGCAGCCGGCCGGCGGTGGGGTCGGGCAGCACCAGGTCGGACCAGCCGACCGCGGGCTCGATCCGGCGGGCGAGGCGGGCCAGCCCGGCGGCGTTCTGCGCCCGGACGGCGGCCCGCAGGTCCTCGGCGCGCACCGGGCGCCGCTCGGCGGCGGCGGTCCGGGCGGCCACGGCGGCGGCCCGCTCCAGCTTCTCCCGGTCCAGCCGGTAGGCAGCCACCGTCTCGGCCAGCCGGTCGGTCAGCTCCGCGCCCAGCGGGGTCCCGGTGGCGGCCAGCGCGCGGGCCCACTGCCCGGCGCGGCCCCGGGCGTCCGGCGGCGGGGCGGTGACGACCACGGGGCTCTCCCGCGACCAGGCCGGGTCCCACACCCGGGGGCCGTACATGATCAGCGGGACGGCGGCGAGTTCGGCGCACAGCTCGCGCAACAGCGCGGCCCGCTCGGGCCGTTCGGGCTCCAGCCGGTCCAGCGGTCCGAGCACCACCCCGCCCCCGCCGAGCCGGGCCTCGCGGGCGAGCACCCGGACGGTGGGCCCCGGCGGGCGGGCGGCCAGCGCGGCGGCGTCGACGACCAGGGGCGGACGGCCGTCGGCGGCGAGGGCGGCCACCGCCAGCGGGCCGGCGTGCCCGTCCCGGTCCAGCAGGTACACCGGTCCGCCGCCCGCCGCCGTCGCGGCCGCGCGCAGCCGCTCGACGGCCTCCGCCCCGGCCCCAAGGTCGGCGGCCGGATCCGCGGCCGGATCGGCGCGGCGGGCCAGTCCGGCGAGGGCGTCGTCCGGTGCGTCCTCGCCGAGCAGGTGGGCGGTCACCCGGTCCGGCACGCGCAGGGTGCGGGAGAGCAGCGGACGGTCCGGCTCGGTGAGTTCCAGCAGGCCGCCGGCGATCAGCGGGGCCCGCGCGGCGAAGCGGAAGCGGCCGGCCCCGGCCCCGGGCAGTCCGCACAGTTCGAGGGCCAGGCCGACGGTCGCCCGGCGGCGGGTCAGGTCGTCGTTGAGGTAGCCGTAGAGCTGCTCGAAGCGGCTGTCGAGGTCGGGGGCGAGGGCCACCAGCAGCAGGTCCAGGTCCACCGGGAGCAGCCCGAAGTCGGCGCCGAGCCGGGCCAGCCGGGAGCCGGTCGGCGGTGGGGGCGCGTCGTCGACCGCCGTACCGGTGGAGCCGGTCGCGGCGGCGGAGGCCAGGATCCGCTCGACCGCCTCCGGGCCGAGGTACTGGCCGCGGTACGGGTCGTCCGGGTCCGGGTCCTCGGCCCGGCGGTCGCGCACCGCGCTGCGGACCCGCTGCTCGACCCGGTGCAGCCGCTCCCACAGGTGGTCCCGGCCGGGCGGGGCGGCGTTCAGCACCGCCACGGGGTCCGGGCTCATCGCGTCCCGCCCCGGGGCCGGCGGCCGGGCGGCAGCTCGCGGTCGCGGAGCGCGGCGAAGCCGTCCGGTCCGGGGTCCGTGGCGCCGCGGTAGCGCAGCCGGCGGCCGGGGCCGTCGGGCGGCGGCACCGTGTCCCGGCCGGTGTCGGTGGTGTGCACCACCAGGCCCTCGGTGACGGGCGGTCCGGCGGGGCTGAGCGCGCCGGTCAGCGGGGCGAGCAGCCTCAGGTCGATCGAGGGCCGCAGTTCCCCGCCGAGCGCGGACCAGACGTCGGAGACCGACGGCAGGCCGGTGTCCCGGCCGGCGATGTCCAGGCCGACGGTGAGTCCGAGCCGGGCGAGCGTCCCGGTGAGCACCCGGGCGGGCAGCGCGTCGACGGCGGTCAGGCACTGCAACACCTCGGCCAGCAGCCGGTGTTCGTCCTGCGGGCGGTTGGTCCAGACGGTGACCAGGTAGGCCAGTTCGAACCAGCGGGGCGCGGCCCGGTGGCCGACCACCACACCGTCGGCGTCGTGCTCGGCGACGGCGCCGGCCTGCCGGCGGCCGGTGTCCTCGCGGATGCCGTAGAGGAAGACGCTGACCGTCGGCGCGGTGCGCCGGGCCGCCAGCTCGCGGGTGGGCGCGTCGAAGACCACCTCGACGCCGCGTTCCGCCAGTCCGGCTTCGGCGAGCAGCAGCCGCAGCGCCTCGTCGACCTCGTGGATCACCGCCGCTCCACCTCCCCCGGCGGGCCGATGGTGCCCTCGACGACCAGGAAGGGGGTGGTGACCGGGGAGAACCCGGGGCCGGCGGCGGTGATGGTGCGCGGCCCGGTCTCGTCCTTGGTGAGGATCAGCAGCTGGCCCGCGAAGGTCCCGTCGGCCTTGGGGTGGGTGGGCGCGGCCGCGGCGGTGATGCCGGGCTGCCAGGTGAAGCGGACGGGTACGCCGGGCGGGAAGTCCACGCCGCGCACGGAGGTCACGAAGCCGGGCTTGCCGATGGCCGGCACGGCGACGATCCGGGGCTGGAGGATGCGCAGCGGGGTGCTCGCCCGGTGCGGTCCGGGGGCGGCGTCGGTGCCGGTGGTGGTCAGTTCGGCGGTGACGGTGGTGTCCAGCGGCGCCACCGGCGAGAGCACCACCCGGACCACCTGGCTGCGCCCCGGGCGCAGGTCGGCCAGCTCGCAGCTCCCGGCCCGGCAGCCGGGCGGCAGGGCCTCGGTGGGCACGCCGGCGGGCAGGCCGAGGGTGAGCCGCAGGCCGGTGGCGAGGGCCTGGCCGGTGTTGCGCACGGTGTAGCTGACGGTCACGTGGCCGCCGACGTAGCCGGGGTCCGGCTGGGCGTCGACCGCGACGCCGGGGCCCGCCTGCGGCGGCGCGGGGGCCGGCGGGGGCGGCGGGGCCGGGGTCGGTGTGCTGCTCGGGGTGGGTGTCGGGGTGGGTGTCGGGCTGGGCGGGGCGGTGGCGGTCGGGCTCGGGGTGGGCGTCGGCGAGGGGCTCGGCGTGTCCAGGACGGGCAGGACGGTCTCGGCGGAGTCGTTCTCGGGGTTCGGGTCGACGACCGCCCCGGTGACGCTCCAGCCGAACGGCTGGTCACCGGTGCGGGTGCCGATCAGGGTGGCGGTCACCCGGACCTGTGCGCCGGGTGCCAGGGTGCCGAGTTCGCAGCGCAGCGCAGCGGCGTCGCACTGCCCGACGGGGGTGGTCAGCGCGCCGAGCCGGGCGCCGCCCGGTACCGAGGCGGTCAGGACGGTGCCGGGCGAGGGCGCGGGGCCGTTGTCGGTGACGGTGACGGTGATGTCGGTGCCGCCGTCGACCCGCACGGCGGGGGCGCGCGGCGGCGCGCTCAGCGACAGGTGGACGGACTGCTGGACGGCCGGCTCCTTCTGCCGTCCGGGCAGCCGCCGGTCCAGCGGGGTGAGCGTGCCGCTCGCGAGGTCGTAAGTGCCCAGCCCCTCCGGGGAGTTCGGCGGCAGGGCCCGGCGGGTGGTGAGCACCAGCTGGGCGCCGTTCGGCGTCCAGGCCGCGTCGCGCGGCTGGTACGGGCCGGTGGCGGACGTGTCGGGCAGCGGGCGGGTGCAGGCGCCCTTGTCGTCGCGCAGCCCGGCGGGCAGCAGCACCGTGCAGTCGGTGCCGGTGGGCGAGGTGACCAGCAGACCGTCCTGCCGGTTGTTGCCGCCGTCGCCGGCCTTGCGGTTGAAGGCGAGGCGCTTGCCGTCGGGTGAGAACACCGGGCTGTCGTCGATGACGTCGCAGCTGCCCGGGCAGGCTGCCCGGCTGAGGTCGCGCTGCCGGGCGAGGTCGTCGGCGGCGACGGTCCAGACGTGCAGGTTGCCGGCGTTGCCGTTGACCACGGCCGTCCGGGAGAAGGCGATCAGTTTGCCGTCGGGGGACCAGAACGGCTCGGCGTCGGAGGCGCCCGGCTGGTCGGCGGGCGGCTGGACGGTACCGACGATCGCGCCGGTGGCCACCTGGGCGATCAGCAGCCGGCCGGGGCGGGCCGGGTTCTGCCCGGCCGCCGGGGCGCTGCGGCTGAACACGATCAGCCTGCCGTCCGGGGAGAGCGAGGGGTCGGTGTCCCGGTCGGTGGGGCCGCGGCCGGCCAGGTTCATCGGGTGCGGGTTCGAGCCGTCGGCGTCGGCCTGCCAGATCCGCTGGATCCGGCCCGCCGGGGAGTCCTCGTAGCGGGTCACCACGAGCTGCCGGCCGTCGGGCGTGTAGGTCTGCCGCTCGTACCAGGGGTCGTAGCCGGGGCGGGGGTGGAAGAGCGGGTCGGCGCCCGGGTCGGGGTTGGTGTTGGTGTCGGCTGCCGGGTCCTCGGTGAGCACGCTGATGCCGAGGTCGCGCGGGTCGGTGCCGTCCTGGCGGACGTCCTGGACGTCGGCGGTGTTGGCGGTGGCGGCGCTGGTCTGCTCGACCACCGGGCCGCCCTCGGCCTGGCTGCCGAGCCAGGTCGGGGTCGAGATCAACCGGTTGGTGCGGTAAAGGAGTTGGGGGTCGGTGCAGTCGCAGGTCGGGGCCCGGTAGAGGTTCACCACCGGCGGCTGGTTCGGGTCGGGCTGCGGCGTGGGGGGCGGGGAGGCGAGCTGGTCGGCGCTCAGGAAGAGGACGCCGCTGCCGTCGGCCAGCCAGGAGGCGGAGCCGGTGCGCCAGGTGGAGCCGGTGCCGGGGAAGAACGCCTTGTCGCCGCCGGTCGGCGAGGTGAGCATCAGGGTCCGGCCCTTGTCGCCCTGGTCCCAGGTGTAGACGATCTGGTTGCGGTGCGCGTCGTCGTTCACCGGGTTCCAGGTCGGGTCGACGGCGTCGCCGCTGGTCACGTTGGTGACCTTGACGGGGGCGCCGCCGGTGAACGGCCGCAGGTAGACCTGGAGGTGGGTGCCGTCGCCGTTGCAGGCGTAGGCGACCCAGCGGCCGTCCGGCGAGACGGTCGGGTGGGTCTCGTCGGCGGCGCCGTCGGTGATCCGGCGCAACCCGGTGCCGTCCCGGCCGACCGCCCACAGCAAGTGCTGGACGCCGCCGCCCGCGGTGGGCTCCAGCGCCTCGAAGACCACGCCCTTGCCGTCCGGGGCGAGCGCGGGATGGGCCGTGTCCATGCCGTTGGTGAGCCGGCGCACCGCGCCGCTCGCCTCGCGCAGGTAGACCTGGGGCAGCGGGCCGTCCCGCAGGCTGGTGAAGACCAGCTCGCCGCCGCGGGCCGAGGGGTCCTGGTCGAAGTGGATCGGGCCGGGCCCGAACAGCGGGGTGCTGGACGCCGCGCCGGTCACCCGGCCGAGGCCGCGGTGGTCGGTGCCGGCGTAGACGATCCGCCCGGCGGCCGGGTCCTCGGCGGTGACGGCCGGGGCCGCCCGGCCGCTCGGCGCGACGGGGGCCGAGCCCAGGGTCAGCACGGCGGTCGCCAGCGCGAGCAGCACCGCGACGGCGGCCCGGGCCGGCCGCCGGACGGGGCGGGGGGTGGCGGTGGCGCCGATCACGCTCGACCTCACAGGATGGCAGGGGCGGTCTCCCCCGCAGTCTCACCGGCCCGGGCGCCCGGGAACAGGGCCCGGGCACCCGAGCCGGGGGTAACGGCCGGTGTCCGCAAAGGGCAGGACGCCGCGGTCGCGGGCGCTGGGGACGTCCGTCCGCGCCGCGGCGTGCCCCGCACCTACGGGACTCTCCGACCCTCAGATCAGGCCGCGCCGCATGGCGTACCCCACCGCGTGCGCCCGGTTGCGCAGCCCCAGCCGGGTGATGATCTCGTGCAGCACGTTCTTGACGGTGCGTTCCGAGTACGAGGTCTTGGCCGCGATCTCGCTGGTGTCGAAGCCCTCGGCGACCAGCCGCAGCATCTCCGCCTCCCGGGCCGTCAGGGTGGACAGGGTCAGGCCGCGCCCGTCGAGCATGGTGCGCTGGAGCGTCCCGATCCGGTCGAGCAGTTCGCCGAGCAGGTCCCCGGGCATCACGCCCTCGCCGTTGGCCAGGGCGGTGATGAGGTGCACCAGCCGGTCCTGGTCGGCCTCCGAGCGGCGCAGCACGGCGGCGACCCCGTGCTCCACGATGGTCTGCAGCCCGCCGGCCTCGAACTGGCCGACCACCAGGCCGATCCGGCCCGAGGTGGCGAGCCGCAACCGGCGCAGGTGGTCGGCGACCGCCTCGGTCAGGGCGTCGACCACCAGCAGGGAGACCTCCGCCCTGCCCGCGTCGGCCTCGCTGAGCAGCTCCACCTCGGGCCGCTGGCGCAGCTGTTGGACCACCCCGGTCTGCAGGATCAGGTCCTCGGCGTACACCGCCACGGGTATCTGGGCCGGGCGGCCGCGCCCCTGGACCGGGATCCGCGCCCCGGCCGGGCGGGCGGTCACGGACGGCGGTGCCGCCGGCGTCCGGCGGGTGGTGACGGCTTCCCCTCGGGTTGCCTCGATCGACGTCATCGGAACACTCCATTCTCCTGCGGTCCTGCGGCTGTTGCGGCCCGGCGCCGTCGCGCCCGGCCGGTCGTGGGCCCCGTGGTGGGCCCGGTGGGGGCGGATGGGGTGGTGGGGGGCCGGCGCCGGGCCCGCGCGGTGGGTCGCGGCGGCGCCGGGCAGGGTCGGTCCGTCCGTACGGGCAAGGGGTGTGCCCGTGCCTTGCCCGTAGGGCCCTCTCCGCGGACGGTCCCCCGGACCTACCGTCACGCCATGACCACATCCGCCGAACTCGGCCTGCCCGCGCTGACGGTGGCGCCCGGTGGCGTGGCCACCACGACCCTGACGGTGCGCAACGACCTCGACATCGTCGAGGCGTACACGCTGGAGGTGGTCGGCGACTGCGCCGCGTGGACGACGGTCGAGCCGGCCCGGGTCTCGCTCTTCCCCGGGACGTCCGAGACGGTGACGGTGCGCCTCGCCCCGCCGCGCTCCCCCGCCGCCCGGGCCGGGGAGTTCCCGCTCGGCATCCGGGTGCTGCCGACCGAGCGCCCCGAACTGGTGACGGTGCCGGAGACCACGGTCACCGTGACGCCGTTCCAGGAGTTGCAGGCCGCGCTCGCGCCCCGGCGTCGCCGCGGCTGGCTGCGCGGCCGCTACCGCACCTCGGTGCGCAACCTGGGCAACGCCCCGGGCACCGTGGTGCTCACCCCCGGACAGGCCGGCGAGGAGCTGCGCTTCCGGGCCACCCCGGAGCGGCTGCGCCTGGAGCCCGGCGAGTCCGGGGAGCTGCGGCTGCAGGCCCGTGCCCGCAAGCTGATCTGGTTCGGCAAGCAGGCCTCCTGGCCGTTCGAGGTCGCGGTGGGCCCCGAGCCGGCCCCTGCGGGCAAGGCCTCCGACGCCGGGGGCAAGGACGGCAAGGCCACCGGCAGTGCCGCCGAGGGCGCCACCGCCGCTGCGGCGACCACTCCCGAAGCCGCTCCCGAACCCGCTCCCAGTGCCGCCGGACGCCCGGCGCTGGAGGGCGAGTTCATCCAGCTCCCGATCTTCCCCAAGTGGCTGCTGGCCCTCCTGGCGGCGCTGATCGCGCTGCTGCTGGCCTGGTTCGCCCTGGTCCGCCCGGCGGTGCGCAGCTCCGCCAAGCAGGCCGCCGAACAGGCCGTCGCCCAGCAGAGCGCCACCCCGGCCCCGCCCGCCGGCACCCCCGGCGGGGCACCGGCCGCGCCCTCCGGCGGGAACCCCGGCGGGACGGCCAAGCCGGGTGCCGGGCAGCCGAGCACCGGCGGCCGCGCCCCCGGCCCGGGCCCGGGCCAGGCGGAGCCGGGCACCGGCCGGCAGAGCTCCGCCGCCATCGACGTGCAGACCGGGGGCGGCACCGCGGCCACCGGCAGCTATCAGGTGCCGCACGGCAAGGTGTTCGACATGACCGACCTCGTGATCGCCAACTTCCAGGGCGACCAGGGTGTCGTGATCATCACAGCCGGCCAGAAGGTGCTCAACACCATCGCCTTGGAGACCTTCCGCAACCAGGACTACCACTGGGTGACTCCCATTCAGGTCCCCGAGGACCAGGCTGTGACGGCGAGCGTGACCTGCGAGTCCCCGGGCACCCCGGCCTCGGGCAAGCAGGCAGCCACGTGCCACGAACTCCTCAACATCAGCGGGACGTTGAGCGACGTCGTCAAGCAGGGGAACTGAACCGATGGACAGGGCGACGCCTCCCGCTCCGGGCCGACCGCTCCGGGCCGACCGGACCGGAAAGGTGCACCCGATGCCCCAGCGGTGTCAATGGGCCCCTTCCGCCGGAATCGCCCCGCTCTCCTCCGTGATCTTCCCCTTCCCCATCTCCTCTCACAGCCCGTGACCATGTCAACACCGGATGACGGCCACCACCGCTTCGCACACCGACCGGAAACCCGTTCGAACCCCACCAATACGGGCCACCTGCCCTCCCGGGGAACCCGCGACTGCCCCGGCGGGGCAGCGGACCGTTCCCCCGCGGACGGCAGGATCTGCCCCCGGCGCCCTGCTGACGTTCCATCAGTACAGCAGTAGCTTTGCGCTGTTCCCACACCGGAGACGCCTTCGGAGCCTTATACGCACCGAATCGCCACAAGGCGGAAGGAATCCGACCACCGTGCGCGCTCATGAACCGGACCGCCGGACCGACCAGCGGGCCGCCCGCGCCGACGCCCCCGCCGCCCGCGCGGTGCGCCCGGGCCCGCGGCCCGGCGCGGCACCCGGCACCGCCCTCGCCCTGCAACGGACCCTCGGCAACGCCGCGGTGACCCGCCTCGTCCTCCAGGCCCGGCACGGATCCGGCGGCCACGGCGGCCCCGGCTGTGCGCACGGCGGCGGCGAGTCGGAGGAACTCCCGCTCCAGCGCTCCCTGGTGCCCCAGGTGCTGCGCTCCGCCGGCAAGCCGCTGGACGGGGCCACCCGCGGCGAGATGGAGGCCCGCCTCGGCGCCGACTTCTCCGACGTACGGCTGCACACCGGCAGCACGGCCGCCGCCTCCGCCGCCGAGGTGGGCGCCCGCGCCTACACCTCCGGCAACCACGTGGTGCTCGGCGAGGGCGGCGGCGACCGGCACACCCTGGCGCACGAGCTCACCCACGTCATCCAGCAGCGCAAGGGCCCCGTCGCCGGCACCGACCGCGGCGACGGCCTGCGGGTCTCCGACCCCTCCGACCGCTTCGAACGCGAGGCGGAGGCCAACGCCGTCCGCGCCCTCGCCGCCCCGCTGCTCCACGAGGAGGCACCGCCCGGCCCCGCCGCCTCCCGCCGGCCGGGGGCGGCGGTGCAGCGCATGCCCAAGCGGGACGCGGACACCGCCGACGTCAGGGGGAGCAGCCCGCCCGCGGGCCGCAGCACCCGGGCCAAGGCCAAGGCGGCCAACCTCGACCTCAACCGGACCGAGCTGGAGTTCGAGTCGGGCTACGAAGGGCCGCCCACCCAGAAGATGCACGACGACCAGAGCATCGGCTTCTGGCAGGTCGCCCGGCTGAAGAACCCGGCGGGCGCCCCGCAGCGGGTCTCCACCAACTACCACTTCTGGCAGGAGGTCACCGACTCCAACGTCCAGATCGTGGAGGCGAAGAACAACACCTTCAGCGAGCACGAGTCCCGGCGCGACTGGGTCCAGGACGGCCCCTACCGCCCGCCCTACAGCAACGCCGTCATCAACGACGCCCAGAACAAGATCGAGTTCAACGACAACCCCGGCTTCTCCACCTCGGCGCGGATGACCTCCGGGTACTGGCTGAAGCAGTACAGCGTCTCGTTCCGCTGGAAGGTCGCCCGGAACACCGGCCCCTGGAACCGGAACATGCCCGCCTGGACCAGTCCCGTGGTCACCCACTCCGTGGAAGCGGAGTTCGACCCCGAGCAGCCCGACGAGGCCGTCCCGATCACCGTCCGCGAGGGCGGCACCCACACCTGGAACGTCGACCTGTCCTCGTAGGAACGACCCCTCGTGACGACGAGCAGGTGAGCGCCGCCCGCGGGCGGCGCTCACCTGCT
>NZ_JBEOSP010000051.1:38367-62169 GCF_040303105.1 Kitasatospora sp. NPDC096128 | reverse complement strand
AGGCCCGGGTCTGGGTGATGACGTCGGCCTGCGAGCCGTCCGAGCCCCAGATCAGCTTGCCGATGCCCGGCGTGTCGGACGGGCCGACGATCGCCCGCCGCGGCATTTCCGGGGCCGTGACGGCCGGACGCGCCTCAATGGTGGAAGCCCTCGCGGACCGGCACGCCCAGCTCCTGCAGCGGGACGGGCTGGCGGCGCAGTTCCGGCAGCAGCCGGTTGAGGTCGGCCAGCAGCAGGTCGGCGAGGTCCCTGGAGAAGCCGTTGCGGCAGACCACCCGGAGCACCGACAGGTCTTCCCGGTCCGCCGGGAAGGTGTACGCGGGCACCTGCCAGCCGCGCTCGCGCAGCCGCCGGGAGACGTCGAACACGTCGAAGGTGACGTCCTCGGTGGTGGTGAAGGCGAACACCGGGACCTGGTCGCCGCGGGTCAGCAGCCGGAAGCAGCCGAGCTTCCCGATCTCCCCGGCCAGGTAGGTGGCGACCTCCCGGCAGGCGCCCTGGACGGCCCGGAAGCCCGCCCGGCCGAGCCGCAGGAAGACGTAGTACTGCGCCGCGACCTGGGCGCCGGGCCGGGAGAAGTTCAGCGCGAAGGTCGGCATCTCGCCGCCCAGGTAGTTGACCCGGAAGACCAGCTCCTCCGGCAGGGCCTCCTTGTCCCGCCACAGCGCCCAGCCGACGCCGGGGTAGACCAGGCCGTACTTGTGGCCGGAGGTGTTGATCGACTGCACCCGGGGGAGCCGGAAGTCCCAGACCAGCTCCGGGTCGAGGAAGGGCGCCACCATGCCCCCGGAGGCGCCGTCCACGTGCACCGGGACGTCCAGGCCGGTGCGCGCCTGGAGTGCGTCCAGGGCCGCGCAGATCTCCGCGATCGGTTCGTACGACCCGTCGAAGGTCGAGCCGAGGACGCCGACCACGCCGATGGTGTTCTCGTCGCACAGGGCGGCGGCCTGTTCGGGGCCGAGGTGGAAGCGCTCGCCCTCCATCGGTGCGGTGCGGGCCTCGATCTCCCAGAAGGTGCAGAACTTCTCCCAGCACACCTGCACGTTGACGCCCATGACCAGGTTGGGGCGGGCCCCGGCGGCGTAGCGCTCGGCGTTGCGGCGCATCCAGCGGCGCTTGAGCGCCATGCCGGCCAGCATGCAGGCCTCGCTGGAGCCGGTGGTGGAGCAGCCGACCGCGGCGTCCGGGGCGGGGGCGTGCCAGAGGTCGGCGAGGATGGCCACGCAGCGCCGCTCCAGTTCGGCGGTCTGCGGGTACTCGTCCTTGTCGATCATGTTCTTGTCCAGGCACTCGGTCATCAGCCGGGTGGCCTGCACCTCCATCGAGGTGGTGACGAAGGTCGCCAGGTTGAGCTTGGCGTTGCCGTCCAGCATCAGCTCGTCGTGGACCAGCTGGTACGCGGTGTCGGCCGCGACCGGGCCCTCGCCGAGCCGGTGGACCGGCGGGGCGAGCTCCATCGCGCCCAGCGGGTCGGTGATGCCGAGGAACGGACTGACGCTCAACCGGCGGTCGCCGCCGGTCCCCTTGTGCAGGGCCATGGGTGCCTGCCGCCCTTCGCCTCGGTGGCCGTGTCCCGACCCACGCTGCCACCGGGCACCGGGTGACGCATCTTCACCGGCGGACTTCGGCCAGACGGCGTTTCCCCCGACGGCAGGCCTCACGAGGCAGTGGTCAGGCCGACGGGCCCGAGGCGGCCTCCGGGTGGATCTGGTCCCGGGCGGCGCGGTACTGCCGGCGCACCGCCGATCCGATCGCCAGGTCCTGCTCGCCCTCGGGCTCGACCGTCTCGGCGTCCGGCAGCGTCCACTCCGGGGGCTCGGCGGTGCCGGCCAGCGCCCAGGCGGCCTGCCGGGCGGCGCCGCGGGCGGCGTGCGCGCCCGGCGGGGGCACCACGACCGGGACGCCGAACAGCATCGGGGCGACGTGCCGGACGACGGGCAGCCGGCCGGCCGCGCCGAGCAGGAACACCCGCTTGATCCCGACGCCCCTGGCGCGCAGCACGTCCAGCGCGTCGGCGGTGTTGCAGAGCATGCCCTCGACGGCGGCCCGGGCCAGGTGCTGAGGGGTCATCGCCTCGGCCCGCAGGCCGGTCAGGGTGCCGGCGGCGTGCGGCAGCGCGGGGGTGCGCTCGCCGTCCAGGTAGGGGAGCAGCACCAGGCCGTAGGCGCCGGGGGAGGAGTGCAGGGCGAGGTCGCTCAGCCCGTCCAGGTCCCGGCCGAGCATGGCGGCGGTGGAGCGCAGCACCTGGGCGGCGTTGAGGGTGGCGACCATCGGCAGGTGGTGGCCGCTCGCGTCGGCGAAGGAGGAGACCAGGCCGGTGGCGTCCACCACGGCCTCCCCGTGCACCGCGAAGATCGTCCCGGCGCTGCCGAGCGAGACCACCGCGTCGCCCGGACCGAGGCCCAGGCCCAGGGCGGCGGCCATGTTGTCGCCGGTGCCGGCCGAGATCAGCAGGCCCTCGGGGGTGTGTCCGGCGGGTTCGGCGGGGCCGAGCACGTCGGGCAGTCTGAGCTCGTGGCCCAGCGCCAGCTCGACCAGGTCCTGGCGGTACTCGCCGGTGATCGGGGACCAGTAGCCGGTGCCGGAGGCGTCCCCGCGGTCGGTGGTGCGGCGCTTGGGGTGGCCGAGCAGCTGCCAGACCAGCCAGTCGTGCGGCAGCAGCACCTCGGCGACCCGGCGGGCGTTGGCCGGCTCGAACTCGGCCAGCCAGCGCAGCTTGGCGATGGTGTACGTCGGGCCGGGCACGGCGCCGATCGCGGCGGTCCAGGCGGCCGGGCCGCCGAGGGCGTCCAGCAGCTTGGCGGCGGCGCCGCTGGCGCGCGGGTCGTTCCAGAGGATCGCGGGCCGCACCTGCACCCCGCCCGCGTCCAGGCCGATCATGCCGTGCTGCTGGGCGCTGACGCCGATGGCCCGGACGCCCTCCAGCAGGCCGCCGGCCGCGGCGTCGCCGAGCGAGTGCAGCCAGACCTGCGGGTCGGCCTCGCCGGGGCGCAGGTCCTGGTCCTCGGGGACGGGGTGGGGAGCCTTGCCGGAGCGCAGGACGGCACCGGTGTCGGTGTCGCACGCGACGATCCTGGTGCGGCTGGTCGAGCTGTCTATCCCCGCGACGATGGCCATGTCGAGATCATGCCTCAGCCCGGCCCGGTACGCGTCCGGGCCGGGTGAGCCGTTGCCGGTTCGGGACCCCGCGTTGGGATCTCCTTTGCCGTGGGGCCACAGCCCCGGTTACCGGCCGGCGGTAGCCGGGGCCACAGCCCCGTCACGGACCGGCGGTGGCCGGGCCTACCGCCCGGTCACGGGCGGACGGTGCCCCAGCCGTCGTCCTCCGCCCGGGAGCGGCTGAAGTACGGCACCCGGTCGGTGACGGCGTTCGGCAGCCGGTCCCCGACCCGGTCGGCGACGGCGCCCGCCGCCTTCCCGGCCACCGCGCCGGCCTGCTGCCGCGCCCGGTCGGTCGCCCCCTGCACGGTGGGGTTCCGGGCGATCTGCCGGGTGACCTTGGTGATCTGTTCGTAGCGCTCACGCCCGGCCCGCGAGCCGAGGACGTAGCCGGCCGCGAGACCCACGGCCAACGACAGCTTCCACATGATCGGACCCACCCTCTCCTGGCGGCCTTCTGCCGCATTGCCCTACCCGTTGCCCGGGACGGCGAACCGCCCGCGCCCCCAGCATCCCCGGGTGCCGGCGGGGGCGCGCGCGGGGCACGCCGGGCCGGCGGTCCGGGGCGGCCGGGGAAACGATTGGCGGACCACCCCCCCGAGTGCGCTAATGTATGTCCCGCAGCGAGCGCCGAGGAGCCCGGGTCACGGGAGCCGAAGCGGAAGCCGATCCCCCATAGCTCAATTGGCAGAGCAGCCGACTGTTAATCGGCAGGTTATTGGTTCGAGTCCAATTGGGGGAGCTCGGGAGTAGTGCTCTTCGGAGCCCGACTCCCACCCGTGGTACGGAAGTCGAGTACCGCGATCCCGCATAGCTCAATTGGCAGAGCAGCCGACTGTTAATCGGCAGGTTATTGGTTCGAGTCCAATTGCGGGAGCTTCACCGGCTCCACCCGGTGACTGCTCAGAGCGAAGGCCCCTCGGATGACCGGGGGGCCTTCGTGTTGTCCGCCCCGGTGTCGCGTGCGTCACCCGGCGGCCCGGCCCGCCGCCTGCCCCCCGTGAGGAGGGCGGGGGCGGACGTGACGGGCGCGGTCAGGTGGTCGCCTTCCGGTAGAGGTCGGCGACCCGCTGGTCGAAGGCGACGCTGTACGAGGTGCCCGGGGTGTCCCCGCCCTCTTCGAAGCCGCCGATCACGCCGACCACCGTGCCGTCGCCGGTCACCCACGGGCTGCCGCTGGTGCCGTCGGTGTAGCCGCCGCAGTCGAAGCGCTCCTGGGTGGAGCTCTGCGAGGTGGTCCGGACCGAGCAGGTGATCGGCTCGTCGCTCTCGTTGGGATAGCCGGTCACCGAGACCGCCAGCCCGACGCCCCGGCCGGTGCCGAGCGGGTTGCCGCCGACCGCGTCCTCGACCTGCCGGCCGTCGGCCGGGCGAAGGGTGACGAAGGCCACGTCGTAGTCGGGGTCGTCCTCGGAGGCCCAGTGCGGGTCGACGGTGATCGACTGCACCTGCCAACTCCCGTACGGGGAGTACCCGTTGCGGTAGCCGGGGGTGAACACCAAGCCGTCCAGCAGGCCGACCCGCTGGTTCTGCACGCAGTGCGCGGCGGTGACCAGCAGGTTGCGTGCGGGGCTGCGCACCACGCTCGCGGTGCAGGACCGGGGCCCCTGGGCGTTGTGGATGGACAGGGTGCCGATCCGGTCGCGGGCCGCGCTCTGCTGGGCGACCTCGGCGTTCGGCGCCTTGCCCGGCCCGCTGCCGCAGGCGGTGCCGGCGGTGAGCAGCAGGGCGGCCAGCGCGGTCGCTCCGGCCGCGCGCGCGGGCGGCACCGGGCGGGGGGCCATCGGGGCTCCGTCTCGTTCTTCGGGGCGGGCATCCGGGCCGTGCGTTCCGCCGTTCGAGAGGAAGATCTACCAGGCCGTGCCCGGCGGCGCCACTGTCGGGTGTTCGAAGGACGCGCCCGGGGCTCCGGACCGGCCCGCTCAGCCGGTGGCCCGGTCGTAGAGCGCCTGGACCCGGTCGCCGAAGTAGCTGCTGTAGGAGGTGTTCGGACTGTCCCCGCCCTCCTGGTAGCCGCCGATCACACCGACCACGGTGCCGGTCCTGGTGGACGGGTCGAAGTCGGTGACCCAGGGGCTGCCGCTGGTGCCGCCGGTGTAGTCGGGGCAGTCGATCCGCAGCTGGGTGGCGCTCTGCTCGGAGGTGGTGTTGGAGCAGGTGATCGGGACGTCGCTGCTGCCCGGGTAGCCGGTGACCCGCACCGGGACCTGGTAGCCGCGGTTGACGCCCAGTTTGTTGGCGCCGAGCACCTGCTGGACCTGCTGCCCGTTCTGGGCCTGGACGACGGCGAAGGCGACGTCCATGTCCGGGTCGGCGCGGTCCTTCCAGCCGTCGTCCACGCTGACCGCCAGCAGCGGCCAGACGCCGCTCGGGGTGTCGCCGTTGCGGTAGCCGGGGACGAAGACCAGGTCGCTGCGCTGGCCGATCTTCGGGTCCCAGACGCAGTGGGCGGCGGTGACGATGAGGTTGAGCCCGGCACTGTCGACCACGCTGGCGGTGCAGAAGTGGTCGCCGTCCGCGTTGCGCGTGAACACCGCGCCGACCAGGCCGTTGAGCACGGTGGGCTTGGCGGTGCGGGTGACCCCGGTGTGCTTGCCGGTCGCCCCCTTGAAGCGCTGCTTGCTCCAGCCGTGGGCGCTCGCGGGGGTGCTGGGCGGTGCCGAGGTGACCGTCGGGGCGACGTTGCCGGGCCGTGCCGCGGTGGTGCACCCGGCCATCGCGATCGCCAGGGCCAGCACCCCGGCCGCCGCTCCCGCCCCACGCATCGTCATCAGCCCAGGCTGCCCTGTCCGGGCCCTCCACCGCCACCCGGAGTCCCCCGCCCGGAGAGGCGCGCACCGTCGCGCACCCAGGTGCGCCCCCGGCGCGCACCACGGGTGATCGACCGGCTATGCTGCCCGGGACGGCCTCGCGGGGCCGTCTGCTGCTGCCGTGGCCACGACCGGCGCGCGCGGCGAACCGGGGCGGTAGCTCAGCCGGTTAGAGCAGGGGACTCATAATCCCTTGGTCGTGGGTTCGAGTCCCACCCGCCCCACTTCCGATCGTGCCCGGGCGCGCCTGTGCAGAGTGCTGACCTGCGGAGATGCGGCGCGCCTGCGAGAACTGTACGCACCCGACGACCTGCGGCGGCGATTACACGCCGAGGTTCACCCGCATGGGAACACCATCACGACGCCACGCTGACGTCCGGTCGGACCGAGGGGTGCGCCCTGACCCGGCTCGGTGTCGATCGGTCTCGTCCTGGCGACGGGCGCTGCCCGATCGGCCGCTGGAGCGGACTTCCATCCCCGTGGCCGGGACGTCGGCCGCACGAGGTGACCGATGGCGCTGGTGCAGCCGGTGAGCCGTCCGGCGTCACCGGTGCCCGCTAGGGTTGGCGGGGAAGGGGGAGATCACTGTGGAAGCTGAACTGATGGCGCTCGCGACCTCCGGTGCGACCACTCTGGTGGGACTGATGGTCACGGAGGGGTGGGGGCAACTCCGTGACCGTGTGGCGGGGTTGTTCCGTCGGCAGGGGCGGGCGGAGGTGGTCGGGGCGGAGCTGGAGTCCTCCCGTGAGGTGCTCTTGGAGGCCGCGCGGCAGGGCGATCCGGAGGTGCGGGAGGCCGTCGCGCTGGAGTGGCGTTCGCGCCTGACCCAGCTCCTTGCCGCGGACGCGCAGGCTGTCGCGGAGTTGCAGGACCTGCTGCGGGACGCGGCGTCGCCTGCTCCCGATCAATCCGGTACCCGCGTCGAGATCAGTGGTGGGACCTTCAACGGGCCGGTTCAGGTCTCGGGAACGCAGATCAATCACTTCGGCTCCGGGGCCAATGGCTGATCAGGACCGTCGGGCAGCCGGGAGGATCGAAGGGGGGACCTTCAACGCGCCGGTTCTGGTCTCGGGAACGCAGAACAACCACCATCACCATCATCACCGGTCGAGCAGGGCCCAGGTGGTCGCCGGCATCGCCGTCCTGATGCTGGGTGCCGTAGCGGTGGTGGCCTTCTTCGCCCACCGGCTCTATGTCTCCAGCCCGGACTACCGCAGGGGTGTCGAACAGGATCTGGTCGAGAAGGTGGTGCCCGGTGAGACGTACGAGAAGCTGAAGCAGACGATCGGCACGGGGCCCGACTACTCCTTCAGGTTGCCCACGGGCAACACGATCCACCAGTACGAACGCCAGTGGGAGACGCTTCAACTCCTGGAGAATGCCTCCGGGATGGTCCTCTCGGTCGGCGTCTACGCCAAGGACAAGGAGTTCAAGCCGACGGTCGCGCTGGGCGGGCAGCGCATCACGCTCAACGCGCCGGTCGACCGTGCCGCGCCCCGGTTCCTTCCGGCGGCCGCCAACGCGTACTGCGGCGCGCACAAGTCGGGGTACTTCGAGGGCTACTTCCCGATGCCCAATGCCTTCAAAGCGATGAACTTCGTCGTCGGCGCCAGCAACGCCGAGTCGGAGTTGGACCTGCGGTCGATGTGCGGCCAGCTGGGTGGGACATTGTGCTCGGCCCCGCAGGTGCCGACCGAGAACGCGCTGTCGCCGGAGTTCGCGGAGTGTCTGCTGGCCACTCCGGGAGGTCAGCGGATCCGCCGGGAGACCGCGGCATCCGTGATCGTCTACACCGCGCCCGGGGCAGCGCTGGTCGACGACATGCTCTTCCCGCCGGACGTCGTCGCGGCCGGTGCCGTGAACTTCCGCTGACCCACGCGCACGCGCGCAGCCGCCCCGGTCGCCCGGTTCGCCCGTACGACCCTCTCGTGCGCCTCGGTACGACCGGAACCCCGGCACGGGCTCTGGCGCACCGTGCGATAAAAGTGATATCACTTTGACAGCTGTAGCGGGCATCCGCGCGGCGCACATCGCACAGGGGGGAGTCGGTCCCATGACCGCACCGCACGTCTCCGTCGAGGACGGCCCCGTCCTCGACCTCCCGGCTCCGAAGACCACCGAGCGGGTCATCACCGGCACCTCCGGGCTGCCGGTGCTCGGCGGCGCGCTGCTCGGCGTGGTCGCCGGGCTCGCCGGGCTGATCGTCGGAGGGGTCCAACTGGCCGGCGGGAACAAGGGCCTGGGCATTCCGCTGGTGGTCCTCGGGCCGCTGCTGGTGCTCACCTCGCTGGTCCTGCTCTGCGGGCTGACGGTGGTCTCGCCCGGCTCGGCCCGGGTGGTCCAGCTGCTCGGCACCTACCGGGGGACGATCCGGGCCGAGGGGATCAGCTGGCTGAACCCGTTCACCAGCCGTCGGCACATCTCGCTGCGGATCCGCAACCACGAGACCGAGACCACCAAGGTCAACGACGCGGACGGCAACCCGATCGAGATCGCCGCCGTGGTGGTCTGGCAGGTCGAGGACACCGCGATGGCGGTGTTCGAGGTGGACGACTACACCGACTTCGTCGCCGTCCAGACCGAGACGGCCGTCCGGCACATCGCCACCAGCTACCCCTACGACGCACACCACGAGGGGCAGTTGTCGCTGCGCGACGGTGCCGAGGAGATCACCCGCAAGCTGTCCGCCGAGATCTCGGCCCGGGTCGCCGCGGCCGGCGTGCGGGTCATCGAGTCCCGGATCACCCGGCTCGCCTACGCGCCCGAGGTCGCCCAGGTGATGCTCCAGCGCCAGCAGGCCGGGGCCGTGGTGGCCGCGCGACGGCTGATCGTCGAGGGCGCCGTGGGTATGGTCGAGGAGGCCCTGGACCGGCTCGCCGAGCGGGACGTCGTCGAGTTGGACGAGGAGCGCAAGGCTGCCATGGTGAGCAACCTCCTGGTGGTGCTCTGCGGCGACCGGGGCACCCAGCCCGTCGTGAACACGGGCTCCCTCTACCAGTAAGGGCGCGCGTTGGCGACGGAACGGAAGAAGCTCCTGCTGCGACTGGACCCTTCAGTTCACGACGCGCTGGCCAGGTGGGCCGCGGACGAACTGCGCAGCACCAACGCACAGATCGAGTTCGTGCTCCGCCGCGCCCTCACCGAGGCCGGCCGGATGCCCAGCGGTGCGGCCCGGCTTCCCCGGCGCGGCCGACCGCCCAAGGAGAGCCCGGAGAGCGGCGGTCCCGCCGAGGACTGACCGCGGTCGCCGGGCGTCCCGCAGATCTTCCAGATCCTTCGGAGACCGAGATGGACCTGCCCGTCAATCTTCCCGAGAAGTTCTACCTGCTCGCCTACGACCCGGAGCGCGGGCGCCTCACCCGCACGTCCGATCTCGACCTGGCCCTGCGGGCGGCGGCGCTCACCGAGCTCCTCCGCCGCCGGCTGATCCGTGACGACGGCCGGCACCCGGCCGCCGTCGACGGCCCCGCCGACGGGCTCGACCCGCTCTCCGCCGCGCTGCTGGAGCAGATCCGCCAGGAGCGGCGGCGCACCTGGAAGCGCTGGATCGGGCGCTCGCGGAGGTCGGCGCGGGTGGTCCGCGACGGGCTCGTGGCCGCCGGCCGGATCCGGGTCGAGGAGCGCCGGGTGCTCGGGCTCTTCCCGGTCGCCCGGGTCACCCTTCCGGAGCCCCGGGTGCGCAAGGCGCTGACGGCGGACGTCATGTCGGCGCTGCGCGGCCCGCTCAGCCGGGTCGACCCGGCGGACGCGGCGCTGGTCGCCCTGGTCGACGCCGCCCGGCTGGGCTCGGCCCTGACCTGGCGCCAGCGGCGCGAGTTCCGGACCAGGATCGACAAGCTGGCACCCGCCGCGGGCCCCGTCCCGCGCGCCCTGCGCATGGCCATCACCGCGAAGCACGCGGACGGCGGGGCGGGCTGACCCGCCCGGGGTTCCGCCCCCGCCCCCGCCCCCGCCCCCGGCCCGGCCCGGCCCGGCCGTCCGACGGACGGCCGGGCTGCCGGGCGTCCGGGGCGGGCCCGTAAGCTGGCCGGGTGCTCGAACCCGCCCTGCTGCCGACCCCGCTGGTGGACTGCACCGACGGGGTCTTCGCCCGGGCCGGGGTGGAGTTGAGGCTCAAGCGGGACGACCTGCTGCACCCGAGCGTGCCCGGCAACAAGTGGCGCAAGCTCGCGCCCAACCTGGCCGCCGCCGTCGAGCAGGGCCACACCCGGCTGCTGACCTTCGGCGGCGCCTACTCGACCCACCTGCGGGCGGTCGCGGCCGCCGCCGCCGCGCTGGGGCTGGAGAGCGTCGGGCTGGTGCGCGGCGAGGAGTTGGCCGACCGGCCGCGCAACTGGTCGCTGCGGGCCGCCGAACGGTCCGGGATGCGGCTGGAGTTCCTCACCCGGGCCGACTACCGGGAGGCCACCGGCCGGGCCGGCGCCGGGGGCGGCGGCGAACTGCTGCGTCGCTGGGGCAGGTGCCTGGTGCTCCCGGAGGGCGGGTCCAACGCCCTGGCCGCGATCGGCGCGGCCGCGATCCCGGCCGAACTGCCGGACCTGGGCGGGCGCGACGTGGTCTGCTGCCCGGTCGGCACCGGCGGCACCCTGGCCGGCATCGCGGCGGGCCTGCCGCCGGGGGCCCGGGCGCTGGGGGTGGCCGTGCTGCGCGGCGGCGAGGGCTACCTGGAGGCGGAGGTGGCCCGGCTGCACCGGGCCGGGTTCGGGCGCGAGTTCGACAACTGGCGGATCGACCACGCCCACCACGGCGGCGGCTACGGCAAGGTCCCGGCCGAACTCGCCGCCCACGCCGAGGAGTTCGAGCGCCGCCACGGAATCCCGGTGGAGCTCAGGTACGTCGCCAAGCTGCTCGCCGCACTGGCCGACCTGGCGCAGGCGGGCGCCTTCGAACGCGGCACCCGCCTGACGGCCGTGGTCACCGGCCTGCCGGACCCGGAGTAGGCCCGGAGGGGCCTACGACCCGAAGGTCAGGTCGGCGCAGGGGTCGGTGTCGGCGCCGCGGGTGTTCTCCGCTATGCCGGTCGGGATCCCGCCGGGCGCGGGGGCCGTGGGCGCATCGGAGGGCGAGGACACCGAGTCGAGCTGGGTGCCGGCCGCCTTGTAGTCCGCGCCGAGGGTGACGGTGATCGCGCCCGAGCCGGGCTCCTCGACGGCGCCCGCGCCGGGGAAGAGTGCGGCGACCTGGTCGGCGGTGGCCTTGAGAGCCGGGTCGTAGGAGACCTCGGTGTGCTGCTTGCCGGGGTTGTTGGCGCCGAGGACGACGTTCTGGAAGCCGCGGCCCTTGAGGGTCTCCGCGCCGGAGCCGGCCAGCCCGGCCGTGCCGACGCCGTTGACCACGGTGATCTGGGCGGCGGCCTGTTCGGGGGTGAGCGGGGCGGTCGGGGCGGTGCTCGGGTTCGGCGAGGCGGAGCCGGACGCGGCGGCGGTGGCCGCGCCGGTGCCGGCGGTGCTCCGCCCGTCCAGGGTGCGGTCCTCGCGCAGCAGCTTCCACAGGGTGTCGGCGTCCGGCTGGACCAGTCGCACCCGCTCCCCGGCGAAGCGCCAGGGGGCGGTGACGAAGGTGACGTCGGAGAGCTTGATGTCCTCGACCGAGCGGGCGAAGTCCACCAGCTTCATCGCGGTCCCGAGGCCCTCGTCCACGGTGAGCGACTTGGTGGCGGCGTCGGCCAGCGGCAGCAGGGTGGGCAGCGAGAAGCCCTGGCCCTGGACCTTCTTGATCATCGAGGAGAGGAAGGCCTGCTGGCGCTTCATCCGGCCTATGTCGGAGTTGTCGCCGATGCCGTGGCGGGCGCGCAGGTAGTCCACCGCGGACTTCCCGGAGAGCTTCTGCATCCCCTTCTTCAGCTGGATGCCGTACTCGTTGACGTCGTTGGGCACGCAGGCGTCCACGCCGCCGATGGCCTCGGTCATCGCGGCGGCGCCCTTGAAGTCGACCACCACGGTGTGGTCGACCCGCAGTCCGGTGAGCTTCTCCACGGTGTTCTGGGTGCAGGCCGGGTTGCCCTTGGCGAGTTCGCCGACGCCGAACGCCGAGTTGAACATCTGGTCGTTGCGCGGCTTGGACCAGGTGCCGTCCGCCAGCTTGCAGGACGGGATGGTGACCAGGGTGTCGCGGGGGATCGAGACCCCGACGGCGTGTTTGTGGTCGGCGTAGATGTGCACCAGGATCGCGGTGTCCGAGTTGCCGACGCCCTCGTCGCCGCCGCCCAGCGAGTTGTTGCCGTCGTCGCGGGTGTCCGAGCCGAGCAGCAGTACGTTGACCGGCACCTGGGCGCCGGGGCTGGCCGGAACGGGGGCCGGCGGGCGCTCGGTGGCGACGCCGCCCTGGTCGAAGGTGGTGATGTTGCTGTCGAGCCGGTGGTAGAACCAGGCTCCGGCGCCCACGACCGACAGCACCAGAACGGCGGCCAGGCCGATGGCGGTCCGCAGGTAGCGGCGCCGGCGCGTGCTGCTGCTCATCCTTCGTGCCCCCCGTCTTCAGGTTTCTCGCGTTCGATGTTCGAACGTTAGACGCTCCGGAAGGCTGTTCGGTTACCCCCGGGGGGCGATCGAATCGAGCGGCGGGGCTGTGATGCTGGTCACGCTCCGGGGCCGGCGGCGCCGGTGAGCATCCGGCTGAGCAGGTCCCGCAGTACGGTGCGCTCCGCCGGGTCGAGCGCGGCGAGCGGTTCGCGGGCGAAGTTCAGCGACTCGCGCAGCTCCTCGGAGGCGGCGGCGCCGGTCTCGGTGGCGGCGACCAGCTTGACCCGGCGGTCATGCCGGTCGGCCTCCCGGGTGACGAAGCCCCGGGCCTCCAGTCGGTCGACGATGCCGGTGATGTTGGAGGGCTCGCAGCTGAGCGTCTGGGCGATGTGGCGCATCGGCAGCGGGCCGCGCCGCAGCAGGGCGAGCACCTTGGCCTGGGCGCCGGTGAGCGAGCGGGCGGCCGCGGCCTCCTCGTACTCGCGGTGGAACAGCGCGACCAGGTTGGCCATCAGGTCGACGACCTCGCGGGTGATCTCGTCGGACTGCGGCGTGGCGACCTCGGTGGGCTGGGTGTCCATGCTCCAGAGTCTACCTGAAAAGTTGACAACATGAACCTTTCATGTCCATCGTTACTTCAGTTGCTCAACCTTTCACCTGCCGAACCCCCCTCCGAGGAGTACTGCCATGGCAGAGCAGGCCGCCCCCGCCACCGCCCGTGAATGGCACCTCGCCGCCCGCCCCCAGGGCTGGCCGGCGCCCACCGACTTCGCCCTGGTCGAGGCCCCGGTCCGGACCCCGGGCCCGGGTGAGATCCTGGTCCGCAACACCCACCTCTCGGTCGACCCGTACATGCGCGGCCGGATGAACGACGTCAAGTCGTACGTGCCCCCGTTCCAGCTCGGCCAGGCCATGGACGGCGGCGCGGTCGGCTACGTGGTCGCCTCCGAGGCCGAGGGCTTCGCCCCCGGTGACGCCGTGCTGCACGGGCTCGGCTGGCGCGAGTACGCCACCCTGGACGCGAAGCGCGCGGTCAAGGTCGACCCGGCCGCCGCCCCGCTCTCCGCCTACCTCGGCGTGCTCGGCATGCCCGGTCTGACCGCCTACGCCGGACTGCTCGCCGTCGGCGCCCTCAAGGAGGGCGACAAGGTCTTCGTCTCCGGCGCGGCCGGTGCCGTCGGCTCGCTGGTCGGCCAGATCGCCCGGCTCAAGGGCGCCTCGCTGGTGGTCGGCTCGGCCGGCTCGGCGGAGAAGGTCGCCAAGCTGGTGGACGAGTACGGCTTCGACGCGGCCTTCAACTACAAGGACGCCCCGGTCGCCGAGCAGCTCGCGAAGGCCGCCCCCGAGGGCATCGACCTCTACTTCGACAACGTCGGCGGCGAGCACCTGGAGGCCGCGATCGGCGCCCTCGGCGTGCACGGCCGCGCGGTGCTCTGCGGCGCGATCGCCCAGTACAACGACACCACCGCGCCCGCCGCCCCGCGCAACCTGGCGATGGCGATCGGCAAGCGGCTGCGCCTGGAGGGCATGCTGGTCGGCGACCACGCCGCCCTGCAGCCGCAGTTCGTGACCGAGGTGGGCGGCTGGCTGCGCTCCGGCGAACTGCGCGGCGAGGAGACCGTGGTGGACGGTTTCGAGAACGCCGCCGAGGCCTTCATCGACCTGCTGCGCGGTGCCAACACCGGCAAGATGGTCGTCCGCCTGGACGGCTGACCCTCCGTCAGGAGGCCGACCGCCCCGCCGCCCCCGACCGGGCGCGCGGGGCGGTTCGCGTGCACGGCGCAGGGGATCCGGCCGCACTACCGCATTCCGGCCGGATCCGAAAGTGCGTCATCCATCCTGCCGCGCCGCGCGGTACGGTGGTCCCGCCTGGCGATGGGGCCGTTCGGGGGAGAGATCCGGCCGAGGGGTAGACCTCGTTGAGGATTCGACTAGCATTGAGCGAAAGCCTGTCCGTTTTGCTCAATTTAGTAGCTTAATGTCGGCTAACGTGGGTAACTGTGGATCAACTGCAGGCACGAGGCAGCTGGGGAAGGCGACCCTCGTCCACAGCCTGGAGGTCCCGGTGACGACACGTGGAGTTCTCTACATCCACTCCGCGCCCCGCGCGCTGTGCCCGCACGTCGAGTGGGCCGTCGCGGGGGTGCTCGGTGTGCGGGTGAGCCTGGACTGGATCCGCCAGCCGGCCGCACCCGGGCACTGGCGTGCCGAGCTCTCCTGGCAGGGGGAGCCCGGCACCGCTTCGAAGCTCGCCTCCGCGCTGCGCGGCTGGCAGCTCATGCGGTACGAGGTGACCAGCGAGCCCTGCGCCACGGCGGAGGGGGAGCGGTACAGCAGCACGCCCACGCTCGGCATCTTCCACGCCGTCACGGGCATCCACGGCGACATCCTGATCCCCGAGGACCGGCTGCGGGCCGTCCTGTTGCGGGCCCGCAGCGAGGGGGCCGACCTGGAGGCCGAGATCTCCCGGCTGCTGGGCAAGCCCTGGGACGACGAGCTGGAGCCGTTCCGCTACGCGGGCGAGGGCGCACCGGTGCGCTGGCTGCACCAGGTGGTCTGAGCCCGGGGGCTCCGGGCCGGAGTGGTCCGAGGCCGGAGGACATGACGGAGGGGTCGGCGCCCGTACTGGGCGCCGGCCCCTCCGTCACGGCTGTCAGCGGGTGCGGAAGGCCAGCACCACGTTGTGGCCGCCGAAGCCGAACGAGTTGTTCAGCGCGGCGATCCGGCCCTCGGGCAGCGGGGTCGCCTCGGTCACGATCTTCGCGTCCACGTCGTCGTCCAGCTCCTCGACGTTGATGGTCGGCGGGGCGATCCGGTGGTACAGCGCCTGCACGGTGGCGACGGTCTCGATGCCGCCGGCGCCGCCCAGCAGGTGACCGGTCATCGACTTGGTGGCCGAGACCAGGATGTGGTCGAGGTCCTCGCCCAGCTCCTTGCGCAGCGCCTTGAGCTCGGCGGTGTCGCCCTGCGGGGTCGAGGTGGCGTGCGCGTTGACGTGCACGATCTCGGCCTTGTCCAGGTCGTTGCGGTCGAACAGGTCGGCCAGCGCGCGGGCCACGCCGGCGCCGGTCGGCTCGGGCTGGGCGATGTGGTGGGCGTCCGAGGACAGGCCCTGGCCGACGGCCTCGCAGTAGATCCGGGCGTTGCGGGCCTCGGCGTGCTCCAGCGACTCCAGCACGACCACGCCGGCGCCCTCGCCCAGCACGAAGCCGTCACGGCCCTTGTCGTACGGACGCGAGGCGCGCTCGGGCTCGTCGTTGTTCTTGGACATCGCCATCATGTTGGCGAACGCGGCGATCGGCAGCGGGTGGATCGCCGCCTCGGTGCCGCCGGCCACCACGACGTCGGCGCGGCCGCTGCGGATCATCTCGATCGCGTAGCCGATCGCCTCGGCGCCGGAGGCGCAGGCGGAGACGGGGGTGTGCACACCCGCGCGGGCGCCGACCTCCAGACCGACGTTGGCCGCCGGGGAGTTGGGCATCAGCATCGGGACGGTGTGCGGGGAGACCTTGCGGGAACCCTTCTCCTTCAGCACGTCGTACTGGTCGAGCAGGGTGGTCACGCCGCCGATGCCGGAGGCGATCACGGCGCCCAGGCGCTCGGGGGCGAGCTTGGAGGACTCGTCGGTCGCCGGGGTCTCGAAGCCGGCGTCGGCCCAGGCCTCGCGCGCGGCGATCAGCGCGAACTGGGCGGACCGGTCGAGCTTGCGGGCCAGCGGGCGGGGCAGGATCTCGCCCGGCTCGATCGCGGTGCGCGCGGCGATCCGGACCGGCAGGTCCTGGGCCCACTCCTCGGTCAGGGCCGCCACTCCGGAGCGCCCGGCGATCAGGTTCTCCCAGGTGGTGGCGGCGTCGCCGCCCAGCGGCGTGAAGGCGCCGATACCCGTGACGACCACGGTACGGTTTTCAGCGGTCACTGGTTTCTCTTCTTTCACGGTTCGTGCGGGGGTCGGCGGCGGAGCCGAAGAAGGGCCCGGCCGGGCGCCCGGTGGGGCGTCCCGGCCGGCGGGTCGGCCAGGCTCTCGGAGCCGGGCCGGCGGGTCAGCCGTCCTGGGCGTGCGTCACGAAGGACGGGCTGGACGACTCGTACGAGTCGATCGCTCAGGCGGCGTTGGTGAGGATGTAGTTCACCGCGTCGCCGACGGTCTTCAGGTTCTTGACCTCGTCGTCCGGGATCTTGACGTCGAAGCGCTCCTCGGCGGCCACGACGACCTCGACCATGGACAGCGAGTCGACGTCCAGGTCGTCGGTGAAGGACTTGTCCTCCTGGACGTCCTCCGCCGGGATGCCGGCGATCTCGTTGACGATCTCGGCGAGACCTTCCAGGACCTCGTCCTTGGTAGCCATACTGGCTGCTCCTCTTCGGTGTTGAACGCGTCCGACCGTCGGCCGAACACGGGCTTGTGGATGGATGGGGCGAAACGCGCCTAGGGGAGCGTAACGACTGCCGCGGCGTACACGAGACCCGCCCCGAACCCGATGATCAGCGCGAGGTCACCGCTGTGGGCCTCGCCGGACTCCAGCATGCGCTCCATCGCCAGCGGGATGGAGGCGGCGGAGGTGTTGCCGGTTTCGGCGATGTCCCGGGCGACCGGCACCGACGCGGGCAGCTTGAGCGCCTTGATCATGGCGTCGGTGATCCGCATGTTGGCCTGGTGCGGGATGAAGGCACCGAGCTGGTCGGCGGTGATCCCGGCGGCGTCCAGCGCCTGCTGGGCCACCTTGGCCATCTCCCAGACCGCCCAGCGGAACACCGGCTGGCCGTCCATCCGCAGGGCCGGCCACTTGTGGTCCTGCTCCTCGCCCGGGCCGTTGATGGCGTCGGGCTTGGCGAAGGCGGTGTCCCAGGCCCGGGTCTGGGTGATGACGTCGGCCTGCGAGCCGTCCGAGCCCCAGATCAGCTTGCCGATGCCCGGCGTGTCGGACGGGCCGACGATCGCGGCGCCGGCGCCGTCGCCGAAGATGAACGCGGTCGAGCGGTCCGACCGGTCGGTCAGATCGCTGAGCCGCTCGACGCCGATCACCAGCACGTACTCGGCGTTGCCGCCGCGGATCATGCCGTCGGCCAGGCCCAGGCCGTAGCCGAAGCCGGCGCAGGCGGCCGAGATGTCGAAGGCCGGGGCGGTGCCGCAGCCGAGCCGTTCGGCGATCTCGGTGGCGATCGCGGGGGTCTGCTTGAGGTGCGAGACGGTCGCGACGATCACGCCGCCGATCTGCTCGGCGGAGATGCCGGCCTGCGCGATGGCCTTTCCGGCGGCCTGCACCGACATCTCGGAGACGCTCTCGTCCGGGCCCGCCCAGCGGCGCTCGGCGATCCCGCTGCGGGTGCGGATCCACTCGTCCGAGGAGTCGATCCACTCCAGGACCTCGGAGTTGGGGATGACCCGGACCGGGCGGTAGCCGCCGACCCCGTGGATGCGGGAGTACTGCGCGCCGGTGGCGGGGCGGATCTGCGGCTTGGTCATGCCTGGTCCTCCTGGTCCTGCGGGTCCTGCCGGCCCTGGCCGCCGTGCTCCTCGATGAGCGCACGGGCCTTGTCCAGGTCGGCCGGGGTCTTCAGGGCGAGGGTGGCCACACCCTTGAGGTTGCGCTTGAGCAGCCCCGTGAGCGTGCCTGCGGGGGACAGCTCGATGACGGCGGTCGCGCCCAGTCGGCCGAGGGTCTCCATGCAGAGGTCCCAGCGGACCGGGTTGGAGACCTGCGACACCAGGCGGCCCAGCACCTCGGCGCCGGAGTCGACGACCCCGCCGTCCTTGTTGGACACGTAGCGGACCTGCGGGTCGGCCACCTCCAGGCTCGGGGCCAGCGCGGCGAGCCGCTCGACACCGGGGGCCATGTGCTCGGTGTGGAAGGCGCCGGCGACCTTGAGCGCGATCAGCTTGGCGCCGGCCGGCGGGTCCGCCTTCAGCGCCTCCAGCTGGACCAGCGTGCCGGCCGCGACGATCTGGCCGCCGCCGTTGTTGTTGGCCGCGGTCAGGCCGTGCTCGGCCAGCTTCGCCGCGACGACCTCCGGGTCGCCGCCGAGCACGGCGGCCATGCCGGTCTCGGTGACGGTGGCGGCCTCGGCCATGGCCCGGCCGCGCTCCCGGACGAAGGTCAGCGCCTCATGGGCGCCGAACACCCCGGCGAGGGCGGCGGCGGTGATCTCACCGACGCTGTGGCCGGCGACGGCGCCGGTCAGCTTGCGGGCGACGTCCTCGTCCGGGAACAGCGCACGGGCGGTCACCAGGCCGGCCGCGACCAGCAGCGGCTGGGCGACGGCGGTGTCCTTGATCTCCTCGGCGGAGGCCTCGGTCCCGGCGTGCACCAGGTCGAGCCCGGCGGGCTCCGACCAGCGGCGCAGGCGGTCGGCGACACCGTCGAGCTCCAGCCAGGGGCTGAGGAAACCGGGGGACTGGGCACCCTGTCCAGGGGCGACGATTACGAGCACGGTTCAACCCTCTCTCGCCAGGCGCCCGGGGGCGGGTAGGCGACGGTAACGAAGAAAACCATCCGGGATTGTATGGTCCCTACACTCCGGCTCAGCCGGGCTCCCCGACGGCGGTGAGGCGGCCGAGGGCCAGTGCGATCCGCAGAGTGAACGCCGAACGTACGTCGGACGGGGCGTACCCCGTGACGTCGGTCACACGTCGTAGCCGGTAGCGCACCGTGTTGGGATGCACGAACAGCATCCGGGCCGCGCCTTCCAGGGAGGACGCCTGCTCCAGGTAGACGCTCAGCGTCTCCAGCAGGGCGGAGCCGGCCTCGTCCAGCGGTGTGTAGATCTCCTCCACCAGCTGGCGGCGGGCGGCCCCGTCCCCGGCCAGCGCCCGCTCGGGCAGCAGGTCGTCGGCGAGCACCGGGCGCGGGGCGTCCGGCCAGGCGGCGCAGGCGCGCAGGCCGGCCGCGGCGGCGTGCGCCGAGCGGGTCGCCGAGAGCAGGTCCGGCACGGTCGGGCCGATCACCACCGGGCCCGGCGCGAACTGGCCGATCAGCGCCCGGGCGGCGTGCACCGGCTCCTTGTCGCCGCCGACCACGACCACCAGGCGCTTGCCCAGCACCCCGGTCAGCACGTTCAGCTTGGCGTACCGGGCGGCCCGGCGGATCGCCTCGACCACCAACTCGCTGTCACCGTCCGGGGCGCTGCCCATCACCACCCGGACCTGGCTGGGCTGGCCCCAGCCCAGGGCGGCGGCCCGCGAGAGCACCCCCTCGTCGGCGTCGCCGGACAGCAGGGAGTTGACCACCAGGGCCTCCAGCCGGGCGTCCCAGGCGCCGCGCGCCTCGGCCGCCTGGGCGTACACCTGGGCGGTGGCGAAGGCGATCTCCCGGGCGTAGACCAGCACGGACTCGCGCATGTCCGCCTCGTCGCCGGGGGCGGCCACCTCCTCGATGGCCTCCTCCATCACCTCGATCGTGGTGCGGATCAGCTCCACGGTCTGGCGCAGCGTGATCGCCCGGGTCAGCTCGCGCGGGGCGGTGCCGAAGACGTCGGTGGAGATCGCCCGGGCGGCCTCCGGGTGGCGGTACCACTCGGTGAAGGCGGCGATGCCGGCCTGGGCGACCAGGCCGATCCAGGAGCGGTGCTCCGGGGGCATCCGCCGGTACCAGCCGAGCTGGTCGTCCATCCGCGAGATCGCGGCGGTGGCCAGCTTCCCCGAGGACTTCTCCAGGCGCTTGAGCGTCGCGGCCCGGCGCTCGGCCCGCTCGGCGGCGTTCCGGCGCTCCTGGGCCGTCAGACGGGGGGCGGGGCGGCCGGGGCGGTCGCGGGCGGTCCGGGGAGCCGGGCTCTTCCCGGTGGGTTCGGCTGCGGGACTGGGGTCGCTCTTGGAGTTCGCGGAAGCGGCTGACACAAGGACAAGACTGCCTCACGCGGGTGACTGCTCGTGCACACCCCCCGGCGGACCGGCACGGTGGTGCCGGTCACACCACCCGGGGCGCGGGGTGCGTCCGCGCCCGGGTGCGCGCCGTCCGGAGCAGTACGGTGAGGGCGTGACCGACGCCGCCGCCCGCCCCCGTGCCGACCTGCGCCGCACCGCCGAGCGCTACCGCTCCGCCCCCGCCGAGGGCATCGAGACCCGACACGCGTTCTCCTTCTCCGGCCACTACGACCCGAAGAACACCCACTTCGGCGCGCTGCTCGCGTGCAACGAGGAACTCCTGGCGCCGGGCGCCGGGTTCGATGAGCACAAGCACCGGGACACCGAGATCCTCACCTGGGTGTTGGAGGGCGCGCTGGCCCACCGGGACTCGCACGGCCACAGCGGGGTGGTGCGCCCGGGCATGATCCAGCACCTCAGTGCCGGCTCCGGGGTCACCCACACCGAGCGCAACGTCGGCGGCGCCACCGGGCCGGTGCGCTTCGTCCAGATGTGGCTGCAGCCCGACGAGTTCGATGCCGCCCCCGGGTACGGGCTGCGCAAGGTGGAACCGGCGGACGGCGGGTTGACGCTGCTGGCCTCCGGGCTGGAGCGCGACGCCGGCACCGACGCCCTGCGGCTGCGCCGCCGGGATGCCGCGCTCTGGCTGGCCACCGCCGGCCCCTGGCAGCCGATGCCCCCGCTGCCGGCGGCGCCCTGGCGGTACGCCCACCTGACGGCCGGATCGCTGGGCTACCGGACCGTTCCCGGGCCCAAGGGCGCCGGCCGGTCGATGGTGCCCGGCGACAGCGTGCGGATCACCGGCGAGGCCTTCGCCGACCCGGCGGCCGGGGAGACCGGCGCCGAACTCCTGCTCTGGGAGATGCACTCGCCGGTCTCGTACGGCTGAGGCCCAGGGCCTAGCCGTTCAGCTCGGCCAGGACGGCGTCGGACAGCGGCGGCCAGGCCTCGACGGCCCAGGGGCCGAAGTCCCGGTCGGTGAGCGCGACACAGGCCACGCCGGCCCGCGGGTCGACCCAGAGGAAGGTGCCGGACTGGCCGAAGTGGCCGAAGGTCTCCGGGGAGTTGGCGGCGCCGGTCCAGTGCGGGCTCTTGCCGTCGCGGATCTCGAAGCCGAGGCCCCAGTCGTTCGGGCGGCGGTGGCCGTAGCCGGGCAGCACACCGCTGGTGCCGGGGAAGGCGACCTCGCGGGTGGCCCGGTGGAGGGTGGACGGGTCCAGCAGCTTCGGGGCCTGGAGCTCGGCGGCGAACCGGGTGAGGTCGGCCACGGTGGACAGGCCGCCGGCGCCGGCCGGGGACTTGCTCGCGGTGTTGAGCAGGGTGTCGTGCATGCCCAGCGGCTCGAACACCGCCTCGGCGACGTACTCGTGGAACGCGATCCCGGCGGCCTCGGCCAGGGTGACGGCCAGCACGTCGAAACCGGCGTTGGAGTAGAGCCGGCGCTTGCCGGGCTCGGCGAACAGCCGGTCCTCGTCGAAGCCGAGGCCCGAGGTGTGGGCGAGCAGGTGGCGGACGGTGGAGCCGGGCGGGCCGGCCGGGTCGTCCAGCTCGAACACGCCCTCCTCCAGGGCGACCAGTGCCGCGTAGGAGGTGAGCAGCTTGGTCACCGAGGCCAGCGGGAAGAGGTGCTGCTGCGGGCCGTGGGCGCCCAGCACCGCGCCGTCCGACCCCCGGACCACCGCGGCGGCGGCGTGGGGCACGGGCCAGTTGTCGATCATCCGCAAGCTCTCCATGCGGTCGACTCTAATGGGCCGCTCAGCCGGGTGGCAGGGGCACCCGGCAGGGTGGCTTGCTTGGAGTGCACTCCAACTCGGTAGCGTCGTCGGTACAGGACAGGGGGAATCGATCATGGCCACACCCGTACCCGCCCGGGCCGGTCTGCGCAGCTGCACCGAGGTCTTCAACGGCCCGGCCGGTGAGCCGGACCGGACCCCGCGGCACACCATCAGCGAGGTCGCCGCGGCCAGTGGGCTGACCGCCCACACCCTCCGCTGGTACGAGCGGATCGGCCTGCTCGACCCGGTCGACCGCGCGGTCGGCGGCCAGCGCCGCTACTGCGACGGCGACCTGCACCGGCTGGCCTTCCTGGGCCGGTTGCGGCTGACCGGGATGTCCGTGGCGGACATGCTCAAGTACGTCGACATGGCCCGCCGCGGCGAGGAGACCTACGCCGAGCGCCGGGAGCTGCTGGAGACCCAGCGCGAGGAGGTCCGGCAGCGGATCGTCGACCTCCAGGCCACCCTGGCCGTCCTCGACTACAAGATCGATCTCTATGCCGGGAAGATCGCCGACAGCACCGGCACCCCCCTCCGATGCCAGTACCACCGAGTAGAGGAAGAGCAGAGCGCATGACTCACCCCGTCCTCCCCACCGCCCCCCTCGGCACCGACGGCCCGCTGGTGGGCGTCCAGGGCCTCGGCTGCATGGGCATGAGCGAGTTCTACGGCCCGACCGACTCCGGCGAGGCGCTCGCCACGCTGGACGCCGCGCTGGAGGCCGGCGTCACGCTGTTCGACACCGCGGACATGTACGGCTCCGGCCGCAACGAGGAGTTCATCGGCCCCTTCGTCCGCGCCAACCGCGACCGGGTGGTCATCGCCACCAAGTTCGCCATCGAGCGTGACGAGAACGACCCGACCAAGCGCGCCGTCCGCAACGACCCGGCGTACATCCGCACCGCGGTGGAGGGCTCGCTGCGCCGCCTCGGCGTGGACGTGATCGACCTGTACTACATGCACCGCCGCAACCCGGAGGTGCCGCTGGCCGAGTCGGTCGGCGCCATGGCCGACCTGGTGCGGGCCGGCAAGGTCCGGCAGCTGGGCCTGTCCGAGGTGACCGGGGCCGAGCTGCGCGAGGCGCACGCCGTCCACCCGATCGCCGCGGTGCAGTCCGAGTGGTCGGTGTTCGCCCGGGACGTCGAGCGCTCCGCGGTGCCGACCGCCGCCGAGCTGGGCGTCGCCTTCGTGCCGTACTCGCCGCTCGGGCGCGGCTTCCTGACCGGCGCGTTCCAGGACGCCGGGACGCTCGCGGCGGACGACTTCCGCCGCACCCACCCCCGCTACACCGGCGAGAACGCCGCCGCCAACGGCGAACTGCTCGCCCCGCTGCGGGAGATCGCCGCGGCCCACGACGCGACGCTCGCCCAGGTCGCGCTGGCCTGGGTGCAGCAGCGGGCCCAGGTGCACAAGCTGACCGTGGTGCCGATCCCCGGCACCCGCAAGCGCAGCCGGCTCGCCGAGAACACCGGCGCGGTCGCCCTGCGGCTGAGCGCGGAGGAGCTGGCGCTGCTGGAGCCGCTGGCCGGCCGGGTGGCGGGCGACCGCTACGCGGACATGAGCAACACCTCGGTCGGGCGGGAGTAGCGGGAGCAGCCGGAGCAGCCGGAGTAGTTCGGGCCGGAGCAGTCCACCGCGCGGGGGGGGGGGGCGGGGGGGGAGCCGCCGCGCCCGCCGGGCGGGGCCGGGGTGGGGCCCGGGCGGGGCCGGCCGGCCGGGCCCGCGCGGCCCGGCGCCCG
>NZ_JBEOSP010000051.1:0-38357 GCF_040303105.1 Kitasatospora sp. NPDC096128 | reverse complement strand
GCGCCGGTCGAGGGAGAGAGGTCCTCCGACGGTTTGTGCTGCGCGCCCGCGCGGTGGACTGCGGTCTCAGGCCTTGCGGCCCGTCCAGGCCGCCAGCCGGGCGTGCACGTCGGCGTCCTCGGCGACCGGCTGCACCGCGGCGAACGGGACCCCCTCGACCCGGCTCTCGGGCGGCAGCACCAACTGGGCGATGGCCAGCGCGGTGTGCGCCAGCTCCTCGTCCAGGGCGAAGCCGTTGTCGAGGGCGGTGGCGATGTCCCAGGAGTGGGTCACCGCCTCCATCACGTAGCCGCCGACCACCATCCCGCCGGGCACCTCGCCCCAGGGCGCGGAGGTCGGACGGCCCAGCTTGGCGTCGTCCGCCCAAGCGGCGGTGGCGCGGGCGGCGGCCCGGGCGAGCGCGGCCGGCCAGCCGTCGTCCGACGGGTCCCCGATGCCGGGCAGGATGTCCGCGGCCAGCCCGCCCTCGCCCATGAAGGCGAACCGGTGGATGCCGCCGACCACGTGGTTCAGCAGCTGACGCAGCGTGTAGTCGTCGCAGGGGGTGGGCCGGTCGAGGTCGGCGGGGGTGACGGCGGCGAACAGCTTCTCCAACTGGCCGAGGGCGGCGAGGTACTGCGGGCGGGCGTCCTGGACGGCGTTCATCTGCGTTCGATTCCTTTGTGTGATGCGGCCCTTGCGAGGTGCGGCCCCCGCTCGGATCGTGCCGGCGGGCTCGGAACGCAATCTCCCAGTAAAACCTGACAAGTGCCGTCAGGATTCCTGGGATTCTGGAGCCATGAAGGCCGACCGCCTGCTCTCGATCCTGCTGCTGCTCCAGACCCGCGGCCGGGTGCCCGCCACCGAACTGGCCGAACGGCTGGAGGTGTCCGTCCGCACCATCTACCGGGACGTCGAGTCGCTCTCCGCCGCCGGGGTGCCGGTGTTCACCGAACGCGGCCGGCACGGCGGCATCAACCTGCTGCCCGGCTACCGCACCGACGTCACCGGGCTGACCGCCGACGAGGCCCGGGCGCTGTTCGTGCTCTCCGCCCAGGGCGCCCACAGCGACCTCGGGCTGGACGGAGCGCTGGGCTCGGCGCTGCGCAAGGTGATGGCCGCGCTGCCCGCCCCGCACCGCCCGGCCGCCGAGCGGGTCAGCGAGCGCATCCTGGTCGACCCGGCCCGCTGGATGCAGAATTCCCAGCCGGGCGCCGGCAGCCCGCCGGACCTGGGCGAGCTGCAGTACGCGGTGTTCGCCGACCGCCGGCTGCGGTTGCGCTACCGGCACAGCGGCACGCCCGCGCCGGTGGAGTACACCGTCGACCCGTACGGCCTGGTGAACAAGGCCGCGGTCTGGTACCTGGTGGCCGACCTGCACGGCGAGCCGCGGCTGTTCCGGGCCGACCGGGTGCTCGCCGCCGAGACGGCCGAGGAGGCGGTGCGCCGCCGGGCCGGGGTGGCGCTGGGCGAGGTGTGGGCGGCGCTGCGCGAGCAGGTGGAGCGGGTGCCGAAGGACGTGCCGGTGCGGGTGCGGGTCCGCCGCGGGCGGCTGGACATGTTCCTGCGCATCCACGGCGGCCGGGTCACGGCGCCGCCGCCGGAGGCGGGCACCGGACCGGCGGAGGAGTGGGTCGAGCTGGCGATGGCCTTCCCGGCCGTGGCGGCCGTCCGCGCGCTGCTGGCCTTCGGCGCGGAGGTCGAAGTGCTGGGCCCGCCGGCCGCCCGGCGCGAGTTGGCGCGGGCGGCGGCGGAGGCCCTGCGGCTGTATCAGGAGCAGTAACAGCCCTGAGCGCCTCAGGAGTCGGGCTGCGGCCGGACGACGTGGCGGTAGTCCCCGAGCGAGATCGCCGCGAAGTTGTGCAGGCTGTCGGTGCCGTCGGTGAAGTAGCCGTTGTGGCCGGCGGCCCGGGCGGAGGAGATCTGCTCGGCACCGAAGCCGCCGCCGGTCGGGTCGGCGCCGTGGCCGAGCTTGCCGACCTCCAGGAACGGGACGTTGCCGATCCAGTCGCTGGGGTTGCGGGTGGCCCACACGTGGACGCCGGCGCCCAGCTCGGCGGCGGACTGCACGCCCATGCCGGGGCTGCCGAACACCATCATGTCGGTGATGCCGGAGGTGTCGGACGGCGAGGCCGCCGCGCGCGGGATCTTCGGGGCGGCGGTGCCGCAGACCACCGAGCCGTACGAGTGGCAGAGCAGCGCCGGGGGCGCGTCCGGGCGGGTGGTCTCCCGGAGGCCGGCGAGCAGCCGCTCCAGCCGGGGCGCGGCGACGTCGGCGAGCCGGGAGGTGGCCGCGTCCGGGCCGAGGCCGGAGGGGGTGACGTACCCCGTCCAGGCGATCACGGCGGTACGGGTGCCCGGGGCCTGGCGCTGCTCCTCGGCGTACAGGGCGCGGGCCATGCCGGCCGCTCCGCGCAGCGGTTCGGCGCTCTGGTCGAAGTGGCCGAGGTCGGCGTCGGAGCCGGGCACGATCACGGAGACGTGCTCGGCGTCGGCGAGGTCGCCCCAGACCTCGGTGACCAGGCCGCGGCCGCGCGGGTCGAAGGCGAGGACCTGCCGGCCGGGGCTGAGCAGGTGCTCGACGTCGTTGGCGCGGGAGACGGCCAGCGCCCGGGTGTCCGAGTCCAGCTTCTTGTCGGCCGCGCGGGCCGTGGCGGCGTCGCGCTCGTTCGCCAGGGCGATCCGGTTGGCGCGGTAGCGCAGGTCCAGCGGGGCGCCGTCGTAGTTGCCGACGACCAGCGGGTAGTCCTTGATCAGCCGGTCCAGCTCGGTGGGGGCGAGCGAGGCGAAGAACGCGGCGGCCTCGGCCGGGCTGGTGGTGGCCGGGTCGGGCAGGACGCGGCCGAAGGTGTGGTCCTGGATCCAGGCGGCGCTGCCGGCCGGGGGCGTGGAGATCGCCAGCTGCTCCGAGGAGACCGCGGCCGCGGCTGCCGAGGCACCGGCGTCGGCGAGCACGGCACAACCGGCGAACGCCCCGATCAGTACCCGCTTCCAGCGTCGACGGTTGCGCATCGCACCAACTCCCTCGGGGCCCGTCACCGTTTCTCGGGCGGTGCCCGGAGGGTGCGAATGGACTGCTGACTTCCCTGGGAAAGCGTAGAGGTCACAGGAGGGTGACGGACACGCCCAAACTGTGGGATGGATCACATGAACCGGGAGTGTCCTTCCGGCGTCCTTGTGTGGCCGTTCCGGCGGTGCTAAGCGGAATGGTCGGCGTCGAATGCGACGACTGCCCGCTTGGGGGCGGTCCGCCGCCAGGCCTCGGTGACCACGTCCCGCAGCTCCTCCGGGTCGACCAGGTCCAGTCGGACGCTCACCCAGCCGTGCCGTCCGACGTACCGGGCGAAGGAGAACACCTCGGGCTCGGCGGCGATCAGCTCGGCCTGGTCCTCGCGGGAGGCCTTGACCGTGACGCTGTCGCCGTCGGGGGCGCCCATCGCGAAGACCTTGCCGCGGACCCGCAGCGTCTGGATGCCCCAGGTCGGTTCCTGGGCGGCCTCCGGCAGGGCCAGGGCCATCGCGCGGAATTCGTCGAACGTCACCATGGCGGAAGGTTAGAGCAGGGCGCGGACCGTTCGGTCCGCGCCCCTTCGGCGCCGTGATCTCCGGGGTGCGTCACACCACGCCCAGCGCGTACGCGGCGAACAGCGCCGCTGCCGCGCCCGCGAGCGCCTTGCCGGCCCGGGAGAAGGCCGTCCACGGCCCGTCGAAGCGCCGGGTGAACCACCCGATCGCCACCAGGGCGACTCCGAACAGCGGCAGCAGGGCCAGCCGGGCGGCCACCCAGGCGAGCGAGTCCGGCGCGGTGGTGAGTCCCGGGACGGCGCCGAGGCCCGCCGCGCCGGGCACGGCCACCGCGAGCATCGCGCTCTGGTGCCAGCAGAAGATCGTCATCGCCGACAGGTTGACCGCCACCACCGGCAGCCACAGCAGCGGACGGCGGGTCAGCAGCCGGCCCAGCCGCTCCCGCAGCAGCACCGCCGCGCCGCACTGCACCGCCGCCAGGGCCAGCACCAGCAGGGACGGCGGGTGCGAGTTGGTCCGCTCGACGCCCGGCACCCCGACCATGCTCGCCGGGTAGTGGAACACCACCAGCAGGACCGCGAACAGCACGCCGCCGCCGAACAGCAGCACCCGGGCCGCCGACCGGCCGAGTCGGCCCTGCGCCCACAGCACGCCCAGCTGGTAGCCGAACATCCAGCCCGGCAGCAGGTTCAGCAGCCCCACCCAGGACGGCACCGCCTCGGCCCACGGCCCGTACCGCAGCAGGTCCACGACCGCGACCGAGGCCACCAGCAGGCCCGCCGACCACGGGCCGAGCCGGCGCCCGAAGGCCGCGCAGAGCGGGGTGAGTGCGGTCAGCGCCAGGTACACCCCGATGTACCAGAGCGGCTGCACCACCAGCGTCGCGCCGGTCCGCAGGGTGTCCGCGGGCACGCCGAGCCGGGGCAGCAGCGGGATCAGCAGCGCCCACACCGCCGTCACCCCGAGCACCGGGCGCAGCAGCCGGACCGTCCGGGCCCGCAGCCAACCCCCGTAGGCCAGGCCCTTCTCCCGGGCCCGCTCCAGCGAGCGGACCGAGGAGTGGCCGCCGACCAGGAAGAACACCCCGAGCATCTGGAGCAGCCAGCTGGCCGGGGCGAAGCCGCCGAGCGCGGAGAGCGGGCTGGCGTTGTGCAGGGCGCCGTCGGAGGAGCGGGTGAGGCCGCCGAGCATCCAGTGGCCGATCGGGACGGACAGCAGGGCGAGGGCGCGCAGGCCGTCCAGGGCGCGGTCGCGGCTCGCGGGGGTCTTCGCGTCGACCTTCTCGGCGGCGCGGCGCAGGGTGGTGAGGGGGTGGGCCATGGTGGTGCTCCTTCCTGTACGGGGCGTTACTTGCCGAGGGCGATGGCGGCGTAGGCGGCGAGCGAGGCGGTGCCGGGGGCGAAGTAGCCGGTGTGGCCGCGGGATCCGGCGGAGGGCAGCGGGCGGGCGCCGAAGCCGGGGTCGGTCGGGTCGGCGCCGTGGCCGAGGCCGAGGAAGCGGACGTTGGGCACGTTGCCGATCCAGTCCGAGTCGTTGCGGGCGGTGGCCCAGAGCGGGACGCCGGGGTCGAGGTCGGCGGCCGAGCCGACGCCCATGCCGGGCGAGCCGAGCACCACCAGGGCGGAGGCCCGGGCGGGGGTCGGGCGGGCCAGGCCGCAGACCACCGAGCCGTAGCTGTGGCAGAACACCGTGGCCGGGGCCTGCGGGGAGGTGCTGACGGCGAGTCCGTCGAGCAGGCGGGTGAGCCGGTCGGCGCCGGCCCGGGCGAGGTCCTCGGTGGCGGCGTCGACGCCGACGCCGACCGGGGTGGTGTAGCCGGCCCAGGCGATCACGGCGGTCCGTCCGTCGGTGGCCCGGTGGAGGGCGCGGGCCATGCCGGCGGGGGTGCCGTACGGCTCGGTGGCGCGGTCGAAGGTGAGCAGGTCGATGTCCGAGCCGGGGACGATCACGGCGCTGCGGGGGGCGGTGGCGAGGTCGCCGAAGACCTCGGCGACCTGGCCGCGGCCGCGCGGGTCGAAGGCGAGGATCTGCCGGCCGCCGTCCAGCAGGGTGCGGTAGCGCTCGACGCGGGTGCGGGCGGCCTGATGGTCCTGCGGGGTGAGGGCCGGGTCGGTGGTCCGGGCGAGTTCGCGGTCGCGTTCGGCGGCGAGGGCCAGGGAGTTGGCGTGGTACCGGAGTCGGACCGGGGCGCCGTCCAGGTTGCCGACCACCAAGGGGTGCCGGGCGGCCAGGGCCTCCTGCTGGGCGGGCGTCAACCCGGCGAAGAAGGCGGCCGCTTGGGCGGGGGCGGTGGTGGCCGGGTCGGGGAGGTGGAGGCCGAACGCGGTGTCGGCGGTCCAGGCGGCGCTGCCGGGCGGCGGGCCGGTGAGGGCGGTCTGGGTGCCGGTGGCCCAGCCGCCCGCGCCGAGCACGGCCGCCAGTGCCAGGGCGGTGGCGATGACGGCCCGTTTGGTCCGGAGCTTGCGCATGTCCCTGCTCTCCTTCGTCCGTTCGGCAGCCGGCTTCGGCTTGCGACGAGGAGGAAGGTAGGAACACGACGGCCCCGCGGACGTCACACCGCAGGGCCAACTACCCGGTGCTACCGGGGTATGAGGGGGATAACCCCCCTTACTCGCCGGGGGTCACCAGGCCGGACTCGTAGGCCAGCACCACGGCCTGGGCGCGGTCGCGCAGGTCGAGCTTGGCGAGGATCCGCCCGATGTGGGTCTTGACGGTCTGTTCGGCGAGCACCAGTTGCGCGGCGATCTCCTGGTTGGACAGGCCCCGGGCGATCAGTTCCAGTACCTCGGTCTCGCGCGGGGTCAGGCCGTTGAGCCGCAGCTTGGGGTCGCGGCGCTTGGCGGGCCGGTTGCGGGCGAAGTCGGCGATCAGCCGCCGGGTGACGGAGGGGGCGAGCAGCGCCTCACCGGCCGCGACCACCCGGACCGCGGCGATCAGGTCGGCCGGCGGGGCGTCCTTGAGCAGGAAGCCGCTGGCCCCGGCGCGCAGCGCCTCGTACACGTAGTCGTCCACGTCGAAGGTGGTCAGCATCAGCACCTTGGGGCGGTGGGCGCCCGGGACTTCGGGGTCGAGCAGTCGCCGGGCGGCCTCCAGGCCGTCCATGACGGGCATCCGGACGTCCATCAGCACCAGGTCCGGGTGGGTGCGGCCGGTGACTTCGAGCGCCTGGGCGCCGTCCGCCGCGTCCCCCACCACGTCGATGTCGCTCTGGGCGTTGAGCAGGGCGGCGAAGCCGGCCCGCACCATGGCCTGGTCGTCGACGATGATCACGCGGATGGTCATACGGGTTGCTCCCCGGTGGTGTCTGGGCGTTCGGGCCGGTCGAGCGGCAGGACGGCGGCCACCTTGAAGCCGCCGTCCGCCAGCGGACCGGTGTCCAGACTGCCATCGACCAGCCGGACGCGTTCACGCATCCCGATCAGGCCGTGCCCGGTGCCCTCGGCCGCGGCCTCCAGCGACTCGGTGCGGTGCGGCGGGGGCGCGTTGACCACGGTGAGCCGCAGCTCCGGGCCGTCGGCCGACAGCGACACCCAGGTCCGGGCGCCGGGGGCGTGCCGGACCACGTTGGCCAGCGCCTCCTGCACGATCCGGTAGACGGAGAGTCCGACGGCCTGCGGCACCTGCTCGGCCAGCCCCTCGTCCACGCTCAGCTCGACGGGCACCCCGGCCCGTCCGACCGTCTCGACCAACTGGTCGAGACGGTCCACCCCCGGCTGCGGGGCCCGCTCGCCGGCGGTCTCCTCGCTGCGCAGCACCCCGAGCAGCCGGCGCATCTCGGCCAGCGACTCGCGCGCGGTGCCGGCGATCGCGGTGAACTCCTCGGCGGCGTCGGCCGGGACGCCCTCGATCCGGTAGGGCGCGCTGGCGGCCTGGACCGCGATCACCGACATGTGGTGGGCCACCACGTCGTGCAGCTCCCTCGCGATCCTGGCGCGTTCCTCCAGCAGGGTGCGCCGTTCGCGTTCCACCTCGCTGATCTGCTCCTGCTCGGTGAGCAGTCGGCGGGCGACCGCGCGGTCCCGCACGGCCCAGCCGAGCAGCAGGACGGCGCCGCTGAGCGCGATCAGCAGCACGGTGGTGCCGTCGCCGGCCCGGGGCAGGCCGAGGGTGGTGGTGAGGATGGTGAGCAGGAAGGTGGCGACCCAGACCGCGATCAGGGTGGCCCGGCGCTCGCGCAGCCCGAGGGCGAGCAGCAGGAAGAGGTACGAGATGATCATCGGCGCCGTCCACGGCCAACTGCCCGTCAGCTGGTGGTGGCGGGCGGTGATGGCGGCGGTGAGGACCAGGACGGGGGCGCTGATCCACCAGGCGGCCAGCGGGCGGGTGATGGCGAGGAACAGCGGGATGGTCTGGGCGACGGTGAGTGCGGCGGCGACCGGCAGCACCAGGCCGTAGAAGTCGACCAGGGTGGCGATCCCGGTGGGGATCAGCGAGGCCTGGAGGATGACCGCGACGGCGTACGGGATTCTGCGCACCCAGCGTCGGCGGGAGTTGCCGAGCAGCGGGGTCTCGTCCTCGCTGGGGCTGGTCAGATGCTGCCGCAGGGTGCGCAGTTGACGGGCGGCGAACCTGCGGGCGTCGGCGGCGGTGAGCGTCTTCATCGCGGGCCAGCCTAGGAGGGCGGGCCCGCTCCGCGCGTCGGACTGGAGCGCGAACTTCCGGGTGCCACCCGGGTACGGGGTGGTACCCGGGTATGACGGGCGGCTGCCGCGGCGGGCCTCAGGGGCGCCAGTGGCCGGCCAGGGCGGGGCCGAGCTGGTCGAAGTGGCGCTCGATCACCGCGACCATGCCCTCGGGGCCGGCCGGTTCCTGTTCGGCGGTCCAGGACAGGTGGGCGGCGCGCAGCAGGCTGCCGAAGACGGCGGCGAGCACGACCGGGCGCAGGTCCTCGGCCGGGTCGAGCCCTTCGCGTTCGGCGAGCACCTGGGCCACCAGCCGCTCCTGCTCGGTGACCCGGCGCAGGTGGGCGGCGAGCAGGGCGGGGGTGTCCTCGATGATGCGCAGCAGTTCGAGGGCGCTGCTGATCGAGCCGGGGCCGGGGGTGCGGGCGTTCCCGAGGTCGCGCCAGGCCTTGACGATCGAGGCGCGCAGGGCCTCCAGCGGGGTCTCCTCGGCCGGGCGGTGGCGCAGGCAGTGGATGAAGTGGTCCTCGGCGTCGGCCAGGACGGCGAGGGCGACCTCGTCCTTGTTGGCGAAGTAGCGGAAGAAGGTGCGCTGGGAGACGTCGACGGCGGAGGCGATCTCGTCGACGGTGGTCCGGGCGAAGCCCTGGCCGAGGAAGAGCTCGTGGGCGGCCTGCACCAGGGCGTCCCGGGTCTGCTGCTTCTTGCGCTCCCGCAGGCCGGGGGCCCGGCCGAGGTCCTCGGGGGTGCCGGCGGGGTGGGGGGTGCGAGCGGCCATGGCGGGGGCCTTCCGGGGCGCGGGTGGGGCGGGTGGGAGCACAACCTTAGCCGCCTGACAAATGTCAGTGCAGGTCAGAAGTCACTGTTTGCCGAATGTCAGTGGCTGACATAATCTGCCGAGTGGCGCTCGTCGGCCGGGCACTCGTGGGGACGGGTGGGTCGTCGCAGCGCCACCATCACGTCCGGTCTCTGCCACGCCCACGGAGGGCCCCAGATGAGTCAGTCCGTCGTCAAGAACTCCGAGGCGGACGCGGCACCGCCGTCGAAGCCGTCGGCCGGGGGAGGGCTCAAGGGGCACCCCTGGCTGACCCTGCTGACCGTCGCCGTCGGCGTGATGATGGTCGCCCTGGACGGCACCATCGTCGCGATCGCCAACCCGGTGATCCAGGAGAAGCTCGGGGCCGCGCCCTCCGAGATCCAGTGGGTCACCAGCGGCTACCTGCTGGCGCTCGCGGTCTTCCTGATCACCGCCGGCAAGATCGGTGACCGCTTCGGCCACAAGAGCACCTTCCTGGTCGGCGCGGTCGGCTTCGCCGCCACCTCGGCCGCGATCGGCTTCGCCGGCAACGTCCAGACCGTGATCGCCTTCCGCGTCCTCCAGGGCCTGTTCGGGGCGCTGCTCCAGCCGGCCGCGCTCGGCCTGCTGCGCGGGGCCTTCCCGGCCGACAGGCTCAACATGGCGATCGGCATCTGGGGCGGGGTGATCGGCGCCTCCACCGCGGCCGGCCCGATCGTCGGCGGCCTGCTGGTCGAGCACGTCAGCTGGGAGTCGGTGTTCTTCATCAACATCCCGGTCGGTCTGATCGCGGTGGCCCTCGGCCTGTGGATCCTCAAGGACGTGCGGGCCGAGAACGCCGCCAGGTCCTTCGACCTGCCCGGGATCGCGCTGCTCTCGGTCGGGATGTTCGCGCTGGTCTTCGGCATCATCAAGGCCCCCGAGTGGGGCTGGGGCGACGCCCGGACGCTGCTGTTCCTGGGCGGCGCGGTGGTGCTGATGGTGCTCTTCGCGTTCTGGCAGGGCCGGGCGAAGGAGCCGCTGATCCCGCTCAGCCTGTTCCGCTCGGTGCCGCTGTCGGCGGGCGTGCTGCTGATGGTGCTGATGGCCTTCGCGTTCTTCGGCGCGATCTTCTTCGTGACCTTCTACCTGCAGAACGTGCACGGGATGAAGCCGGTCGACGCCGGCGTCCACCTGCTGCCGATGACCGGCATGATGATCGTCGGTTCGCCGCTGGCGGGCATCGCGATCGGCAAGCTCGGCCCGCGGATCCCGATCATGGTCGGGATGCTGCTCACCACCGGCGCGATGATCGGCATGTCCACCCTGGACACCGGCTCCGGCACCGGCGTGATGTCGCTCTGGTTCGTCCTGATGGGCCTCGGCATCAGCCCGGTCATCGTCGGCGCCACCGAGGTCATCGTCGGCAACGCCCCGCTGGAGCTGTCCGGCGTGGCCGGCGGCCTCCAGCAGGCCGCCATGCAGGTCGGCGGCAGCCTCGGCACCGCCGTGCTGGGCGCCCTGATGGCCGCCAAGGTGGGCGACGTGCTGCCCGGCAACTGGGCCAAGGCGGGCCTGCCGCCGGTCGCCGACCCGCAGCAGGCCGAACTCCTCAAGCAGGGCGCCCAGCTGGGCATCGCCCCGCCCGCCCAGCCCGGCATGCCGCAGCAGGCGGTGGACGCGATGGCCGGCGCCGTGCACCAGTCCTTCGTCAGCGGGATGTCGCTGGCCTTCGCGGTGGCCGCGGTGGTGGCCTTCGGCGCCGCCCTGCTCGCCCTGCTGACCCGCCGCGGCGAGACCGACGCGGGCCCGGCCGTGCACATCTGAGCCCGTACTCGTACGAGCGGCCCCGGACTCCGTGGGGGAGTCCGGGGCCGCCTGCTGCTCGGGACCCGGGCGAGGGCCGCCGGCGGGACCGTCCGGGCCGCGGTACCGGACCGGGGCGTCGGCCGCCGGGAACGCCGGAGGGCCGGACCCCCGTGCGGGAGTCCGGCCCTCTCAGGCACTGGCGGGTGATCAGGCGTCGCCGCCGGCGGCACCCGGGTCGGCCGCGGCCACGTCCAGCAGCTGGTAGCGGTCGATCGCGTCCTTCAGCGCCGAGCGGTCGATCTTGCCCTGCTTGGCGAGCTCGGTGAGCACGCCCAGGACGACCGACTGCGCGTCGATGTGGAAGAAGCGACGGGCCGCGCCACGGGTGTCGGCGAAGCCGAAGCCGTCGGCGCCCAGCGACTGCCACTGGCCCGGCACCCAGCGCGAGATCTGGTCCGGCACCGCGCGCATCCAGTCGGACACGGCGACGAACGGGCCCTCGGCGCCCTGGAGCTTCTGGGTGACGTACGGCACCCGCTGCTGCTCCTCGGGGTGCAGCAGGTTGAACTCCTCGGCCTCCACCGCGTCGCGGCGCAGCTCGTTCCAGGAGGTCGCGGACCAGACGTCGGCCTTGACGTTCCACTCCTCGGCGAGGATGCGCTGGGCCTCCAGGGCCCACGGCACGGCCACGCCGGAGGCGAGGATCTGGGCCGGGATCTGGCCGGCGGTGGCCGGCGCGTACCGGTGCAGACCCTTGAGGATGCCCTCGACGTCCACGTTCTCGGGCTCGGCCGGCATCTTGATCGGCTCGTTGTAGACGGTGAGGTAGTAGAACACGTCCTCGCCGTGCGGGTGTTCGGCGCTGGAGCCGTACATCCGCCGCAGACCGTCCTGGACGATGTGCGCGATCTCGAAGCCGTACGCCGGGTCGTACGCGACGACGCCGGGGTTGGTCGAGGCCAGCAGGTGCGAGTGGCCGTCGGCGTGCTGCAGGCCCTCACCGGTCAGCGTGGTGCGGCCGGCGGTGGCGCCGATCACGAAGCCGCGGGCCAGCTGGTCGGCCATCTGCCAGAACTGGTCGCCGGTGCGCTGGAACCCGAACATCGAGTAGAAGACGTACACCGGGATCAGCGGCTCGCCGTGGGTCGCGTAGGACGAGCCGGCGGCGATCAGCGAGGCGGTGCAGCCGGCCTCGGAGATGCCGTCGTGCAGCATCTGGCCGGTCGGCGACTCCTTGTAGGCCAGCAGCAGGTCGCGGTCGACCGACTCGTAGGTCTGGCCCAGCGGGTTGTAGATCTTCGCCGACGGGAACAGCGAGTCCATGCCGAAGGTGCGGTACTCGTCCGGCGCGATCGGCACGAAGCGGTTGCCGATGCCCTTGTCCCGCATGAGGTCCTTGAGCACCCGGACGAACGCCATGGTGGTGGCGATGGTCTGGTTGCCGGAGCCCTTCTTGACCGACTTGTACGCGTCGTCGCCGGGCAGCTCCAGCTTGCGCGGGCGCACCTTGCGGGTCGGCACGTAGCCGCCCAGCTCGCTGCGGCGGTCGTGCATGTACTGGATCTCTTCCGAGTCGCGGCCCGGGTGGTAGTAGGGCGGGTAGCCCTCGTCCAGCTGCTTGTCGGTGATCGGCAGGTGCAGCCGGTCGCGGAAGCGCTTCAGGTCCTCGACCGTCAGCTTCTTCATCTGGTGGGTGGCGTTGCGGCCCTCGAAGTTGGGGCCGAGCGTCCAGCCCTTGACCGTCTGGGCCAGGATGACCGTCGGCTGGCCCTTGTGCTCGCGGGCCGCCTTGAAGGCCGCGTAGATCTTCTTGTGGTCGTGGCCGCCGCGACCCAGGTGCTGGATCTGCTGGTCGGTCATGTTCTCGACCATGGCGCGCAGGCGCAGGTCGCCGCCGAAGAAGTGCTCGCGGATGTACTGGCCGGTCTCGGTGGCGTAGGTCTGGAACTGGCCGTCCACCGTGGTGTTCAGCTTGTTGACCAGGACGCCGTCGCGGTCCTGCGCGAGCAGCGGGTCCCAGCTGCGGTCCCAGACCAGCTTGATCACGTTCCAGCCGGCGCCCCGGAACTGGGACTCCAGCTCCTGGATGATCTTGCCGTTGCCGCGGACCGGGCCGTCCAGACGCTGCAGGTTGCAGTTGACCACGAAGGTCAGGTTGTCCAGGCCCTCGCGGGCGGCCAGCGACAGCTGGCCGAGCGACTCGGGCTCGTCCATCTCGCCGTCGCCGAGGAAGGCGTAGACCTGCGAGTCCGAGGTGTCCTTGATGCCGCGGTGCTCCAGGTAGCGGTTCATCCGCGCCTGGTAGATCGCGCCGAGCGGGCCGAGGCCCATCGAGACGGTCGGGAACTCCCAGAAGTCCGGCATCAGCCGCGGGTGCGGGTAGCTGGACAGGCCGTACGGGGCCTTCGACTTCTCCTGGCGGAACGCGTCGAGCTGCTGCTCGGTGAGTCGGTCCAGCAGGAAGGCGCGGGCGTAGATGCCGGGGGAGGCGTGACCCTGGAAGAAGATCTGGTCGCCCGACTCGCCCTCGGCGTCCTTGCCGCGGAAGAAGTAGTTGAAGCCGACGTCGTAGAGCGACGCGGAGGAGGCGAAGGTGGCGATGTGGCCACCGACGCCGATGCCCGGGCGCTGTGCCCGGGAGACCATGACTGCCGCGTTCCAGCGGGTCGCGTTGAGGATCTTGCGCTCGATCTCCTCGTTGCCGGGGAAGAACGGCTCGTCCTTGGTCGCGATGGTGTTGACGTAGTCCGTGCTGCGCATCTCGGGCACGGCGACACGCTTCTCGCGGGCGCGCTCGATCAGGCGCAGCATCAGGTAACGGGCACGCTCACGCCCCCGCTCGTCGATGGCCGCATCGAGCGACTCCAGCCATTCCGCGGTCTCCTCGGGATCGAAGTCCGGGACCTGACTCGGAAGGCCGCCAATGATGATCGGGTTGCGATCGGATCCGGAAGCCACGCTGTTCCTTCACTGTCGGTCGAAACTAGAGGTGTGTCGCGCCGCCTCCATCGTGCTACCGCGCTCGGAGATCCGTCATCTCTACCGATCGGTAACCATGCCGCCCGACGGGCGGAACGGTCTGGTGGTGCGCGTCGCGGGCTTCTTCGTCCGCTCCGTACACCCCCGGGTGTTACGAAAAGAGGTGGTCCGACCTGGTGTCCCGTCCGCCCGATGGCGGGCGGCCGGGGTGAGGGCCAACAGGAGACTCTACGCCCGCGCACGCGCGGACCCCGAATGCCGTTCGTATCTCGGGCACGCGTACGGCCTGCGGGCCGGGACCACCCGAAGCATCCTTGTCCCACGCAGAGAAGGGCAAATCGGTGTGATTCCCGACACCTCGCCCGGCGTGTCCCCGTGTGGCACGTCAACCTTTGGGGGGGATCGGGGGTCGGGTACTTGCGCGAACCGCCGCGCCCGTGTGGACTACGGCCACAGCCTCGGCATGGATGCCGGGCCGAATACTGGAGGTTATTCCCGTGAGCGCGACCGCGGACCCCGCGGACAAGTCCAACCCGGCGACCCGTCTCGGCTTCGAAGAAGGCCAGATCGTCCAGGAGCTGGGGTACGACGAAGACACTGACCAGGATCTCCGCGAGGGCATCGAGGAGATCACCGGGACGGAGCTCGTCGACGAGGACTACGACGACGTCGCGGACGCCGTCCTGCTGTGGCACCGCGACGAGGACGGGGATCTCACCGACTCCCTCGTCGACGCCCTGGAGTACCTGGCCGAGGGCGGGCTGATCTGGCTGCTGACGCCCAAGACCGGCCGGGAGGGCCACATCGAGGCGTCCGAGATCGCGGACGCGGCGAAGACCTCCGGCCTCTCGCAGACCAGCTCGATCGCGGTGGCCAAGGACTGGGCGGCGACCCGCCTGGCGACCAAGTCCACGGCGAAGCAGCCCAAGCAGCGCTGAACGGGCCCCTGGGCCTCGCGCCGGGCCCCGTCGGAGGATCTCCTCCGGCGGGGCCCGGCGCTTTTCCGTGCGGGGGCCTGGGCGGCCGGGCGGCCGGGTGGTCGGTGCGGTGCTGCGGGCGGCCGGGGGCTGCGGGTGCGGCAGGTGTTCGCTCAGGGCGGAAGGGTCGGACGGCCCGGTGGGCCGGGTCATCCGTTCGGCCGAACGTCGGTCAACGGATGCGAGGATGTCGCCTGCCGTGCCCGCCGCGCGGCCCGGTCGCGTCAGAAAGGTCCCGTTCATGGCCATCGAGGTCGGCACCCAGGCCCCGGACTTCGAGCTCAGCACCCAGCACGGGGAGACGGTCCGGCTGGCCGACTTCCGCGGCCGCAAGCACGTCGTCCTGGTCTTCTACCCGTTCGCCTTCACCGGGGTCTGCACCGGCGAGCTGGGCGCGATCCAGCGCGAGCTGCCCGGGCTGCAGAACGACGACGTCCAGGTGCTCGGCGTCTCCTGCGACTCGCAGTTCTCCCAGCGCGTCCTCGCCGACCGGGAGGGGCTGGAGTTCCCGCTGCTGGCCGATTTCTGGCCGCACGGCGAGGTCGCCCGCGCCTACGGCGTGCTGGACGAGCGGAAGGGCTGCCCGCTGCGCGGCACCTTCGTGATCGACCAGGCCGGCACGGTGCGCTGGAGCGTCGTCAACGGCCTCCCGGACGCCCGGGACGAGCAGGAGTACCTGAGGGTGCTGGCCGGCCTCTGAGCGCCCCGGGGGCGCCAGGGGGCGCCGGCGGGACGGCCGGGGCGGTCGGGGCACCCGGAGGCCGTCCGTCGGTCCCGCAGGGCCCGTGCGACGCTCCGGTCCCGTCCGTTCGGGCGTGCGTGCGGGAACCCGGTACTACGCTCGGGCCGTTGGCGGAGTGCGGCGTACGCCCGTTTTCGTCGGTCGGCGCCGTGAACCGCACCACCCGGGGGCACACCACCCGTGCCTCCCGATTCTTGGAGGACACGTGGGAGTCAGCCTCAGCAAGGGCGGCAACGTCTCGCTCACCAAGGAGGCGCCGGGTCTCCAGGCCGTCGTGGTCGGCCTGGGCTGGGACGTCCGGACCACCACCGGGACGGACTTCGACCTGGACGCCAGCGCGCTGCTCTGCAACGAGCAGGGCAAGGTCGGTTCGGACGGGAACTTCGTGTTCTTCAACAACCTGAAGAGCCCGGACGGCTCGGTCGAGCACACCGGCGACAACCTGACCGGTGAGGGCGAGGGCGACGACGAGGCGATCAAGGTCAACCTGGCCGCCGTCCCGGCCGACGTGCAGAAGATCGTCTTCCCGGTGTCGATCTACGACGCCGAGAACCGCGGCCAGAACTTCGGCCAGGTGCGCAACGCGTTCATCCGTGTGGTGAACCAGGCGAACAACGCCGAGCTGGCGCGCTACGACCTCTCCGAGGACGCCTCCACCGAGACCGCGATGGTCTTCGGCGAGCTGTACCGCAACGGCGGCGAGTGGAAGTTCCGCGCCATCGGCCAGGGTTACGCCTCCGGCCTGCGCGGCATCGCCCAGGACTTCGGCGTCAACGTCTGATCCCCGGCGTCTGATCCCTCCTGCGGCGCAAGGGTCTTGCGCCGCTCACCGGGGCGGCCCCGGACCTTCGAGGTCCGGGGCCGCCCCGGTTTCGTCGTGCTCCGGCGTGCTCCGGCGTGCCCCGTCGCGCTCCGGCGCCGTCCCGGCTTCGCCGGGGTCGGGCGCGCTGCGAGGATGTGAGTTCAGGAAGTTCAGCCGGCCGAAGCGGGCCGGCCGGGGCCACGGGGGACTACACCTGTAAGGCGCCCCGGGAGAAGCAAGGGAGGAAGAACACCATGGTGGTCACGCTCGCCAAGGGCGGGAACGTCTCGCTCACCAAGGCCGCGCCGAACCTGACGCAGGTCCAGATCGGCCTCGGCTGGTCCGCCCGTTCGACCACGGGCGCACCGTTCGACCTCGATGCGAGCGCACTGCTCTGTGGTGGCGGACGGGTGCTCGGCGACGAGTACTTCGTCTTCTACAACAACCTCAAGAGCCCCGAGGGCTCGGTGGAGCACCAGGGCGACAACCTCGTGGGCGGCGACGACACGGGTGACGACGAGCTGATCCTGGTCAACCTGGAGCTGGTCCCGGCCCGGGCGGACAAGGTGGTCTTCGCGGTCTCGATCTACGAGGCGGAGGCCCGGCTGCAGAACTTCGGACAGGTGCGCAACGCCTACATCCGGGTCGTCAACTCCGTCGACGGCGAGGAGATCGCACGTTACGACCTGTCCGAGGACGCGTCCAGCGAGACCGCGATGATCTTCGGTGAGCTGTACCGGTACGCGGGCGAGTGGAAGTTCCGCGCGGTGGGCCAGGGGTACGCCTCCGGCCTGCGCGGGATCGCGCTCGACTTCGGCGTCAACGTACAGTAAGGACGTAAAACGGACTTATCGCACTTAGTCAACGATCAGCGATCAGCAATCAGCAATCAATGATCGACGATCAAACGATCATGAGAACAGAGGGCAGTGCGGGGGTGACCTGACCGGGCCCGGCCCGGTCAGGCGTCTCGGGACCAGGCCGCCCCCGACACGGCCAGAACCCGAAAGGTAGCCAACTCCCGTGTTCCTCCGCACATTCGGCTGGTCGTTCGCGATCACCGCCTTGGGCCTGATCGCGGCCGGACTGCTCTGGGGAGCCCAAGGCTTCGGCATCGTGCTGATCCTCTCCATCCTGGAGATCTCCCTGTCCTTCGACAACGCGGTGGTCAACGCCACGGTGTTGAAGCGGATGAACCCGTACTGGCAGAAGATCTTCCTGACGGTCGGTGTGCTGATCGCCGTCTTCGGGATGCGCCTCGTGTTCCCGCTGCTGGTCGTCGGTCTCACCGCGAAGCTCAATCCGGCGACGGTGATCGACCTCGCGCTGCACTCCGACAGCACCCACAACGGCCTCACCTACGGCCAGTACCTGGCAGCGGCCAACCCTGCCATCGCGGCCTTCGGCGGCGTGTTCCTGCTCATGATCTTCCTCGACTTCCTGTTCGACGAGAAGGAGCACAACTGGCTGGGCTGGCTGGAGCGCCCGTTGGAGAAGGTCGGCAAGGTGGACGCCCTCTCCAGCGTCGTCGCCCTGGTCGCGCTGGTGCTGGCCTCGCGCTTCTTCGCGGCGGAGCACGCCGAAACCGTTCTGCTGGCCGGGGTGCTCGGCCTGATCACCTACCTCGTCGTCAGCGGCCTCTCCTCGATCTTCGAATCGGGGCTGGAGGAGGAGGCCGAACGCGAGGAGGAGGCCGAGAAGTCCGGCAAGTCGATCGTCCAAGTGGCCGGCAAGGCCGCCTTCTTCCTCTTCCTCTACCTGGAGGTGCTGGACGCGTCGTTCTCCTTCGACGGCGTGGTCGGCGCCTTCGCGGTCTCCAACGACATCTTCCAGATCACCCTGGGCCTCGGCATCGGCGCGATGTACATCCGCTCGCTGACCGTCTTCCTGGTCCGCAAGGGCACCCTGGACGACTACGTCTACCTGGAGCACGGCGCCCACTACGCGATCGGCGCGCTGGCGGTGATCCTGCTGGTCGGGATCAAGTACCACATCCCGGAGATCGTCACCGGCCTGATCGGCGTCGCCTTCATCGGACTGGCCCTCGGCTCCTCGATGCTGCGCAACCGGCGCGAGGCGGCGGAGGAGGGCGAGCAACTCGTGGGCAGCGGGCGGTAGTCCGCCGCCCGTCGGTGCTCAGCGCGGCACGGCGGGCCGAACGCAACGGCCGCCTCCGGGGATCCCGGGGGCGGCCGTTCGCGTTGCTCCTGCGGTGCTGCCGAGCGGTGCTGCCGAGCGGTGCTGCCGAGCGGTGCTGCCGAGCGGTGCTGTCGAGCGGTGCTGTCGGTCGGTCTGGCCGATCGGTGCTGCCGGGTCAGCCCAGCTGCTGCTCGATCGCGCGCAGCTTGCGCTCCAGCGAGTCCAGCTTCGGCATCGCCAGGGTGTCGTCGTCGGCCGTCAGGTCGATGGTCGAGCTGCGGTAGGACGAGGACGAGCTGCTCGTCGAGCCGGTCGTCGAGCCGGTCGTCGAGGAGGAGTAGGAGCTGCTCGTCGACGAGGACAGGTAGGAGTCGCTCGTCGAGGACGTGGCGGAGTAGGACGAACCGACGGCGGCATGCGGGCGGCGGCCGGCGTCCAGGGCGGTGGCGGAGGAGGTGTACGGGTCCTGCGCGGTCGGGATGGCGTGGTCGTTCTCGGCGGCTAGGGCAGGCTCCGTAGCGCTCGGGCCGTCTCCGGCCGCCGTGAGCGCGGGCACCTGGCGCCCGCCGCGGGCCCGGGCGAGCATGCCGCCCTGGCGGGAGATGGCCTTCAGCTCGGCCCGCTCGCGGCGGTCGGCGGACCGGGCGCGCACCTTGGCGTCCAGCTTCGCCTGACGCTCCTCGCGCACCTCCTCGACCGCCTCGTCCAGGCTGCGGACGTTCTCCAGCAGCATCAGCGACCAGGCCGCGTAGGTCTCGCGCGGGGCGCGCAGCCAGCGGACGATGCGGATCTGCGGCAGCGGGCGCGGCACCAGGCCCTGCTCGCGCAGCGCGGCCTTGCGGGTCTGCTTGAGCGCCCGGTCGAACAGGATCGCCGCCGAGATCGACATGCCGGAGAAGAACTGCGGGGCGCCGGCGTGGCCCAGGCCGCGCGGGGCGTGTACCCAGTTGAACCAGGCCGAGGCGATCGCGAACACCCAGACCAGCAGGCGGGAACCGAGCGCGGCGTCACCGTGGCTGGCCTCGCGGACGGCGAGCACCGAGCAGAACATCGCGGCGCCGTCCAGGCCGAACGGGACGAGGTACTCCCAGCCGTTGGACAGGCCCAGGTTCTCGATGCCGAAGCCCACCAGGCCGTGGAAGGAGAGCGCGGCCGCGACGCCGGCGCAGCAGAACAGCAGGGTGTACGAGGAGATGCCGTAGATCATCTCCTTGCGGCGGCGCCGCTCCTCGCTGCGCTCCCAGGAGTCGCCGGCCTCTTCGTTCTTCGAGCTCTTGAATCGCAGCGTCGCCATCAGGATGGCGACGAACAGCAGGGCTGCGCCGCCGATGACGGTCCAGACCAGCTGTATGGAGGTCAGGTTCATTGCGGGTCGGGCCTCGGGTTTCCGCAGGGGACAAGGTTCACAACGCGACACAGGTGGTCAGGTCCCGCGGGGCGGGTGCCGCCTGACGGTTCGTTCGTCGCCGCACGAGGTGTCCACCGCGCCCGCGCAGGGGCGGACGGGACACCTGTGCGGCTAGACGATATCGCGTCCGAAGGGGCGGCATGTTACGGGAGGGCGGCTTCCCCGGGCCAATCGACCCACCGGTTCGCGTCACGGGTGGGCGTGAACGGCCGGGCGGGGTAGGGAAAGGGGAAGTCCGGGTATCCGTCGGCCGGGTCGATGCCCGATCATGGACCGGCGGATCGTCAGACCGCCGCACGGAGGCAGGGGGAGAGGACTGGATGGTCTCGATCTGGGAGTACCTGCGCGGGGACAAGAGCTACACCTTCGACAACCCGGGCGCGCAGCACAAGGTCACACTCACCAAGTCGGCGCCGCAGCACGCGATCACCGGCTCCGCCGCCACCACCGGCTACCTCTACGTCAACCTGCACTGGACCACGCGCTCGGGCGCCGTCCGGCCGGGCACCCGGGACACCCTCAAGCGGTTCTTCAGCCCGCGGATCCTCAGGCCGCAGGACCCCGACTCGCCGGGGAGCAACGAGCAGCTGAACGTCGACCTCGACCTCGCCTGCATGTACGAACTCTCCGACGGCACCCGGGGCGTGGTGCAGCCGCTCGGTGAACTCTTCGGCGACCTGCGCGAACCTCCGTACATCAAGCTCAGCGGCGACGACCAGTACGGGGCGCCCTCCGGCGAGACGATGTACGTCAACCTGGAGAAGAAGGACAAGTTCAAGCGGCTGCTGATCTTCGTCTACATCTACGACGGCACCCCGGCCTTCGAGCAGACCCACGCGGTGATAACGATCGTGCCGCAGACCGGGCCGCGGATCGAGATCAAGCTGGACGAGCGGGCCCGGGCGGCGCGCTCCTGCGCGGTGGTGCTGATCGAGAACGGCGGGGACAACCAGCTGACGGTGCGCCGCGAGGTGCGGTACGTCAACGGGTTCCAGGCGGACATCGACCGGCTGTACGGCTTCGGGATGCAGTGGCAGCGGGGGTACAAGGGGCAGCAGCCGGGCGGCCGGGACTGAGTCCGGGGGCTCGGCGCGGGGGCGGGGGCGTGGGTTTGCGGCGGGGCGGGGGTTCCGGCGGGGCCGTGGTGCTTCGGCGGCGGCCCCGCCGGGGTCGGCTCAGTGCGGCTGGAACTGCGGGCCCTGCGGGGGCAGCGCGAACTCCTCGGCGGCCGGTGCCGGGGGCTGCGGCGGGACGGGCGGCTGCTGGCCGGTGCCCGGCTGTTGCTGCGGGTAGCCGTAACCGCCCGGGTGCTGCTGCGGGGGGACGGCCTGCGGCGGCTGCTGCGGGTAGCCGTACCCGGTGCCCGGCTGGGGCTGGGGTTGCGGAGGGTACGGCTGGTTGGGCTGGGGGTAGCCGTAGCCGGTCGTGGGCGGTGGCTGCTGCGGGTAGCCGTACCCGGTGCCGGGCTGGGGGTAGCCGTAGCCGCCCGGCTGGGTGCCCGGCTGCTGGGTGCCCGGGTGGTGGGTGCCCGGGTGGTGGGTCGGCGGTGCGGGCGGGGCCGGCGGGAGGTTCGGGGGCATGGTGGGCGGGGCCACCGGTGGGGGCGGGGTCGACGGCGCGGCGGGCGGCGGGGTCGACGGGCCGTTCGCCGCGGCCGGTGCGGTCGCGGGCTGGGCAGGGGCCGGGGGCTGCGGGACGGCCGGGCTCAGGGTGAAGGTGCCGGGCTCGGGCCGGGCCTCGGAGCGCGGGTCGGCCAGCGGGGTGGCGCGGGGGTCGACCGCGCCGGCGGGGGTGGCGGTGGAGGCGGGTGCCGGGGCCGGTGAGGCCTGGGGCGCGGCCGGGTCCACGGCCTCGTCGTCGACGGTGATCCCGAAGTCGGTGGCCAGGCCGATCAGCCCCGAGGTGTAGCCCTGGCCGATGGCCCGGAACTTCCAGGTGCCGTTGCGCCGGTACAGCTCGCCCGCGACCAGGGCGGACACGTTCTCGGCGTCCACGATCGCGAACTCCGCCAGTGGCGTGGCCCCGTCACCGGTCGCGGCGTCGAACAGCAGCAGCCGCAGCCCCGGGACGGCGCGGAACGGGCCGCCCTCCGAGGAGCCGGCCAGCACCACCCGGTCCACCCCGGCGGGCAGCTTGGCGAGTTCCACCTCGACCGTGTCGATGATCTCGGTGCCGCCGGCGGTGTGCTGCTTGGGCAGGTGGCGCACCAGGCCGGAGGGGTGGCGCGGCTGGTTGTAGAAGACGAAGTCGGCGTCCGAACGGACCTTGCCGTTGGCGCCGAGCAGCAGCGCGGACGCGTCCACGTCCGGCGCACCGGGCGTGGCGCTCCAGCGCAGCACGGCGCGGACCGCCGCCGCCGGCAGTGCGATGTTGGCGCCCTTGGCCATCACGTGCGTCATAGCGGACCATCCTGCCCGTTCGCCACCCCTTCGGACAACGTGACCGGGACCGTCGGCGCGGGGGCGGACTTTGCCAAGACTTGCGTCGGATCGAGGTTTGCGCTGGGTCTCTCCGTGACCGGCGGGTGGTCCGTTCGCGCCGGGTCGTCGCCCGGCGGATGATCGTTCCGAGTGGGCCGGGCGGCCGCCGGATGTTCCGGGAGTTCAGTGCCCCGGCGTCGGAATCGGCCGGAATCCGTCCGTACGATGGGCCTTCGAACAGGCCCCCGGGGGCCGGCGGAGGGGAGTCCGCCGGTGGTGCGTGCAGGCGGAACCGCGGGCCGGAGGCCGTCCGTCCGGCCAGCCCGCCGTCCAGCCCCGAGGAGGGCACCATGCGCCATTTCGGCCACCTCGCCGACGACGTCCGTGCCCGGCTGTTCGTGGAGCAGCCGCGGACGTTCACCGCGCGGAGCGAGCCCGCGGTGCTCGCCACCGCCCTCGGCGGCACCCTCTACAGCCCCGCGACCAGGCCCGCACTGGCCGCCGACATCCGGAAGCAGGCGGCGCGGGGCGTGGTGTCGATGGTGCTCTGCCTGGAGGACGCGATCGCCGACCACGAGGTGGACGCGGGCGAGCGGAACCTGGTCGAGCAGATGACAGATCTGGTCAATGATTTCACCGACTGCACACAGAGCCATCCACTTCTCTTCATCAGGGTTCGCACGGCCGAGCAGATCCTCGACCTGGCCGAACGGCTCGGCCCGGCCGCCGGGCTGCTGAGCGGCTTCGTCCTGCCCAAGTTCACCCCGCGGAACGGCGGCGCCTACCTGGCCGCGCTCGCCGCCGCCGAGGCCGCCACCGGACGGCGGCTGTTCGCCATGCCCGTCCTGGAGTCGCCCGAACTCGCCCACCTGGAGACCAGGCGCGAGCAGCTCTTCGGCATCGCCGAACTGCTCGCCGAGCACCGCGAACGGGTGCTCGCCGTCCGGCTCGGCGTCACCGACCTGTGCTCCGCCTACGGGCTGCGGCGCTCGGCCGACCTCACCGCGTACGACGTGGCCCTGGTCGCGGCCGCGATCGGCGACGTGGTCAACGTGCTCGGCCGGGCCGACGGCACCGGGTACACCGTGACCGGGCCGGTCTGGGAGTACTTCCCGGTGCAGGAGCGGATGTTCAAGCCCCAGCTGCGCCGCACCCCGTTCGCGGCGACCGCCGGCACCGCCCGGGCCACCGGCGAGGAGGTCCGCCGCCGGATCATCGAGCACGACCTGGACGGGCTCATCCGCGAGGTCGAACTCGACCGTGCCAACGGTCTGTTGGGCAAGACCTGCATCCACCCCAGCCATGTCCCGGCCGTGCACGCGCTCTCCGTGGTCACGCACGAGGAGTACTGCGACGCCCGCGACATCCTCCGGCAGGAGCAGGGCGGCGGCGGGGTACTCCGCTCGGCGTACACGAACAAGATGAACGAGGCCCGGCCGCACCGCGCCTGGGCGGAGCGGGTGCTCCTACGGGCGGAGGTCTTCGGGGTGGCCCGGGAGGACGTGAGCTTCGCGGAGCTGCTGTCGGCCTGCCTGTGCGGCTGACGCCCTGACTGACACGCGAGATCCGAACGACCAGCACCACCGAAAGCGGGACCAGCAGTGAAGAGAGCAGAGACGACGGCCGGGGCGGGAGTGGGCGCGGGAGTGGGCGCGGGATCGGGAGTGGGAGCGGTTGGTTTGGCGGCGGCTGCGTTGGCGGCCTCGGCTTCGGCCTCGACCTCTACTTCGGCTTCGGCTTCGGCCTCTACTTCGGCCTCGGCTTCGGTTCTGGCCAAGGCGGGTTCGGCCGTGGGGCGGGGACGGGCCGGCGCGCCGGAGGGCGGGTGGACCGGGCGCTGGGTCTCCGAACGGGCCGGGATCGCGCTGACCGGGTCGGAGCGGCTGCCCGAGCTCGTCGGCCTGGCCCTGCGGTCCGGCAACCCCAAGCGCGCCCACCTGCTGGTCTCCAGCGTGCTCGGCAAGCACGTCCCGCAGCGGCCCGCCGTCGTGCACGGCGCCGGGCTCGAACTCGGCCGCCGGGTGCGGGAACTGCTCGGCCCCGCGGCGGCCGCCCGGGCCGTCGTGCTCGGCTACGCGGAGACGGCCACCGGCCTGGGCCACAGTGTTGCCGACGGCCTCGACGCCCCGTGCCTGCACTCCACCCGCCGCCCCGTCCCCGGGATACCCCCGCTCGGCGGCTTCGAGGAGGAGCACTCCCATGCCACCGGGCACCTGCTGCTCCCCGCCGACCCCGAACTCCTGGCGGGCGACGGGCCGTTGGTGCTGGTGGACGACGAACTCTCGACCGGCCGGACCGTCCTCAACACCATGCGTGAACTGCATCGACGCCACCCGCGCGACCACTACGTGGCGGTCGCCCTGGTCGACCTGCGTTCGGCCGAGGACCGGCGGCGGCTCGCCGCGGCCGCCGCCGAACTCGGCGCCCGGCTGGACGTGGTGGCCACCGCGAGCGGCGGCGTCGACCTGCCCGAGGACATCGTGGCGCGGGCCGAGCGGCTGATCGCCGCCGTCCCCCCGGCCGCCCTGCCCTCGGCCGTCGAGCCCGCCCCGCTGGTCCGGGTCGAGCTGGACTGGCCCGCCGGGCTGCCGGACGGGGGCCGGCACGGCTTCACGGCGCAGGACCGCGAGCGCCTCGACGCCGTACTGCCTTCGCTGGCCCGGCAGTTGGCGGAGGCGCTGGCGGGTGCGGGTGCGGGTGCGGGTGCGGGTGCGGGCGCCGGTGCGGGCGAGGGCGCGGGCGAGGGCGCCGGTGCGGGCGCGGGTGCTTCGGCGAACGCTGAGGGTGCCGAGGGTTCGGCGGCGGGCGCCGAGGGGTCGGCGGCGGTGGATAGGGAGCGCGCTGCGGAGCAGGTCCTGGTCCTCGGCGTCGAGGAGCTGATGTACGCGCCGCTGCGGCTGGCCGAGGCGCTCGCCCAGCGGCTCGGCGGCGACCGCGTCCGCTACTCCACCACCACTCGCTCGCCCGTCCTCGCCGTCGACGACCCTGGCTACGCCATCCGTACCCGGCTGGTCTTCCCGGCCCACGACGACCCGCAGGACGACGGCTCGCGCGACCGCTACGTCTACAACGTCGCCCCCGGCGCCGACGGGGCCCGCCGCTTCGACGCCGTGGTGCTGGTGGTGGACGACGTGGCCGACACCCCGGCCCTGCACCAGGGGGAGTACGCGCTGCTGCGCCAGCTGCGGCAGGTCACCGGCCGGGTGGTCCTCGCCGTACTCCCCTCGCACCGCCCGGCGCTGCCCACCCCGCTGTACGGGCCGGAGTTCTCCTCCTACCGGCCGGAGGAGGTCGCCTGGCTGCTCAAGGACCTCTCCGACGTGCCGCTGGAGGCCCCGACCGAGGAGCGGGAGGAGGCCGTCCAGCAGGGCGGCGCGCACTACGCCGAGTCGCTGCCGGTCGAGTACCGGCCCAGCCCCGAGTACCAGGAGCTGTTCCACCAGGCGCTGCGCGGCTCGGCCCGCCGGATGGCGCTCGCCGTCGGCACCGTCGCCGAGACCCTGCTGCGCGAGCGCGGGCCCGGCCTGGTGCTCGCCTCGCTGGCCAGGGCCGGGACGCCGGTCGGCATCCTGGTCCGCCGCTGGCTGGCCTTCGCCCACGGCCTGTCCGTCCCGCACTATGCGGTGTCGATCGTCCGCGGCCGCGGCATCGACCGGGTCGCCCTGCGCTACCTGGCGGCCCACCACCGGGCGTCCGACGTGGTGTTCGTGGACGGCTGGACCGGCAAGGGCGCGATCACCCGCGAACTCACCGACGCGCTGGCCGGCACCGGCTTCGACCCGGACCTCGCGGTGCTCGCCGACCCGGGCCGCTGTGTCCGGACGTACGGCACCCGGGACGACTTCCTGATCCCCTCCGCCTGCCTCAACTCCACGGTGTCCGGGCTGGTTTCGCGCACCGTGCTGCGGGCCGGGCTGATCGGCCCCGGGGACTTCCACGGCGCCAAGCACTACGCCGAACTCGCGGGCGGGGACGTCTCGGAGGCCTTCCTGGCCGCGGTCGCCGCCCACTTCGGCGAGGTCCGCGCCCTGGCGGTCGAGGAGGCCGACCGGCTGGCCGCCGCTCCGGACCGCACACCCGACTGGGCCGGCTGGGCCGCCGTCGAGCGGATCAGTGCGGAGTACGGCATCGGCAACGTCAACCTGGTGAAGCCCGGGGTCGGCGAGACCACCCGGGTGCTGCTGCGCCGGGTGCCCTGGCGGGTGCTGGCCCGGCGCGGCGCCGGGGCCGACCTCGACCACGTGCGACTGCTCGCCGCCCAACGCGGCGTTCCGGTCGAGGAGGTGGACGGGCTGCCGTACAGCTGCGTGGGCCTCATCCACCCCCGCTACAGTCGGGGCGCGACGGGGGAGAGCGGACGGGCCGTGCGGGGGAGGGAGTCCTGATGGGTGCTGTCGACGGTTCGGACGGCGGCTCGGGAGACGTGGGCGGCGTGGGCGGCCCGGGCGGCGTGCTGGTCGCCAGCGACCTGGACCGTACGCTCATCTACTCCGAGCGGGCCCTGGCCCTGGACGGCCCCGACCGGCTCGCGCCCCGGCTGCTCTGCGTCGAGGTGCTGGACGGGCGACCGCTGTCCTTCCTGACCGAGCGGGCCGCCGTGCTGCTGGCCGAACTGGGCCGCCGGGCCCGCTTCGTACCCGCCACCACCCGGACCGTCGAGCAGTACCGGCGGGTCAACCTGCCCGGCCCGCAGCCGACTTACGCCATCTGTGCGAACGGCGGGCAGCTACTGGTGGACGGCGAACCGGACCGCGACTGGCGCCGCGAGATCACCGCGCGGATCGCCGCCGGCGCGGCCCCGCTGGACGAGGTGGTGAGCCGGCTCGCCCTGAGCGCCGACCCGGAGTGGACGCGCAAACGGCGCGTCGCCGACGAGCAGTTCGCCTACCTGGTGGTCGACCGCGACCGGCTGCCCGCCGGCTGGCTGCCCGAGTTGACCGGCTGGTGCGCCGAACGCGGCTGGCGGGTCTCGCTGCAGGGCCGCAAGGTGTACGCCGTGCCGCGGCAGCTCACCAAGAGCGCCGCGCTCGCCGAGGCCGTCCGGCGCAGCGGCGCGGGCACCGTCCTGGCGGCCGGCGACTCCCTGCTGGACGCCGACCTGCTGCTCGCCGCCGACGCCGGGTGGCGGCCCGGGCACGGCGAACTGGCCGACGGCGGCTGGACGGCCCCCGGCGTCACCGCCCTGGCGGAGGTGGGGGTGGCGGCCGGGGAGGAGATCGTCCGCCGGTTCCTGGCTGCCGCCGCGGCTGCCGCAGTCGTCCCTGTCGCTCCTGCGGTCCCCGGCGCCCCTGCGGTCCCTATCGCCCCTGCCGTCTCCGGTTAGCCGCAGCACCCGCCGCCGCAGCAGCCGCCCCCGCCCCCGCCCGGGGCCTGCTGCGGCGCGCCGCCGGCCGAACCGGTGACGGCGACGGTGGACAGCAGCTTCACGGTGTCCGGGTGGCCCTGCGGGCAGACGGCGGGGTCGTTGGCCTGCGCCATCGGGCGGCGGAGCTCGAAGGTGGCTCCGCAGGAGCGGCAGCGGAAGTCGTAGCGTGGCATACCGGCAGGGTACCGACCGTGCTCAGCGGTGCTGGCCCAGATCGCCGCGGATCATGCCGATCACCCGCGCCGCCGTCTCCCGCACCGCCGCCAGCTCCGTCAGGAAGTACCAGTAGTCGGGGTGCCGGCCCGCCGCCTGGAGGGTCTCCACCGCGCGGTCCAGCCGGGCCACCGCCTCGTCCAGCGGGGCGGCGTGCCGAGGGTCCGGCGCGGTGCGGCCCGCCATCGCCAGGCGCTGGGCGTCCCGGACGGCGAAGCGGGCGCGCTCCACCTCTCGGTTCGGGTCGTGCTGCACCTCGTTCAGCTGCCGCAGCCGGTTGTTCACGGCCTGCACCGAGCCGTCCGCGGTGTCCAGCAGCGCGCGGACCGTGCCGATCGCGGCCGTGGCGTCCGCCCACCGCTGCTCGTCCCGGGCCCGGGCGGCCTCGGCGAGCTTGCGTTCGGCGGCCCGGCCCGACTCGGCGACCTGCTCGGGCACCCGCTGGAGGTCCTGCCAGCAGGCCGTACTGAACCGGCGGCGCAGCTCGCTCAGCGCCGGATCGACCGTCGCCGCCTTGGTCTCCAGCGCCTGGATCCGGGTCCGCAGACTGGACACCCGCCGGTCCAGCTCCCGGGCCCGCTCGGGCAACTGGGCGGCTTCGGCGGTGATCGCCTCCGCGCGCCGCCGCACCTCGTCGGCCCGGTGCAGGGTGGCCGCCACGCCGTGCCGGGCCGCCCCCTCGTTCAGCCGCCCCAGCTCCGGCGCCAGCTCGGCCAGCCGGGCCGCCAGGTCGTCCGCCCGCAGCCCGGCGCCGCGCACCCGGTCCAGTGCGGTGGTCGCCTCCAGCAGCGCGCGCTTGGCCTGCTCGACGGCCGGCGTGACCCGCATCAGCTGCTGCTCGGCGTGCTGCACGGTCGGCTGCAGGCGGCGCAGGAAGTCGGTCAGCTCGGCGCGGGCCGAGCGGAGCTGGCCCTGCACGTCCGTCAGCAACCGCCGGGCCTGGGCCGCCGAACCGGCGTCCAGGGCCTCGTTGTCCAGGTCATGGGCGTCGAGCGCGGCCAGGTAGTTCACCGTGACCTGCTCGACCCGGCCGGAGATCGCCGGCAGCTCGGCCAACGCCCGCTGCGCCGCCGGCCCCTCCTCGGCCGCCCGGACGGTCTCCACCGCCAGCTGCAGCTCGCGCTGCGTCTCGTCCAGCTCGTAGAACGCCTCCTGCGCCGCGGCCCGCGCGTCCCTGGCCTCCGCCCGCACCCCGTCCCCGGCACCCCGCCGGCCCCACCAGCCGCCACTACCAGCCGAGGCCAGCCCGACCGCCCCCAACGCACCCGCCAGCACCACCGGCAACACCAGCGCGTCACCCAGCGCACTCCCCGCCCGACGCGACCCCCGCCGCCCGCTCCCGCCGGCCACCGCCACTGCGCGCTCCCTGCTCCGACCCGCTGATCCGCGCCCCATTCTCCCCGATTCCCCCACACCCGGGGAGCCCCCTCCCTCCCGCCCACCACCGCCCACACCACACCACCCCTCCGGACCAGGTACCCTAGGCACTCGTCGTACGCCCGAAGGGCCACGACCGGGGGCGCGTAGCTCAGTGGTAGAGCGCTGCTCTTACAAAGCAGATGTCGGCGGTTCGAAACCGTCCGCGCCCACAGATGAGAAGGGCCAGTTCGGAGGCAGGATCCTCCCGAACTGGCCCTTGATCGTTTCCGGGGTCCTACCCGTCCCGTGCCACCCGCGTGCCAGATGCCCCGACGCCCGGAGCGCGATGCCAGGTTGTTGTCGGTGTGGCGGACATCGTGGAAATGGGCTCACTGGTCGCCGACGCGGGGCAGCGTGCTTGTCGACTATGGCCGGCGGATAGTGGCTGGACGTGACCGATGACCAGAAGAAACGGATACGTGCCCTAGTTATAAAACTGCCGGACGTTGGTGACACATGGATCTCCGACTGCGACGGAGTCCTGCCATGCCCCCTTCACCGCAACAGCAGCAGGACCGCCAGGCCCAGCGACGCCTGGCGGTCCTGAGACACGCCGCGGAGGTCACCGGGAACGTCTCGCTGACCTGCCGGTACTACGGGATCAGCCGCAACTGCTTCTACAGGTAGCAGCGGCGCTACCAGGAGGAAGGCATCGAGGGCCTGCGCGACCGCTCCAGCGCGCCGCACCACAGCCCGAACGCCACCGACGCCGACGTCGTTAACAAGATCGTCTACCTGCGGCAGAACTACCACTTCGGCCCGATGAAGATCCAGATGTACCTGAAGCGGTACCACGACATCGACATCGCCTGCTCCGTCGTCTACCGCATCCTCAAGAGGTTGGGCCTGAACCGGCTGCCCTCCTCTCAGCGCTACAAGCGCCACGACCGGCGCCACACCCGATACGAGAAGCAGCTGCCCGGCAACCGCGTCCAGATCGACGTCAAGTTCATCGAACCGATCGGCGTTCCGGCTCAAACCGCGCCCCAAGGGCTGGCCCCGGTCACCGGCACGGCTCCCAAGACCCGCCGTCGGGCGAAGTACTACCAGTTCACCGCGATCGACGACTGCACCCGACTGCGCGTCCTGCGGATCTACCCGCGGTGCGACCAGAAGACCGCCGTCCAGTTCCTGACTACGTCCTGGAGCGGCTGCCGTTCCGTGTCGAGGTCATCCAGACGGACAACGGCGCCGAGTTCCAGTCCGCCTTCCACTGGCACGTGCTCGACAAGGGCATCGCCCACACGTACATCAAGCCGGCATCCCCCCACCTCAACGGCAAGGTCGAACGCTCACACCGTATCGACGGCGAGGAGTTCTACCGCATGCTCGCCGGTGTCGTCGTCGACGACACCGGCGTCCTGAACGACAAGCTCCGAGAATGGGAGGACTACTACAACTTCCACCGCCCGCACGGCGCTCTCGGCGGCCAGACGCCCTACGAACGCCTCAAGCAGAAGACCGAGACCCACATGTAACCGAGCTCCGGAAGATGCACACCTAGGTCAAGGGCGCGTGCCCTGTGCGCGCCGCTGCCCCGCCCCGGGCGGCCGACGCCGGGCGTGCGGGCTGGCGCCCGGTCCCGGCGCGTCCACCTGGACAGGGGCAACAGGGCGGCTGGGGCGGGCGGCTCGTTTAACCCACCTCTCCGGGCAGGGACCCGCGTCGAGCAAGACCGGGGGGCCACTCGGCCAAACTGCGGTCAGGCCCAAAAGCCCTGACCGAGTCGCAGCAGCTTACGGCCCCCCGATCATGCTCGACCCAAGCCCGGACAGGACACCGGCCAAAACCGCTCCACCGCCCGACCTGCAGCTGCGCGATGGTGGCAGGTCAGCTCTACTTGGCCTGGAGCAATGTTGCGATGCCCTTGATGACCAAGTCAGTGAAAGCTTGGGTTCGCACGGTATCGCGATCTAGGATTCCGTCGGATTCTGTGGCTGCCACAGCGGAATCAATGGCTGGAAGAATCGCCTGGATAAGGGCAGGCCCTTCCTGGAGGTCCCAGAGGCGATCGGAAATTCGAGCGCAATACCTTTCTAGTTCTCGGCGCCTGGTGGGAACCTCCCCCGGCTCGATATAGTGGCGAATTGCCATAAGGATTTGGTAGCGGGCGGGCTTATATCTCCCGTCCACGTATCCATTCCGGAAGAAGTATTCCAGCCTGTACGAGGCCACTGCGGCCACATAGTAGGGGTCGGGCAGGTCTCCTGCCTTGAAGATTTCACTTCCCCGGATGCGCAGCAATTCCGCGTAGTATCGCCCTGCTCGCCATGGCTCATTGAGCATCATGGCGGCATAGCTCCGCACCAACTGCGGACGGGTCACGATTCTCGTCTTCTCCAGCCCTGCGACCGCACTGTACTGCTTAGAGCGCCGTTCGTAGTAGAGGCGCTTTTCCGCTGGGTGCGCCTCGAAGAAGGCTTCCAGCTCCTTCTGCAGCACCTCTAGGGCCTTCAAGTCTTCGTCGGATACGAGCGTCTGCTTGTTTGTTGCAGCTGTTACGCTACTTGCAACGTCCTCGTCTTGAGTCACGATCAGTCGCAGTGGCACGTGAACGCCTTCGAGATTGTCCTTCTCATCGAAGAGTACGTGGCTGGTCTGGCACCCGTTCACGATCTGATAGTCACGGAGCGTAAACTTGTTGCCAACCACGCCCATTTCTCGGGCGACAATGGTGATGCCATTGTTCAGAACGACAAATCGACCGCGAGTTCGCTCCTCCTGGAGGGTGCTCCTGATTCCCCGGTTCACATCGTTGTAGTCCTGGAAATCGCGCACGTTCTCATAGAAAAGCGACTTGCGAATATTCCCATTGCTGTCACAGATTAGTCGCATGTATTCACTGGCTGCGACTGTTCCAATGTAGGACTGCTCGACGCCTTCGATCTCCGGGATTAGTACCTGGTTGGGGAACTGGAATTCCGATTCGACCGTATTTTTTGCGCTTCTATATAGGGCCTGCAGTTCTTTAGCGCCGAGGCACTCAAAGCTTACACTCCCAAAGAGATTGAGCTCTTCAAGCCTCTTGGTTGCCGCTGCGACCTTCGAGGAGAGGTGGGCGTCGCCGGTCCAGGTGCCAGTCGTTACATAGCGAAGCACCAGATCGGGAGACCCCTTTCGGAACGCAGTACTGTTCTCGTAGAGCTTGTCGACCAGGCTTTTGAAGTCCTTCAGTTCATTGCTCATTGGCAAGGTTGGACTGTCTGAAAAGAAGTCGCACAGATTGTCTGCGAGGTCGGTAATTCGAGCAGCGTCAAAGCTGCCGCTTGTCTTCGCCTGGACGATCAGAATTCGTGCTTGGAGATAGTTGTTTCGGATTCGGAGGTCGTCGATTTCTTCGGAGCCTGTGACGATATCCCCGTTGGCTACGAGCGCAGCCGCGTCAACCGCGAGGTCGTTTCCGCCCCCGGTACGCAGTTCTACGGGATCAAACTCGCCGTCGTGTTCGCTGGAGAGCACGCAATAGGCAGCGAACGCCTCAAACTGCTCTGACTGGGGCTCGTGGCCGATTTGACGCTCTTGACTAAATTCCCGCAGGAAGCTCTCGGTGATCCTGTCCACTGGTACTCCGGGCCCGTCATCGTTGGATACCTGGTGGGACGCTATCGCATCGATACGACTGATGGCGGACAGTTAGGCGTAAGACCTCTGGAGGTGCGGGTTGCACGTGCCAAAGGCGTGCCAGATCGGGCGGCACGTAGCGGTCGGTCACGGGCGCCGGCGGGGTGGTGGCCGGGGAACTGGCAGGTCAGGCGGGGTGCAGGTCGGGGCGGGTGGCGGACGCCAAGCCTTACAAAGCAGATGTCGGCGGTTCGAAACCGGCCGCGCCCACGCCGTGGGGAGCCCTGGACCGATTGTGGTCCGGGGCTTCTGGCGTTTCGGGGCGGGGCGGGTCCACCTGGGGGTGGAGGGTGGGGGTCCACCCGGGGGTGGTGGTGGGGGGTTGGGCGGCGGCGGAGTCTTGCGGGATGGGAGCTCTGCAGTCGGCAATGGGTGTGTTGACCGGGACGTGCGTGGCGATCTTCTGCGTGGCCTGGGTTGCGGGTGTCGTCTACTTCGCTGTGGTGGGGAGGTCCGGGTTCCGGGGGTGGCTGGGCGGGTTGCGCCGGTCGTTGCTGCGGCGGGTGCTGTTGGCGGTCGGGGTGTACGTGGTGCTGGCGCTGGTGGACCGGACTCAGGGGTTCTGGCGGCAGTTGCGCTACTGGCAGCCGGAACTGGCCGTGGCGGGTGGGGTGTTGGTGGTGGCGTCGACCGGGCTGCTGTTGTGGGCCCGGTGGGTGCTGGGCACGATGTGGGCGAGTGTGCCCGCCGTTCAGGAGCGGCACGAGCTGCGTACCGACGGTCCGTACGGGCTGGTGCGGCACCCCATCTACACCGGTCTGCTGGGGTTGATCGGCGGGGGGATGCCGGCGTGCGGGTTCGGGGTGTGGATCGCCTATCTGCTCGTCGTCGTTCCCTGGTTGCTGCTGAGGGTGCGGGCCGAGGACGGCATGATGGCGGGCCTGTTCGGGGCGGAGTACGAGGACTACCGGGCCCGCGTTCCGGCGCTGGTCCCGCGCGGGTTGTCCCGTTCGGGCTCGACCGGGCGCTGACGGGATCCGGGACCCGGGTGGCGGGGGCGGTGATCTTGCGTGGTAGGAGAGGCGGGTGACGAACAGGGCGTTTGATGCGGTGCTGTGTGATGTGGACGGCGTGATCCGGTTCTTCGACGGGGCCGGGGTGGCGGCGTTGGAGCGGGCGGCGGGGGTGGGGGAGGGGAGTACGGCGGCGGTCGGGTTCGCGCCGGAGAACGACCTGCCGCTGTTGCTGGGGCGGATCGGCCGGGCGGAGTGGGTGGACTCGATCGCGCGCGGGCTGGCCGGCCGGGTGTCGGAGGACGCGGCCCGGGGGTTGGCGGAGGCGTTCGCGAACTCGCCGTTCTGGGCGGACGAGGTCGTGGTGGAGCTGCTGCGGCGGGTGCGGGAGCACTGCCGGGTGGTGCTGGTGACCAATGCGACGGTGTGGCTGGACGAGGACCTGGCGCGGTTGGGGCTGACGGACCTGGCGGACGCGGTGGTGAACAGTTCCCGGGTGGGCAGTGCCAAGCCGGACCGGCGGATCTACGAGATCGCCGCGGAGCGGGCCGGGGCGAGGCCGGAGCGGTGCCTGTTCGTCGACGACCGGCGGGAGAACGTGGACGCGGCGGTGGCGCTGGGGATGACCGGGGTGCTCTACGGGGGGCCGGAGGACCTGCGACGGGCGCTGGCGCCGGTGTTGGGCCGGCCGGCCCCTGGCGGGTGGTCTTGACCTGCTCTCGGTGCTGCGCCGATGGGGTGAGTCGTACGCGCTGACGGCCGACGTCCGATGTCCGGCGGCGGGTGGCGGGGCCGGACGCGGCGGGCGAGGATCGGGGGGACCGTACGGACCCCTGGGAGTGGTGGGCGCGGATGGCGGATCAGGCGGGGGAGAGCCGGGCGGAGCTGTCGGCGCGGTTGAACTGGTTGCGGGCGGCGGTGCTCGGTGCCAACGACGGTGTGGTCTCGACGGCCGGGATCGTCACCGGTGTGGCGGGCGCGGCCGGGTCCCGCACCGCGCTGCTCGCGGCGGGGGTGGCCGGGTTGCTGGCGGGGGCGATGTCGATGGCGGTCGGCGAGTACGTCTCGGTCAGCACCCAACGGGACACCGAGCGGGCCGCGTTGGCGAAGGAGCGGCGGGAGTTGGCCGAGGACCCGGAGGGGGAGCTCGACGAACTGACCGACTACTACCGGGACAGCGGGCTGACCGACGGCCTGGCCCGGGAGGTGGCCGCGGCGCTGACCGCCCGGGACGCGCTGGCGGCCCACGCGCAGACCGAACTCGGCATCGACCCCGAGGCGTTGACCAACCCCTGGGAGGCGGCGCTGGCCAGCGCGGCCGCGTTCACGCTGGGCGCGCTGGTGCCGCTGCTGGCGGTGATGCTGCCGCCGGAGTCCTGGCGGCTGGGGGTGACGGTGGTCGCGGTGGTGCTGGCGCTGACGGTCTCGGGCTGGACGAGCGCCCGGCTCGGCGGGGCGGGGCCGGGGCGGGCGGTGGCGCGCAACGTGGCGGGCGGGCTGCTGGCGATGGCGGTGACGTACAGCGGCGGGGTGCTGCTGGACCGCCTCACCGGCTGACGTGCTCGACGTGCTCGACGGGCGGGACGGGCGGGACGGGCGGGACGGGCAGGAGGGGCGGGGCAGGCGGGACGGGCAAGAGAGGCGGGACAGGCAGGCGGGACGGCCGGCGCCCCGGGCCATGGCCCGCTCGACAGGCGGGCGGACGCGCCCTGTGTTTGTGTGACTGCAAACCGCTTGGGAGAGGTGAAGTGCCGTGACCATGCCCCCGTTCGGATCGAACGACCCGTTCTCCGACCTGCTCAGCCGGTTCTTCGGGATGAGTCCGCTGGCCTCCCCGCCCGCGGTGCAGCGGGTGCCGATCGGGAGGTTGCTCAGCGAGTCCTCCCAGGAGCTGCTGGGGCTCGCCGCGCAGCGCGCGGCCGAGGACGGCAGCAGCGACCTGGACACCGCGCACCTCGCCTGGGCGGCCACCCGGGTGGAGCCCTCGCGGCGGATGCTGGAGCGCGCGGGGATCGACCCGGACCAGCTCTCCGGTGACCTGGAGCACGTGTTGCCGGCGGGCAACCCGGAAGCGCTGGACGGACAGCCCGCGCTGACCCCCTCGGCCAAGCGCGCGCTGCTCGCCGCGCACGCCCGCTCGCAGGCGGTCGGCGCCTCGTACATCGGCCCGGAGCACATCCTCGGCGCGCTGCTGGAGCAGGAGCGGTCCGGTGCGGGGACGGCGCTGCGCAACGCGGCGCCCTCGCAGGAGTCGTTGAAGTCGGTGCTGGACGGGCGCGGCACCGGCGGCGAGCGCAGCAGCACGGGCGCGCACCCGAGCGGGACGCCGACGCTGGACGAGTACGGGCAGGACCTCACCGAGGCGGCGCGCGCGGGCCGGCTGGACCCGGTGGTGGGGCGGGCCGAGGAGATCGAGCAGACCGTGGAGATCCTCTCCCGGCGGACCAAGAACAACCCGGTGCTGATCGGCGAGCCGGGGGTCGGCAAGACCGCGATCGTCGAGGGCCTGGCCCAGCGGATCGTCTCCGGGGACGTGCCGCAGAGCTTGCGGGACAAGCGGGTGGTCGCCCTGGACCTGACCGCGCTGGTGGCCGGCTCCAAGTACCGGGGCGAGTTCGAGGAGCGCTTGAAGAAGGTGATCGACGAGGTCACGGCCGCCGAGAAGAGCGTGATCCTGTTCCTGGACGAGCTGCACACTGTGGTCGGCGCGGGCGGTGGCGGCGAGGGGTCGATGGACGCCGGCAACATCCTCAAACCGGCCCTGGCGCGCGGCGAGTTGAGCGTGGTCGGCGCGACCACCCTGGACGAGTACCGCAAGCACGTGGAGAAGGACGCCGCGCTGGAGCGCCGCTTCCAGCCGGTGCTGGTGCCGGAGCCGAGCGTCGAGGAGACGATCGAGATCCTCCAGGGGCTGCGCGACGCCTACGAGGCCCACCACCAGGTGCGGTTCGGTGACGAGGCGCTGCACGCGGCGGCGACGCTCTCCGACCGGTACGTCAGCGACCGCTTCCTGCCCGACAAGGCGATCGACCTGCTCGACCAGGCCGGTGCCCGGGTGCGGCTGCGCAGCCTCAGCGGCTCCAGCGCGGCGACCTCGGTGCAGGACCGGATCACCAAGTTGAAGCGGGAGTTGGACGAGGCCGTCGCGGACGAGGAGTTCGTGCGGGCGGCCAACCTCAAGTCCGAGCTGCGGCGGACCGAGGACGAGCTGGCGGCGATCGCCGAGTCCCGCGAGGAGGTCGTCGACGTGACCGCCGACGACATCGCGCAGGTGCTGTCCTCCCGCACCGGCATCCCGGTCGCGGAGCTGAACGCGACCGAGAAGGAGCGGCTGCTCAAGCTGGAGGACCACCTGCACGAGAAGGTGATCGGCCAGGACGAGGCGGTCACCGCCGTCGCCCAGGCGGTGCGCCGCGGCCGCGCCGGGATGGGTGACCCGGACCGTCCGACCGGCTCGTTCCTCTTCCTCGGCCCGACCGGCGTCGGCAAGACCGAGCTGGCCAAGGCCCTGGCGGCGCTGCTGTTCGGCGACCCGGACCGGATGATCCGCTTCGACATGAGCGAGTTCCAGGAGAAGCACACCGTCTCCCGGCTGGTCGGCTCCCCGCCCGGCTACGTCGGCTACGAGGAGGCGGGGCAGCTGACCGAGGCGGTCCGCCGCAAGCCGTACAGCGTGCTGCTCTTCGACGAGGTGGAGAAGGCGCACCCGGACGTCTTCAACCTGCTGCTCCAGGTGTTGGACGACGGGCGGCTGACCGACTCCCAGGGGCGTACGGTCGACTTCCGCAACACCGTGGTGATCATGACCAGCAACATCGGCTCGCAGCGGATCCTGGACCACTCCGGGAACGTCGACGAGATCCGGGACGACCTGATGCGGGACCTGCGCCGGCAGTTCCGGCCGGAGTTCCTCAACCGGATCGACGAGGTGATCGTCTTCCACGCGCTCGCCCGGGAGGACCTGCTGTCGGTGGTCGACCTGCTGCTGGAGCGCAGCCGGCGGCGGCTGCGGGCCCAGGACGTGCGGCTGGAGGTCACCGAGGCGGCCAAGGAGTACCTGGTCAACCGCGGTTACCAGCCGGAGTTCGGGGCCCGGCCGCTGCGCCGGACGATCCAGTCGGAGCTGGACAACCGGATCTCCAACCTGCTGCTGGACGGGACGGTCCGGGAGGGGGACACGCTGATCGCGGACGTCGACGACGGCGAGCTGGTGGTGACGCTGGCGCGGCCTGAGGCGTCGGCGACCTTCGCGGCGGCGGAGGAGAAGGCGCAGACGGAGGAGAAGGCGCAGGCGGAGGCGGGGGACAGCGCAGGTAGCTGACCGGTTCGGGCGTCCTCCATCGGGAGTACGCCGGAACGCCACTGGTGGAGGACGCGCGCGGGCGGCGCGCGGGTCCGGCCTTCCGGGCATGATGCCGCCCACGTCCCGACCGCCGGAGCAGGGGCCGCCCTCCCCGGGGGCGCCGCCCGAACCGTGGCGCCCGCCGTGGGCGCGGGGCCCGGTCCGGGCTGCCGGTGCCCCGGCACGCCCCAGCCCCGGGCCCGGCCACGCAGCGCCGCCCCGGTGGACACCCACCCGCGGCCCACGCCACCACGGGCCGCCCGGCCC
>NZ_JBEOSP010000050.1:10595-62172 GCF_040303105.1 Kitasatospora sp. NPDC096128 | reverse complement strand
GGCTTCGGCGGCCCGATCGCCGAGGCCCTCGCCCAGGTCACCGACCCGACCGCCGTGGTCCACTCCCGGATCTCCCAGGGCCGGGCCGCCGGCGCACTCATGTGCCTGCGGGGTTCAGATCTGGATGCCCGCCATGCGCTTCCACTCGTAGGCGCTGGTCTTGACCTTGAGCCCCAGCTCGCCCTCGAAGTTCTCGTGCACGGTCAGGCCCGCCAGCTCGGCCGCCCGGCGGCCGACGGCGTAGGTCGGGGCGACCTGGTCGCCCCAGGCGCCGTCCGCGCCGACCACGACGATGCGGGTGGCCACGCCGCCGACGTACTCGACGACCGCGTCGGCGCTGCCGCCGTGCTGCTGGGCGAAGCTGGTGAGGTGCTTGGCGATGCGCTTGGCGCGGCGCTCGGTGCGGGCGTCCGGCGTGGCGGCGGTGGCGGTCTCTGCGCTGCTCATGCCCGCATGCTACCGACCGGTAGAGGCGCTGGCGACGGGAGCGCCCTGTGCACCGGGCCACATACTCGGAACATGACGTTCAAAGGCTGGCCGGCCGAGGCGCTGGACTTCTACGAGCACCTCGAAGCCGACAACTCCAAGACCTTCTGGCAGGCCCACAAGGAGCAGTACGACGACGTCGTACGGGCGCCCATGGAGCTGCTGCTCGTCGAGCTGGAGCCGGAGTTCGGGCCGGGGAAGATCTTCCGTCCCAACCGGGACGTCCGCTTCAGCGCCGACAAGTCCCCGTACAAGACGCACATCGGCGCGCACCTGGAGGCCGGTGGCTACATCCAGCTCTCCGCCGACGGCCTGGCCTGCGGCAACGGGATGTACCAGCTCGCGCCGGACCAGCTGGACCGCTACCGCGCCGCCGTCGCCGAGGACGTCAGCGGCGCGGAGTTGGAGCGGGTGATCGCCCGGGTGGAGGAGGACGGCCCCCAGGTGTTCGGCCGGGACTCCCTCAAGACCGCCCCGCGCGGCTTCCCCAAGGACCACCCCCGGATCGAACTGCTCCGCCACAAGGGCCTGGTCGCCTGGCAGGAGTGGCCGCCCGCGAAGTGGCTCGGCACCCGCACCGCCCACACCCGGATCACCGCTTTCCTCCGCGCCTCCCAGCCGCTGAAGGACTGGCTGGACGACCACGTCGGCCCGTCCGAGCTGCCCGCACGGTGAACAGCGCCGAACGTGGAAGAGCCCCGGTCCACCAGGACCGGGGCTCTTCGCACAGTACGAAGGTCCTACTTCACGAACGGGTCGATCGCGCACACCACGAACAGCAGCGACAGGTAGGTGATCGACCAGTGGAACAGCCGCATCTCCTTGAGCTTGGCGCCCACGATCCCGGCCTTGGCCCGCCCGTACAGCGCGTGCGCCTCGCGCAGCCAGAAGCCGCCGAGCAGCACCGCGGCGACGGGGTAGAGCCAGCTCATGTGCCCGAGCGGCCAGACCGCCAGCGAGACCGCGACCATCACCCAGGAGTAGGCGACGACCTGCTTGCCGACCGCCACGTTGCCCTTGATCACCGGCAGCATCGGCACGCCGGCCCGCTCGTAGTCGTCGCGCACCTTCATGGACAGCACCCAGGTGTGCGGCGGGGTCCAGAAGAAGACCACCAGGAACAGCGCGACCGCCGCCCAGGACACCGAGTCGGTCACCGAGGACCAGCCGATCAGCACCGGCATGCAGCCGGCGATGCCGCCCCAGACGATGTTCTGCGAGGTGCGCCGCTTGAGCCCCAGCGTGTAGACGAACACGTAGAACAGCAGCGCGCCGAGGGCGAGTCCGGCGGAGAGCCAGTTGACGCCGAAGCCGAGCAGCAGCGTGGAGACGACCCCGAGCACGATGCCGAACACCAGCGCCTCGCGCGGCGACACCATCCCGGTGACGATCGGCCGCCGCTCGGTGCGGGTCATCAGCGCGTCGATGTCGCGGTCGATGTACATGTTGAGGGCGTTGGCGCCGCCCGCCGACAGGTAGCCGCCGACCACGACCTTGAGCACCAGCAGCATGTTCGGCACGCCCTGCTGGGCCAGGAACATCACCGGCACGGTGCTCATCAGCAGCAGCTCGATGATCCGCGGCTTGGTCAGTGCGACGAACGCGCCGACACGGGCCCCGATGGGCCGGTGCGCAGGAGTCGCCCCGGTGACCCCGGCGGGACGGGTTTCGACGGCGGTCACTAACACCCCAACTGAAGATGAAACTTCGCAGGCGTCCACAGGAACGAAGGGTCCCGAATCGTCCGCTCTGCGCGTACCACGACACCATAGACGCTCCATACATCCCAACCGGCTCCGGGGTCCCCGGCGGGGCGGACGGCCCGCCCCCGGGTCGACCGACTGGGTGAAGCCACGAAACGCCTCCGCCGCGTCCGCGCAACCCGTCCCGACCACCCGGGCGGCGCGCCCCGCCGAATCGGGAGAGCCTGGGACGAAACGGATCAGAACGCCCTAGTGGGAATCACCATGCGGAAATCCCGGTTGTCCCGGCACGGAGGGTGAGCCCCGGCCCGGACGGTAGGCTCGCACGCAGAAGCGGGATCTACCCTCCGTGACCGGCACCATCCACAGTCGGGACCACAGCGCCGTGGCCGACCCGGTCCCCATTCACGGGGTCACTCTTCACAATGGAAGGAGCCCTGAGACAGGGTGAGCACTGCGCCGAAGAACGCATTCGAGTGGAGCGACCTGGACGAGCGCACGGTTGACACGGCGCGGGTCCTGGCTATGGACGCTGTCCAGAAGGTCGGCAACGGGCACCCCGGGACGGCCATGTCGCTGGCCCCGGCCGCCTACCTGATCTTCCAGCGCTTCCTGCGCCACGACCCGACCGACCCGGCCTGGGTCGGCCGCGACCGCTTCGTCCTCTCCCCCGGGCACACCAGCCTGACGCTCTACACCCAGCTGTACTTCTCGGGCTACGGCCTGGAGCTGGACGACCTCAAGGCCTTCCGCGTGGCCGGCAGCCGCACCCCGGGCCACCCCGAGCACGGCCACACCGCCGGCGTCGAGACCACCACCGGCCCGCTCGGCCAGGGCATCGCCAACGCGGTCGGCATGGCGATGGCCGCCCGCTACGAGCGCGGCCTGTTCGACCCGGAGGCGGCGGCCGGCGAGTCCCCCTTCGACCACACCGTCTGGGCCATCGTCTCCGACGGCGACCTGGAGGAGGGCATCTCCGCCGAGGCCTCCTCGCTGGCCGGCCACCAGAAGCTGGGCAACCTGGTCGCCCTGTACGACGACAACCACATCTCGATCGAGGGCGACACCGAGACCGCCTTCTCCGAGGACGTCCTCAAGCGCTACGAGGCGTACGGCTGGCACGTGCAGCGCGTCACCCCGAAGGCCAACGGCGACATCGACGTCGAGGCCCTCGCCGGTGCGCTGGCCGCGGCCAAGGCCGAGACCTCCCGCCCGTCGCTGATCGCGATGCGCACGATCATCGCCTGGCCGGCCCCGGACGCCCAGAACACCGCCAAGGCGCACGGCTCCGCGCTCGGTGCCGCCGAGATCGCCGCCACCAAGAAGGTCCTGGGCTTCGACCCGGAGAAGACCTTCGAGGTCAGCGACCAGGTCATCGAGCACGCCCGTCAGGTCATCAAGCGCGGCAAGGCCGCCCGCGACCAGTGGCAGCAGGGCTTCGACGCCTGGCGCGCCGCGAACGCCCACCGGGCCGCCGAGTTCGACCGCATCCAGGCCGGCGAGCTGCCCGAGGGCTGGAAGAAGGCCATCCCCTCCTTCCCGGCCGGCAAGGACGTCGCCACCCGCAAGGCCTCCGGCGAGACCCTCAAGGCGCTCGGCGCGGTGATCCCGGAGCTGTGGGGCGGCTCGGCCGACCTCGCGGAGTCCAACCTCACCACCATCGACGAGGACAGCTCCTTCCTCCCCGAGGGCAACCCGCTGAAGTCGGCCAGCCCGTACGGCCGGACGATCCACTTCGGCATCCGCGAGCACGCCATGGGCTCGACCATGAACGGCATCGCCCTGCACGGCAGGACCCGCGTGTACGGCGGCACCTTCCTGGTCTTCGCCGACTACATGCGCCCGGCCGTCCGCCTGGCCGCGCTGATGAAGCTGCCGGTCACCTACGTCTGGACGCACGACTCGATCGGCCTCGGCGAGGACGGCCCGACCCACCAGCCGGTCGAGCACATGGCCTCGCTGCGCGCCATCCCGGGCCTGTCCATGGTCCGCCCGGCCGACGCCAACGAGACGGCCGTCGCCTGGCGCACCGTCATCGAGCGCCAGACCAGCCACCCCGGCCCGGTCGGCCTCGCGCTGACCCGCCAGAACGTCCCGACCTTCGACCGCGAGGTCTTCGCCTCCGCCGAGGGCACCGCCAAGGGCGCCTACGTGCTGGCCGAGGCCGGCAACGGGGACCCGCAGGTGATCCTGCTGGGCACCGGCTCCGAGGTCCAGCTGGCCGTCAAGGCCCGCGAGGTCCTGGAGGCCGAGGGCATCGCCACCCGCGTGGTCTCGGTGCCGTCCTTCGAGTGGTTCCAGGAGCAGGACCAGGCCTACCGCGACAGCGTGCTGCCGCCGTCGGTCAAGGCCCGCGTCTCGGTCGAGGCCGGCATCGCCCAGGGCTGGCGCGAGCTGGTCGGCGACCACGGCCGGATCGTCTCGCTGGAGCACTTCGGTGCCTCCGCCGACTACCAGGTGCTGTTCGAGGAGTTCGGCCTGACCGCCGAGCGCGTGGTCGCCGAGGCGCACAACGCCCTGCGCTCCCTCGAAGCCGTCAACCGCTAACGCGTCCGGGCCGCGTGCCCGCCCGCACGCGGGCACGCGGCCCCCTCTGACTACCCCACGAAGCAGAAGAAAAAGGGACTGAAGCACCATGACTGACGCACTGAAGCGCCTCAGCGACGAAGGCGTGGCGATCTGGCTGGACGACCTCAGCCGGGCGCGGCTCAACTCCGGCAACCTGGCCGAGCTGGTGCAGAACAAGCACGTGGTGGGTGTCACCACCAACCCGACCATCTTCCAGAAGGCCATCGCCGGCAGCGGCGACAGCTCCTACGACGGCCAGCTGCGCGACCTCGCGGTCCGCAAGGTCACCACCGACGAGGCGATCCGCATGATCACCACCTCGGACGTGCGCGACGCCGCCGATGTGCTGCGCCCGGTCTACGACGCCTCCAACGGCCGCGACGGCCGGGTCTCCATCGAGGTCGACCCGCGCCTGGCGCACCAGACCGCCCCGACCGTGGCCGAGGCCAAGCAGCTGTGGTGGCTGGTCGACCGCCCGAACGTCCTGATCAAGATCCCCGCCACCAAGGCCGGCCTGCCCGCCATCGCCGAGGTCATCGGCCTGGGCATCAGCGTCAACGTCACGCTGATCTTCTCGCTCGAGCGCTACAAGGCCGTCATGGACGCCTACCTGACCGGCCTGGAGGCCGCCAAGGCCAAGGGCCTGGACCTCTCCCAGATCGAGTCGGTCGCCTCCTTCTTCGTGTCCCGCGTGGACACCGAGATCGACAAGCGCCTGGACAAGATCGGCGGCGACGCCCGCAACCTGCGTTCCAAGGCCGCCCTGGCCAACGCCCGCCTCGCCTACCAGGCGTACGAGGAGGTCTTCGGCAGCGTCGACGGCAAGACCGCCGGCAGCGCCCGCTGGACGGCCCTGGAGGCCGCCGGCGCCAAGCCGCAGCGCCCGCTGTGGGCCTCCACCGGCGTCAAGGACCCGGCCCTGCCGGACACCCTGTACGTCACCGAGCTGGTCGCCCCGGGCACCGTCAACACCATGCCCGAGGCCACCCTGGACGCCACCGGCGACCACGGCGTGGTCGCCGGCAACACCATCGTCCCCAACTACGCCGACGCCAAGGCCGTCCTGGACGCCATCGCGGCCGCCGGCGTGGACTACGACGACGTGGTCCAGGTGCTGGAGGACGAGGGCGTGCAGAAGTTCGAGCAGTCCTGGCAGGAGCTGCTCGACACCGTCACCGCCTCGCTGGCCGCTTTCGCCAGCGAGAAGTGACCCCTGCTCACACAGCCAGCACGAAAGCGGAGCACACCAAGTGAGCACTGATTTCCCTGAGTTGACGTCGGAATCGGACGCGGACGACCTCCCGCCCGCCCCCGTCAACCCGCTTCGTGACCCCTCCGACCGGCGGCTCCCGCGCATCGCGGGGCCGTCCGGCCTGGTCATCTTCGGGGTCACCGGCGACCTGTCCCGCAAGAAGCTGATGCCGGCCATCTACGACCTGGCCAACCGGGGTCTGCTGCCGCCGGGCTTCTCCCTGGTGGGCTTCGCCCGCCGCGAGTGGGAGGACGAGGACTTCGCCAAGGAGGTCCACGACGCGGTCAAGGAGCACGCCCGGACCCAGTTCCGGGAGGAGGTCTGGCAGCAGCTCGCCAAGGGCATGCGCTTCGTCCAGGGCACCTTCGACGACGACGAGGCCTTCGACAAGCTCCGCGAGACCATCGAGGAGCTGGACAAGGCCCAGGGCACCGGCGGCAACTTCGCCTTCTACCTGTCCGTCCCGCCGAAGTTCTTCCCGACCGTCGTCCAGCAGCTCAAGAAGCACGGCCTGGCCGACCCGCCGCAGGGCTCCTGGCGCCGCGCCGTCATCGAGAAGCCCTTCGGCCACGACCTGGAGAGCGCCCAGGAGCTCAACAAGGTCGTCCACGAGGTCTTCCCCCGGGACGAGGTCTTCCGGATCGACCACTACCTGGGCAAGGAGACGGTCCAGAACATCCTGGCGCTGCGCTTCGCCAACCAGATGTTCGAGCCGATCTGGAACCGGTCGTACGTCGACCACGTGCAGATCACCATGGCCGAGGACATCGGCATCGGCGGCCGGGCCGGCTACTACGACGGCATCGGCTCCGCCCGTGACGTCATCCAGAACCACCTGCTGCAGCTGATGGCGCTCACCGCCATCGAGGAGCCCGCGTCCTTCCACCCGAAGGCGCTGGTGGCCGAGAAGCTCAAGGTGCTCAGCGCCGTCAAGCTCCCGGCCGACCTCGGCCGGCACACCGTGCGCGGCCAGTACGCGGCCGGCTGGCAGGGCGGCGAGGAGGTGGTCGGCTACCTGGACGAGGACGGCATCGACCCGGACTCCAAGACCGACACCTACGCGGCCATCAAGCTGGAGATCAACAACCGCCGCTGGGCGGGCGTGCCGTTCTACCTGCGCACCGGCAAGCGGCTGGGCCGCCGGGTCACCGAGATCGCGGTGGTCTTCCAGCGCGCCCCGTACCTGCCGTTCGACTCCTACGCGACCGAGGAGCTGGGGCAGAACGCCCTGGTCATCCGGGTCCAGCCGGACGAGGGCGTGACGGTGCGGTTCGGCTCCAAGGTGCCGGGCACCTCCTTCGAGGTCCGGGACGTCACGATGGACTTCGCCTACGGCGAGTCCTTCACCGAGTCCAGCCCGGAGGCGTACGAGCGGCTCATCCTCGACGTGCTGCTCGGCGACGCCAACCTGTTCCCGCGGCACCAGGAGGTCGAGCTCTCCTGGCAGATCCTCGACCCGATCGAGAAGTACTGGGACGCCCACGGCAAGCCCGCCCAGTACGCGGCGGGCACCTGGGGCCCCACCGAGGCGGACGAGATGCTCGCACGAGACGGCAGGAGCTGGCGCCGGCCATGAAGATCGACCTCACCAACACGACGTCCAGCAAGATCAACGCCGCGCTGATGGAGGCGCGCCGGACCAGCGGCTCCACCGCTGCCGGCATGGTGCTCACCCTGGTGATCGTGACCGACGAGGGCAGCGCCTACGACGCCCTCAAGGCCGCCAACGACGCCTCCCGCGAGCACCCGATGCGCACCCTCGCGGTGATCAAGCGCGCCGGCCGCTCGCCCCGGGCCCGCGCCGAGACCCGGCTGGACGCCGAGATCCTGGTCGGCTCGGACGCCGGCTCCGGAGAAACGGTCATCCTGCGCATGCACGGCGAACTCGCCTCGCACGCCCAGTCGGTGGTCCTGCCGCTGCTGCTCCCGGACGCCCCGACCGTGGTCTGGTGGCCGGACAACGCGCCGCAGCACCCCGCGCAGGACCCGCTGGGCGCGCTCGCCCAGCGCCGGATCACCGACGCGGTCACCGCCGAGTCCCCGGTCGGCCAGCTCGCCCAGCGGTCCCAGAGCTACACCCCGGGCGACACCGACCTGGCCTGGACCCGGCTCACCGGCTGGCGCTCCATGCTGGCCGCCGCACTGGACCAGCGGCCGGCCGCCATCCACTCGGTGGTGGTCGAGGGCGAGTCCTACAACCCCAGCGTCGAGCTACTCGGCCTGTGGCTGCTCAACCGGCTGAGCGTGCCGGTCGAGCGGGTCGTCACCGGCGGCCCCGGCATCACCGCGGTGCACCTGCGCACCAAGGACGGGGACATCACCCTGGACCGCCCGGACGGCCTGATGGGCACCCTCTCGATGCCCGGCTCGCCGGACCGGCAGGTGGCGCTCAAGCGGCGCGAGACCGCCGAGCTGATCGCCGAGGAGCTGCGCCGGCTGGACCCGGACGACATCTACTCGACGGCCGTGCGCACGCCCGTCGACCGGCTGAGCGAGCCCTCGGAGCAGACCCCGCCGGCAGCAGCAGCCGGCCCCGTCGCCGACGCGGCGGCCGCAGCGGCCGACGCCGCGGTGGCCGACCCGGCCCGGGTGACCGCCGACGCGGAGAAGCCGGCCGCCAAGAAGGCCGCGGGCAAGCGCGCCGCCAAGGGCAGCGCATGACGGCCGCGACCCCGCAGCTGGTCGTCCACCGGGACAAGGAGCTGATGGCCCAGGCGGCCGCGGCCCGGCTGATCACCCGGATCGTGGACGCCCAGGCCGCCCGCGGCACCGCCTCGGTGGTGCTCACCGGCGGCCGCAACGGCAACGCCCTGCTGGCCGCGATCGCCGCCTCCCCGGCGCGCGACGCGGTCGACTGGGGCCGGCTGGACCTGTGGTGGGGCGACGAGCGCTTCGTCTCCGCCGCCGACCCGGACCGCAACGCCGTCCAGGCCCGCGCCGAACTGCTGGACGCCGTCCCGCTCGACCCGGCGCGGGTGCACGAGATGCCCGCCTCGGACGGGGTGGACGGCTCGGACGTGGAGGCGGCCGCCGCCCGCTACGCGCAGGAGCTGGCGAAGGCCGCCGAGCCGGGCGACCGGTTCGGCGTCCCGGCCTTCGACGTGCTGCTGCTCGGCGTCGGCCCGGACACCCACGTCGCCTCGCTCTTCCCGGAGCACCCGGGCGTGCGGGAGACCGAGCTGACCGTGGTCGGCGTGCGCGGGGCCCCCAAGCCCCCGCCGACCCGGATCTCGCTCACCCTCCCGGCGATCCGGGCGGCCCGCGAGGTCTGGCTGCTGGCCGCCGGCGAGGACAAGGCGGGCGCGGTCGCGCTGGCCCTGTCCGGCCCCGGCGAGCTCCAGGCGCCCGCCTCCGGCGCGTACGGCCGCAGCCGCACCCTGTGGCTGCTGGACCGCGCCGCCGCGGAGCGGATCCCGGCGCAGCTGTACCCGCCGTCCTCGGCCTGAGGTCCGCCGGACAGGCCTCGGCCCAGCGGGGAAACGCCGAAGGGCGCCACCGTCACTCGACGGTGGCGCCCTTTCCGCGTCTCAGGCGCTCCTGCGCGCCCGTTCGGCCCGCTCGCGCACACCTCCGGCCGCTCGCGCGCAGCCCGCTCGCATGGTCAGATCTCGCCGCGCAGCTTGGCCAGCGCCTCGGCGAGGATCGCCTCGCCGTCGGCGTCGGTGCGCCGCTCCCGGACGTAGGCGAGGTGGGTCTTGTAGGGCTCGTTGCGCGAGGGCGCCGGCGGGTTGTGCTCGTCCTGCCCGGCCGGGAAGCCGCAGCGCGGGCAGTCCCAGGTCTCCGGGATGACGGCCTCGGCGGCGAAGCTGGGGCGCGTCTCGTGCTTGTTGGCGCACCAGAAGGAGATCCTGCTGCGCGGAGCGGACTCGCCGCGCTCCGCCTCCCCCATCGGGCCTGCCCCGACCCTGCTCCCACGGATGGCGTTGCCACTTGCCACGGTCTGACTCCCTGCGTGCTGGTGCGCCGACCCGCCGCGGTGCGCGTCGGTGGCGAAAGTCGTCCTAGTGTAAGCAGGACTTAAGCCTCCGCCACCATCGCCTCCGCCCCCGACCGTCCCAGGATAGGCGCTCGGGCGACGGGGCGTCAGGGCTGCGTCAGCTCTTGTACTTCAGGACCAGGCCCAGCGCCATGATGGAGGCGAACCAGCCGATGCCGACCACGATGGTGATGCGGTCCAGGTTGCGCTCGGCCACCGCCGAACCGCCACCGGTGGACATGGCACCGCCACCGAACATGTCCGACAGGCCGCCGCCCTTCCCCTTGTGCAGCAGCACCAGCAGGATCATCAGCAGGCTGAAGATGATCAGGGCAATCGAGAACCCGAGAACCACGACCGGACCAACTCTCTCGTATCTTCGGCGACGGGGCCGGGCCGCTGTCGGCGGTCCGGCCCCAAAGCCTACGTTGCTGCGGCGGCGTTAGCCTACTGCCTGCTCACGGTAGCGCACGATCTTGACGAACTCATCGGCGTCCAGCGAGGCACCGCCGATCAGACCGCCGTCGATGTCGGGCTTGGCCATCAGGCCGGCCGCGCTCGACGACTTGACCGAACCGCCGTACAGCACACGGACCTTGTCGGCCAGCTCGGCGCTGTACAGCTCGGCGAGGCGGGCCCGGATCGCGGCGCAGACCTCCTGCGCGTCCTCCGGGGTGGCCACCTCGCCGGTGCCGATCGCCCAGACCGGCTCGTACGCGACCACCATCGACTCGGCCTGGTCAGCCGGGACGCCCTCCAGGGCGCCGTCCAGCTGGGCCAGCGTGTGCGCGACGTGGGTGCCGGCCTTGCGGATCTCCAGCGGCTCGCCGATGCACAGGATCGGGGTGATCCCGGCCCGGTAGGCGGCCTTGACCTTGGCGTTGACGATCGCCTCGTCCTCGCCGTGGTACTGGCGGCGCTCCGAGTGGCCGATCACCGCGTAGGTGCACTGGAGCTTGGCCAGCATCGGGCCGGAGACCTCACCGGTGTAGGCACCGCCGTCGTGCTGGGAGATGTCCTGCGAGCCGTACTTGATCTTCAGCTTGTCGCCGAAGACCAGGGTCTGCACCGACCGGAGGTCGGTGAACGGCACCAGAACGGCGACCTCGACGGCCTCGTAGTCCTTGTCGGCCAGCGCGAACGCCAGCTTCTGGGTGTGCTGGATGGCCTCGAGGTGGTTGAGGTTCATCTTCCAGTTGCCCGCCATCAGCGGGAGACGCTCAGTCATGCTTTCAGCCTTCCAGGGCGGCGAGACCGGGGAGGGTCTTGCCCTCCAGGTACTCGAGGCTCGCGCCACCGCCGGTCGAGATGTGCCCGAACTTCGTCTCGTCGAAGCCCAGGATGCGGACGGCCGCGGCGGAGTCGCCGCCGCCGACCACGGTGAACGCGTCGCTGCCGACCAGGGCCTGGGCGACGGCCTTGGTGCCCTCGGCGAAGGTCGGGTGCTCGAAGACGCCCACCGGGCCGTTCCAGAACACGGTCTTGGCGTCGGCCAGCTTCGAGGCGAACAGCTCGCGGGTCTTCGGGCCGATGTCCAGGCCCTCCTTGTCCGCGGGGATCTTGTCCGCGTCGACGACCTCGAAGTCCTCGACCGGCGCGTGGGTCTTGGTGTCGGGGAAGGACGCGGAGACCGCGACGTCCACCGGCAGGACGAACTCGACGCCGTTCTGCTTCGCCCGCTCCAGGTACTCCAGGACGGTGTCGACCTGGTCCTTCTGCAGCAGCGAGATGCCGACCTCGTTGCCCAGCGCGTACAGGAAGGTGTACGCCATGCCGCCGCCGATCAGGATGCGGTCGGCCTTGCCGAGCAGGTTGTCGATCACGCCGACCTTGTCCGAGACCTTGGAGCCGCCGAGCACCACCACGTACGGGCGCTCGACCTCCTCGGTGAGGCGCTTCAGCACGCCGACCTCGGTGGCGATCAGGTCGCCGACGGCGTGCGGCAGCAGGGCCGGGAGGTCGTACACGGAGGCGTGCTTGCGGTGCACGGCGCCGAAGCCGTCGCCGACGTACAGGTCCGCCAGGGCGGCCAGCTGCTCGGCGAAGGCCTTGCGCTCGGCGTCGTCCTTGCTGGTCTCACCGGCGTTGAAGCGCAGGTTCTCCAGCAGCGCGACCTCGCCGTCGGCCAGCCCGGCGACGGCGGCCGCGGCGGACTCACCGACGGTGTCGGCGGCGAAGGCGACCGGCCTGCCGAGGATCTCGCCGAGGCGCTCGGCGACCGGGGCGAGCGAGAACTGCGGGTCCGGCGCACCCTTGGGGCGGCCGAGGTGGGAGGCGACGACGACCTTGGCGCCGCGCTCGACGAGCTTGGCGATGGTCGGTGCCACGGCGCGGATCCGGCCGTCGTCGGTGATCCGGCCGTCCGACAGCGGGACGTTCAGGTCGGCGCGCACGAAGACGCGCTTGCCGGCGACGTCCAGGTCTTCGATGGTCTTCACGGGTTCTTCTGTCTCCTGGGGAGATGGTTGATGCGCAGAGGCGGCACGGCGCAGGGGCCGCCTGAGAAGTCCTAGTACGCAGAACGAGGGCCCGGTCGGCACGTTGTCGCCGTCCGGGCCCTCGCCCTTACATCACGTCAGCTCCCACTGCGTCAGAGCTGGCCACCGACGAGGGTGACCAGGTCCACGACGCGGTTCGAGTAGCCCCACTCGTTGTCGTACCAGCCGAGCACCTTGACCTGGTTGCCCTGGACCATGGTGAGCTGCGAGTCGAAGATGCAGGAGGCCGGGTCGTTGACGATGTCCGACGACACGATCGGGTCCTCGGTGTAGGCCAGGATGCCCTTGAGGGAACCCTCCGCCGCCTTCTGGAAGGCCGCGTTGACCTCCTCCTTGGTGACCTCGCGCTCCAGCGTGACGACCAGGTCGGTGATGGAACCGGTGGGGACCGGGACGCGCAGCGAGGTGCCGTCCAGCTTGCCCTTCAGCTCCGGCAGGACCAGGGCGGTCGCCTTGGCGGCACCGGTCGAGGTCGGGATGATGTTCTGCGAGGCCGCACGAGCACGACGCAGGTCCTTGTGCGGGAAGTCCAGGGTCACCTGGTCGTTGGTGAACGCGTGGACGGTGGTCATCAGACCCTTGACGATGCCGAAGCTCTCGTTCAGCACCTTCGCCATCGGCGCCACGCAGTTCGTGGTGCAGGAGGCGTTGGAGATGATGTGGTGGTTGGCGGCGTCGTACTTCTCGTCGTTGACACCCAGGACGATGGTGACGTCCTCGTCGGTGGCGGGGGCCGAGATGATGACCTTCTTCGCGCCGGCGGCGAGGTGCTTCTTCGCAGCCTCGGCCTTGGTGAAGATGCCGGTGGACTCGACGACGATGTCGGCGCCCAGAGCCCCCCACGGCAGGTTGGCGGGGTCACGCTCGGCGGTCACCTTGAAGGTGTGGCCGTCGACGGTGATGCTGTCCTCGGTGTGCGAGACCTCGGCCTGGAGGGTCCCCAGGGTGGTGTCGTACTTGAGCAGGTGAGCCAGGGTCTTCGTGTCGGTGAGGTCGTTGACACCGACGATCTCGATGTCCGCGCCCTGGGCCTTGACAGCGCGGAAGAAGTTGCGGCCGATGCGGCCGAAGCCGTTGATGCCTACCCGGATCGTCACGAACCGATCTCCTCGTTAGGTACGCCGGCGCTGAGCCGACGGGGATGAGATTTGGGAAGTCCCCGACCGCCTACGACCCTACCTCTCCGGACCCTGCGAGGGCACATCGCGCCACCTGGCAAGACGCAGCGTGGCGAGTTGCGGGGCCCTCCGTCCCTGCCCGCCCGGGCCGTTGGTCCTGGTCAAGTGGTCTTGACCAATTTCGGTTCGCCGTCCGACCTCGTCCGGCCCCGGACACGACTGCGGCCGGTGCCCGGAATCCGGACACCGGCCGCAGTCGGTCACCTCAGTTGAGCGCCATCTCGTCGGTCAGATTGGCCTCGGTGCTCGGCAGGCCGAGCTCGGCGGCGCGCTTGTCGGCCATCGCCAGCAGGCGGCGGATCCGGCCGGCCACCGCGTCCTTGGTCAGCGGCGGGTCGGCGAGCGCGCCCAGCTCCTCCAGCGAGGCCTGCTTGTGCTGCATCCGCAGCTGGCCGGCCGCGGCCAGGTGCTCGGGCACCTCCTCGCCGAGGATCTCCAGCGCGCGCTGCACCCGGGCGCCCGCCGCCACCGCGGCGCGGGCCGAGCGGCGCAGGTTGGCGTCGTCGAAGTTGGCGAGCCGGTTGGCGGTGGCCCGGACCTCCCGCCGCATCCGGCGCTCCTCCCAGGCGAGCACCGACTCGTGTGCCCCCAGGCGGGTCAGCAGCGCGCCGATCGCGTCACCGTCGCGGATGACCACCCGGTCCACCCCGCGCACCTCGCGGGCCTTGGCCGGGATGCCGAGCCGGCGGGCCGCGCCGACCAGGGCCAGCGCCGCCTCGGAGCCGGGGCAGGTGATCTCCAGCGAGGAGGAGCGGCCCGGCTCGGTGAGCGAGCCGTGCGCCAGGAAGGCCCCGCGCCAGGCGGCCTCCGCGTCACAGGTGGCCCCGGAGACGACCGCCGGCGGCAGGCCCCGGATCGGCCGGCCGCGGCCGTCCACCAGGCCGGTCTGGCGGGCCAGCAGCTCGCCGTCCTTGACCACCCGGACGACGAAGCGGCTGCCGCGCCGCAGCCCGCCGGGCGCCATCACCACGAGGTCGGAGGAGTGCCCGAAGATCTCCAGCAGGTCCTTGCGCAGCCGCCGCGCCGCCGCGCCGGTGTCCAGCTCCGCCTCGATCACGATGCGGCCGCTCACGATGTGCAGCCCGCCCGCGAACCGCAGGATCGCCGACACCTCAGCCTTGCGACAGCAGGCCCGGGTGACCGGGAGCCGGCTGATCTCGTCCTTCACCGCTGGAGTCATCGCCATGGCCCGATCCTTCCATGTGTCCGGAAAATCCGGTCGTACGCGGCGGCCAACAGCTCCGGGTCGTGTCGCGGGGTGCCGTCGGTGCGGGCCACCGTGCCGAGCACCAGGGCGGCACCCATCCGCTCGGCGGCCTTCTCCAGTCCGGCCAGGTCCGCCTGGCCGAAGGCGCCGCCCGTGACGGCGCGCTCGTCCACCAGGATCGCATCCACCGCGAGGTCGGGAGCGTGGTCGGCGATGACCTCCAGGTGACGCTGCGGGGTGAAGCCCTCGGTCTCCCCCGGCTGCGGGGCCAGGTTCAGCGTGAGCAGGCGGCGGGCGCGGGTCTCGACCAGCGCCTTGGCCAGCTCGGGCACCAGCAGGTGCGGCAGCACGCTGGTGAACCAGGAGCCGGGGCCGAGCACCACCCAGTCCGCCTCCCGGACCGCCGTGACCGCCTCCGGGACGGCCGGCGGCTCGTCCGGCAGCAGCCGGATCGACTGCACGGTGCCGGGGGTGACGGCCACGTCGGCCTGGCCGCGGACGGCCGTGACCTCGGCCGGGCGGGCCGGGTCGTGGCCGCGCACGGTCGCCTCGATGTCCAGCGGCACCGCCGACATCGGCAGCACCCGGCCCTGGACGTTCAGCAGCCGGCCGACCCAGTCCAGCGCCGCCACCGGGTCGCCGAGCTTCTCCCACAGCGCCACGATCAGCAGGTTGCCGACGGCGTGGCCGCCCAGCTCGCCGTTGCCGGTGAAACGCTGCTGGATCACCTCGGACCAGGTGCGGCCCCAGTCGTCGTCCCCGCACAGCGCGGCCAGCGCCTTGCGCAGGTCACCGGGCGGCAGCACCCCCAGCTCCTCGCGCAGCCGCCCGCTGGAGCCGCCGTCATCGGCGACGGTGACTACCGCGGTGAGGTCGCTGGTGAGCCGGCGCAGCGCCGACAGCGAGGCGGACAGGCCCTGGCCGCCGCCGAGCGCGGTGATCCTGGGGGCCGGATTGGCCCGGGCGGGACTGCTCCGCGGACGACTCGGCGAAGGGCTTCCCACCCGTTCGCCGGTCCTGCTCTGCGGCTGCCGCCCGGGCACGTATCCCGCCACACATCACCTCGCGTTCCTCGGCGCCGCCACCGGCTCCGCCGGGGCTCCGGCAGGGGAAGGCGGCGGTTATTCCCGTCCCATGTCACGGTGGACGAGCACCGTCTCGACTCCGTCGGCGATGAGACGCTTGGTCAGACGCTCGGACATGGCGACGCTGCGGTGCTTGCCACCGGTGCAGCCTACGGCAAGCGTCATGTAGCGCTTCCCCTCCCGGCGGTACCCCTCGGTGACGATGCGCAGCAGCTCGGCGTAACCGTTCAGGAACTCGTTGGCACCGGGCTGCTGGAACACGTAGTCGGCGACGTCCGAATCGGTGCCGGTGCGGGCCCGCAGCTCGGGCACCCAGTGCGGGTTGGGCAGGAAGCGGCAGTCCACCACCAGGTCGGCGTCGACCGGCAGGCCGTACTTGAAGCCGAAGGACATCACGGTGGCGCGCAGCTCGGGCTCGTCGTGGTCGGCGAACTGGGCGTCCAGCTTGGCGCGCAGCTGGTGCACGTTGAGGTTCGAGGTGTCGATCACCAGGTCGGCCTCGCCGCGCAGGTCGCGCAGCAGGTCGCGCTCCTGGGCGATGCCGTCCACGATCCGGCCGTCGGCCTGCAGCGGGTGCGGGCGGCGCACGCTCTCGAAGCGGCGGACCAGCGCCTCGTCGGAGGAGTCCAGGAAGACCACCCGGAGGCGGACGCCGCGCTTCTCCAACTCGTCCAGCGAGGTGAGCAGGTCGTCGAAGAACTGGCGGCCGCGGACGTCCACGACCACGCCGATCCGGGCGACGTTGCCCTGGGAGCGGGCGCCCAGGTCGACCATGGTGGGGATCAGGGCCGGCGGCAGGTTGTCCACCACGAACCAGCCGAGGTCCTCCAGGCACTTCGCGGCGGTGGAGCGGCCGGCTCCGGACATGCCGGAGATGATCACCAGCTCCGGCGCGTTCTCGGCCACGTCTGACACGGTCACTTCGGTTCCCCGCTCTCGGTCTTTCTACTGGGGAGAACGCGCACGGCACGGCCGCCCTTCCCCGTCCCGGACAGCCGGGCGGGGTCGGGGCGCGCCGACAGACGGGCGGCGTCGGCCGTCATGGCGTCTCCTGGGATGGTGCGGTCTGAGGTGCTGCGGCCACCGGCTCGGGTGCCTCGTCGGCCCCGTCCTCGATGATCTCGCCGGTCGCGGTGTTGACCGCGGGTGCGGCGGGTGTACGGGACGACAACGCCGCCGCAACAGTCTCCGCGGTGCGGCGCCCGATGCCGGGTACCGCGCAGAGCTCGTCGACGGTGGCGGCCCTGAGCTTCTTCAGCGAGCCGAAGTGCTTGAGCAGCGCCTGGCGGCGAGTCTCGCCGAGGCCCGGGACGGAGTCCAGTTCCCCGGCGGTGAGTCGCTTGGAACGCTTGGCGCGCTGGTAGCCGATCGCGAAGCGGTGGGCCTCGTCGCGGACCCGCTGGAGCAGATAGAGGCCCTCGCTGGAGCGGGGCAGCACAACCGGGTCGTCCTCGCCGGGCAGCCAGACCTCCTCCAGGCGCTTGGCGAGGCCGCACAGCGCGACGTCGTCGATGCCGAGTTCGTCCAGGGCGCGCCTGGCAGCGGCGACCTGCGGCTGGCCGCCGTCGACCACCAGCAGCTGAGGCGGGTAGGCGAAGCGCTTGGGGCGGCCGTCCTCGCTGCGCGGGCCGTCGCCGGGCCGGTCCTCGTCGGGCTCCTCCGGGACGGCCCACTCGCCGGTCTGCTCGCGTTCCTGGAGGTAGCGGCGGAAGCGGCGGCTGATCACCTCGTGCATCGAGCGGACGTCGTCCTGGCCCTCGAAGCCCTTGATCTGGAAGCGCCGGTACTCGCTCTTGCGGGCCAGGCCGTCCTCGAAGACGACCATCGAGGCGACCACGTCCTCGCCCTGGAGGTGGGAGATGTCGTAGCACTCGATCCGCAGCGGGACGGAGTCCAGCTCCAGCGCGTCGGCGATCTCCTGGAGGGCGCGGCTGCGGGTGGTGAGGTCGGAGGCGCGCTTGGTCTTGTGCAGGGCCAGCGCGTGCTGGGCGTTGCGCTGCACGGTGGCCATCAGGTCCTTCTTGTCGCCGCGCTGCGGGATCCGCAGGTCGACCTGGCTGCCGCGCAGCCCGCTGAGCCACTCCCGGACCGGGGCGGCCGGTTCGGGCAGGGCGGGGACGAGCACCTCGCGCGGGACGGACTCATTGCGCTCGTCCGGGCCGGCACCGCCGTAGAGCTGCTGGAGGGCGTGCTCGACCAGGCCGGCGGTGTCCACGTCCTCGACCTTGTCGGTGACCCAGCCGCGCTGGCCGCGCACCCGGCCGCCGCGGACGTGGAAGATCTGGACGGCGGCCTCCAGTTCGTCCTCGGCCACGGCCAGCAGGTCGGCGTCGGTGGCGTCGGCGAGCACGATGGCGTTCTTCTCCATCGCGCGCTTGAGGGCGCCGATGTCGTCCCGCAGCCGGGCCGCCTTCTCGTACTCCATCTCGGCGGCGGCCTCCTGCATCTGCTCTTCCAGCCGGCGCAGGTAGTTGCCGGTGCGCCCGGCCATGAAGTCGCAGAAGTCCTCGGCCAGCGCCCGGTGTTCGTCCCCGGAGACCTTGCCGACGCAGGGGGCGGCGCACTTGCCGATGTAGCCGAGCAGGCAGGGGCGGCCGACCTGCCGGGCGCGCTTGAAGACGCCGTTGGAGCAGGTGCGGACGGGGAAGACGCGCAGCAGCAGGTCGACCGTCTCGCGGATCGCCCAGGCGTGCCCGTAGGGGCCGAAGTAGCGCACGCCCTTCTTGTGCGCCCCGCGCATCACCTGGACCCGCGGGTACTCCTCGTTGAGGGTGACCGCCAGTTCCGGATAGCTCTTGTCGTCGCGGTACTTGACGTTGAACCGCGGGTCGAACTCCTTGATCCAGGAGTACTCCAGCTGGAGCGCCTCGACCTCGGTGGCGACCACGGTCCACTCCACCGAGGCGGCGGTGGTGACCATGGTCGCGGTGCGCGGGTGCAGGCCGGCCAGGTCCTGGAAGTAGGACGACAGCCGCGGCCGCAGGCTCTTGGCCTTGCCGACGTAGATGACCCGGCCGTGGGCGTCACGGAACTTGTAGACGCCCGGGGAGGTCGGGATCGCGCCCGGAGCCGGGCGGTAGGTGCTCGGGTCAGCCATGGGTCCACCGTACCGAGTTCGGCTCGAAGTCGATCAACTGCTTCAGCTCGGGGTCACCTTGAGGTTGCCGCCCTCGACCGTGACGACGTAGGCGGGCAGCGGGCTGGGGGCCGGGCCGTCCTGCACCGCGCCGTCGGCGATGCCGAACCGGCTGCCGTGGCAGGGGCACTGGATCTGCTCCTTCTTCACCTGGTCCACGATGCAGCCGGCGTGGGTGCACTTGGCGCTGAACGCCTTGTACTGGCCCTCGGTCGGCTGGGTCACGACGATCTTCTGCTCGCGGAACACCGTGCCGCCGCCGACCGGGACGGCCGAGGCCGGGCCGAGGTCCACCGGGCCCTTGGGCGCGCTGGTGGAGTCGGAGGAGCCGGCCGAGGAACTGCAGCCGGTGACCGCCAGGGTGCCGCCGGCCGCCAACACGGCCGCAGCCCCGCAGAGCAGGGTGCGGCGGGAGGTGGCGGGGCTGGTCTCGGGGGCCTCGGACATCGGTGCGCTCCTACGGTGTGCTGCTGCTGCGAGGGACCACGGAAGTCTATGCCGCACCCGCCCCGCCGCTCCCGGGACGCCCGCAAGGCGGGACGTCCCGGGGGCGGCGGGGCGGGCTGGAGCGGCGGGGCGGGCCTACTTCTTCGCCGCCGCGGCCCGCTTGCTCGGGGCCTTCTTGGCCGCCGCCGTCTTGGCGGGTGCCTTGGCGGCCGCCTTCTTGGCGGGTGCCTTCCTGGCCGGCGCCGCGACCGGGGCGTCGGCGAAGTCACCCGGCAGGATGTCCCGGAGGAACTTGCCGGTGTGGCTCTCCGAAGCGGCGGCGATCTGCTCCGGGGTGCCCTCGGCGACCACCGTGCCGCCGCCGGAGCCGCCCTCGGGGCCCATGTCGACCACCCAGTCGGCGGTCTTGATCACGTCGAGGTTGTGCTCGATCACGATCACCGTGTTGCCCTTGTCCACCAGCCCGCTGAGCACCTTGATCAGCTTGCTGATGTCCTCGAAGTGCAGGCCGGTGGTGGGCTCGTCCAGCACGTAGACCGTCCGCCCGGTGGAGCGCTTCTGCAGCTCGGAGGCGAGCTTGACGCGCTGCGCCTCGCCGCCGGAGAGCGTCGGCGCGGACTGGCCGAGCCGGACGTAGCCGAGGCCGACGTCGTTGAGCGTCCGCAGGTGGCGGGCGATCGCCGGGACGGCCTCGAAGAAGGCCAGCCCCTCCTCGATCGGCATGTCCAGCACCTCGGCGATGGACTTGCCCTTGTAGTGGACCTCCAGCGTCTCCCGGTTGTACCTGGCGCCGTGGCACACCTCGCACGGGACGTAGACGTCCGGCAGGAAGTTCATCTCGATCTTGATGGTGCCGTCACCGGTGCAGTTCTCGCAGCGGCCGCCCTTGACGTTGAAGGAGAACCGGCCGGGCAGGTAGCCCCGGACCTTGGCCTCCTGGGTCTCCGCGAAGAGCCGGCGGACGTGGTCGAACACCCCGGTGTAGGTGGCCGGGTTGGACCGCGGGGTGCGGCCGATCGGCGACTGGTCGACGTGCACCACCTTGTCCACCAGGTCGGTGCCGGTGATCCGGGTGTGCCGGCCGGGCACGCTGCGGGCGCCGTTCAGCTCCCGGGCGAGGTGGGTGTACAGGATGTCGTTGACCAGCGTCGACTTGCCGGAGCCGGAGACGCCGGTGATCGCCGTGAAGGTGCCGAGCGGGAAGCCGACCGTGACGTCCTTGAGGTTGTGCTCGCGGGCGCCGTGCACCGTCAGCTGGCGCTTCTTGTCCCGGTCGCGGCGGGCGGCCGGGATCGGGATGGAGCGCTTGCCGGAGAGGTACTGCCCGGTCAGCGACTCCTTGTTGGTCAGCAGCCCCTTCAACGCGCCGGAGTGCACCACCTTGCCGCCGTGCTCACCGGCGCCCGGGCCGATGTCCACCACCCAGTCCGCGGTCTTGATGGTGTCCTCGTCGTGCTCGACCACGATCAGGGTGTTGCCGATGTCGCGCAGCCGCACCAGCGTCTCGATCAGCCGGTGGTTGTCCCGCTGGTGCAGGCCGATGGACGGCTCGTCCAGCACGTAGAGCACCCCGACCAGGCCGGAGCCGATCTGGGTGGCCAGCCGGATGCGCTGGGCCTCGCCGCCGGACAGGGTGCCGGCCGCGCGGTCCAGGGACAGGTAGTCCAGGCCGACGTCGACCAGGAAGCGCAGCCGCTCGTTGACCTCCTTGAGGACCCGCTCGGCGATCTGCTTGTCCCGGTCGTTGAGCTTCATCGCGCCCAGGAACTCGGCGCAGTCGCTGATCGACATCGAGGAGACGTCGGCGATCGACCTGTCCTCGACGGTGACCGCGAGCACCACCGGCTTGAGCCGGGTGCCCTGGCAGGTCGGGCAGGGCACCTCGCGCATGTAGCCCTCGAAGCGCTCGCGGCTGCTGTCGCTCTCCGCCTCGGTGTGCCGGCGCTGGATGAACGGGACGGCCCCCTCGAAGCCCGTGCTGTACGAGCGCTCGCGGCCGAAGCGGTTGCGGTAGCGGACCTGCACCTGGTGCTTGTGCCCGTACATCAGCGCCTTCTTGGCGCGGGCGGGCAGCCCGGCCCAGGGGATGTCGGTGCGGAAGCCGAGCTCCTCGCCGAGCGCGTCGATCAGGCGCTGGAAGTACTCCTTGGCGTGCCCGGCCGACCACGGGTGGATCGCGCCCTCGTCCAGCGAGCGCTCGACGTCCGGCACGACCAGCTCCGGGTCCACCTCCATCCGGTTGCCCAGGCCCGAGCAGTCCGGGCAGGCGCCGAACGGCGAGTTGAAGGAGAACGAGCGCGGCTCCAGCTCCTCGAACGACACGTCGTCGTACGGGCAGTAGAGGTGCTCGGAGTACATCCGCTCGCGCTCCGGGTCGCCCTCGGGGAGGTCGACGAAGTCGAGCACGACCATGCCGCCGGAGAGCCGCAGGGCCGTCTCCACCGAGTCGGTGAGCCGCCGCTTGGCGCTCTCCTTGACGGTCAGGCGGTCGATGACCACCTCGACGGTGTGCTTCTCCTGCTTCTTGAGCTTCGGCGGCTCGGCGAGCTGGACCGTCTCGCCGTCGACCCGGGCGCGCGAGTAGCCCTTGGACTGGAGGTCGGCGAACAGGTCGACGAACTCGCCCTTGCGCTCGCGCACCACCGGGCTGAGCACCTGGAACCGGGTGCCCTCGGCGAGCTCCAGCACCTTGTCCACGATCGCCTGCGGCGACTGCTTGGCGATCGGGCGGCCGCAGTGCGGGCAGTGCGGCTTGCCGATCCGGGCGAACAGCAGGCGCAGGTAGTCGTAGACCTCGGTGATGGTGCCGACGGTCGAACGGGGGTTGCGGTTGGTGGACTTCTGGTCGATCGAGACGGCCGGGGAGAGGCCTTCGATGAAGTCGACGTCGGGCTTGTCCATCTGCCCGAGGAACTGGCGTGCGTAGGAGGACAGCGACTCGACGTAGCGGCGCTGGCCCTCGGCGAAGATCGTGTCGAAGGCGAGCGAGGACTTGCCGGAGCCGGAGAGGCCCGTGAAGACGATGAGGGAGTCGCGGGGCAGGTCGAGCGAGACGTTCTTGAGGTTGTGCTCACGAGCACCGCGGACGATGAGGCGGTCGGCCACTGCTTCTGGCGCCTTTCTCCGGACGAGATGGCTTGCGGTGTGGGGGGTGTTCTTCTTCCAGGATGCGGCAGCCAGCCTATAGCTCAGACGTTCGAATCTCGACTTTGTCCAGCGGAGTCCACCCGAACGAGTGAGAGCGCCCGCCGGACCGTCCGTACCCGGACCGAAAAAGGCCCTGCTCAGGGCTCGGATTCGGCGGTAGCGTCGACGGGTCAACGAGCGAGGCCCGCTCCGGGCAACGCGCCGCCCCGTACAGAAGGCAGATTCGATGACCGACCCGCAGTCCGCAGCCGCCCACGCCGCCGAGCGGCTCGCCCTGGTGGCGGACAGCACCCGGGAGCTGTTGCAGACCGTCGCCGAGCTCAAGCCGGAGGCCGTCGCCGAGCCCTCCGCGCTCCCCGGCTGGACCCGCGGCCACGTCCTGACCCACATCGCCCGCAACGCCGACTCCCTGGTCAACCTGCTGACCGGCGCCCGCACCGGCACCGACATCCCGCAGTACGCCAGCGAGAACGCCCGCGAGGAGGACATCCAGGAGGGCGCCGGCCGCCCGCTGGACGAGCAGCTCGCCGACCTGCGCGAGTCCGACGAGCGCTTCCTCGCCGCCGCCGCTCTGATGACCGACGAGGACTGGGCCGCCGAGGTGCGGCACCGCTCGGGCGCGGTCTTCCCGGCCTGGGAGCTCGTCTGGAAGCGCCTCGGCGAGCTCGAGTACCACGCGGTCGACCTGGACGCCGGCTACACCCCCGCCCGCTGGCCGGAGGCCTTCGCGGTCGTCGAGTTCCGCAAGCTCGTCGCCAAGCTGGCCGGCGCCGACCTGCCCGCCGTCGAGCTGGTCGCCGAGGACACCGGGGACACCGGCCTGATCGGCACCGGCGAGCCCGCCCTGACCGTCCGCGGCCCCGTCCGCTCCCTGCTCGCCTGGCTGGCCGGCCGCTCCGACGGCGCGGACCTCAAGCGCACCCCCGACACCGCGCTCCCCCAGCTTCCCCCGCTGGGCTGAGGGCGGGAAGATGATCTCAGGACCGACACAACGAGGAGCGGACGCATGACGTACCACGGAGCGGTCAAGGTCGGCGGGCCGCCGGACGTGCGCGAGCTGGCGCACCTGATCATCACCAAGGTGGCCGTCGGCCCGTACGACAACAACGCCTACCTGCTGCGCTGCCGGGCCACCGACGAGCAGCTGCTGATCGACGCGGCCGCCGACGCCCCGGTGCTGCTGGAGACCGTCGGGGACGAGCTCGCGACCGTGGTCACCACCCACCGGCACCAGGACCACTGGGGCGCGCTGGCCGAGGTGGTCGCCACCACCGGCGCCCGGACCGCCGCCGGGGAGCACGACGCCGAGGGCATCGACGTCCCCACCGAGCTGCGGCTCGCGGACGGCGACACCTTGCGGGTCGGCGACGTCGAGCTCACCGTCCGGCACCTGGTCGGCCACACGCCGGGCGCGATCGTGCTCATCTACGACGACCCCCAGGGCCACCCCCACGTCTTCACCGGCGACTGCCTCTTCCCCGGCGGGGTCGGCAACACCTGGGGCGACCCGGAGGCCTTCAAGACCCTCTTCCGGGACGTCAAGGAGAAGATCTTCGACGTGCTGCCCGACGAGGCCTGGATCTACCCCGGCCACGGCAACGACACCACCCTCGGCGCGGAGCGCCCGCACCTCGCCGAGTGGCGCGAGCGCGGCTGGTGACTTCCGCTCCCGGACGCACCGGGGCCCCGCGACGCGGTCTGCGTCGCGGGGCCCCGGTGCGTCGTGCGGGAGGGTCAGGCGTCCAGCTTCTCGGGCTCCCGCCCGGCCTGCTCGGCCTTCTTCGAGGCCATCAGGCTGGTCACCGTCGTCACGGCCAGCACCACCACGATGAAGCCGAGCGAGAACGGGATGCCGATCTCCGGGACGTTCGCGCCGGCCTCGTGGGCGGCGTGCAGCACCAGCTTCACGCCGATGAAGCCGAGGATCACCGAGAGGCCGTAGCTCAGGTGGACCAGCTTCTTGAGCAGCCCGCCGATCAGGAAGTACAGCTGGCGCAGGCCCATCAGGGCGAAGGCGTTCGCCGTGAAGACGATGTACGGGTCCTGGGTCAGGCCGAAGATGGCCGGGATCGAGTCCAGGGCGAACAGCACGTCCGTGGTGCCGATCGCCAGCATGACGATCAGCATCGGGGTGATCAGCCGGCGGCCGTTCTCCCGGACGAACAGCTTGGTGCCGTGGTACCGATCAGCCGACGGGAAGCGCCGGGTGATCGACTTGAGCAGGCGGTTCTCCTCGAACTCCTCGTCCTCCTCGTCCGCCCGGGCCTCCTTGATCAGCTTCCAGGCCGTCCAGATCAGGAAGGCGCCGAAGATGAAGAACACCCAGGAGAACTGGGTGACCAGCGCCGCACCGCCGGCGATGAACACCGCCCGCAGCACCAGCGCGATGATCACACCGAACATCAGCACGCGCTGCTGGTAGATCCTCGGCACCGCGAACTTGCCCATGATCAGGATGAACACGAAGAGGTTGTCGACACTGAGCGACTTCTCGGTGATGTAGCCGGCGAAGAACTCACCGGCCGGCTGCGCGCCGGAGTGCCACCAGAGGAAACCGCCGAAGAGCAGCGCCAGCACGACCCAGACGACCGTCCAGATCCCGGCCTCCTTGATCGAGACCTCGTGCGGCTTGCGCCCTCCGATGAAGAAGTCCGCCGTGATCAGTGCGATCAGCACACCGATCGTGGTGGCCCACATGGCTACGGAAACGTCCATTACTGCTCCTCCGGCAGCTAGGCGAGACAGGTCGTCACTGCCGGAGGTCTCTTCCGCCCACGGGCTCACCCGGGACCAGCGCCCCGGGGTGCCACGACGGGCACCCGTGATGACGGGGTCGGCTGTCGAGGAATACTCCCCTCCGCTGCCATCGAGAGTAACAGGGGAGGCAAGGAAAGGTAAAGAAGGTAAAGAACCGTCAGAGGAACGGCTCGATCGCCGGCAGCAGGTCCTGGAAGGTCCGCCCCTTCGCCGGGGCGCCGATCGCCTGCATCTCCCAGCCGCCGTTGCCGTCCCGGACCACCTTCGCCATGATCTGCCCGGTGTGCGGCCCGCCGCCCGCCAGCTCGTACCGGGCCAGCTCCAGCCCGGTGGCCTCGTCCACCAGCCGGCAGTGCGCCTGGCGCACCTCGGCGAAGGTCTGCCCGGTGTACGAGCTGACCGTGAACACCACCTGGGTGATGTGCGGCGGCACGTGCAGCAGGTCGACCAGGATCGCCTCGTCGTCCTCGTCGCCCGAGCCGCCCTCCAGGTTGTCCCCGGTGTGCCGCACCGAGCCGTCGGTGGACTCCAGGTGCTGGAAGAACACCACGTCGGACGGGGTCCGCTCGGCGTACAGCAGCGCCGAGGCGTCCAGGTCGATCTTCCTGGTCCGGCTGCCGAACAGGCCCCGCTTGGGGGCGGCCTGCCAGCCCAGGCCCATCCGCACCACGGTCAGGGTGCCGCCCGCCCCCTTCTGGAGGCTGACCCGCTGCCCCTTGGCAAGGTTCACCGACACGACGTTGTCCTCTCTGCCGGCCGCGCGCTCGCTGCCGCACGGCTCCCCGGTGGAACACCCCGTCGCCGTCCCCCGGCTGAGGCCCCCTCTGCTGGCGGCCCGCGACCCCGTCCCGAGGGCGCGGTGCCGCAGGCCAGCCTAGGGCCTGCGGCACCCGCGACTCCTCCGGGTTACCCGGTTTGTGGCAAGGCTGAGACACCGCCGGGCTTGACCGGTGCCGAACCGGCCAAACCCGGCGCGCCCGTCAGGCCACACCCGCCTCGCGCATCTGCCGCAGCTCCTTCTTCAACTCCTTGACCTCGTCGCGCAGCCGCGCCGCGACCTCGAACTGGAGGTCCGCGGCGGCCGTGTGCATCCGGTCGGTCATCTCCTGGATCAGCTCCGCCAGCTCGGCGGCCGGCAGCGACTTGGCGGGCTTGCGCTCCGCGCCCAGCGCCGGCACCGGGGCCTTGCCCTTCCCCTGGTTGCGGTAGCCGGAGGAGAGCAGCTCGTCGGTGTCCACGTCCTCCCGGGCGAGGGTGTCCAGGATGTCGCCGATCTTCTTCCGCAGCGGCTGCGGGTCGATCCCGTGCTCCTTGTTGTAGGCCTGCTGCACGGCCCGGCGCCGGTTGGTCTCGTCGATCGCCTTCTCCATCGACGGGGTGATCCGGTCCGCGTACATGTGCACCTGCCCGGAGACGTTGCGGGCCGCGCGGCCGATCGTCTGGATCAGCGAGGTGCCGGAGCGCAGGAAGCCCTCCTTGTCCGCGTCCAGGATCGCCACCAGCGACACCTCGGGCAGGTCCAGGCCCTCGCGCAGCAGGTTGATGCCGACCAGCACGTCGTACCGGCCCGCCCGCAGCTCGCGCAGCAGCTCCACCCGGCGCAGGGTGTCCACATCGCTGTGCAGGTACCGGACCCGGATGTCCAGGCCCAGCATGTAGTCGGTGAGGTCCTCGGCCATCTTCTTGGTCAGCGTGGTGACCAGGACGCGCTCGTCCTTCTCGACCCGCTTGCGGACCTCGTGCACCAGGTCGTCGATCTGTCCCTCGGTCGGCTTGACGATCACCTCGGGGTCGATCAGACCGGTCGGGCGGATGATCTGCTCCACCTGGCCGTCGCCGCGCGACAGCTCGTACGGGCCCGGCGTCGCCGACAGGTACACCGTCTGGCCGATCCGGCCCAGGAACTCCTCCCACTTGAGCGGGCGGTTGTCCATCGCGGACGGCAGCCGGAACCCGTGCTCGACCAGGGTGCGCTTGCGCGAGGCGTCGCCCTCGTACATCGCGCCGATCTGCGGGACGGTCACGTGCGACTCGTCGATGACCAGGAGGAAGTCCTCCGGGAAGTAGTCCAGCAGGGTGTTCGGCGGGGAGCCGGGCTCGCGGCCGTCGAAGTGCATCGAGTAGTTCTCGACGCCCGAGCAGGTGCCGATCTGGCGAAGCATCTCGATGTCGTAGGTGGTGCGCATCCGCAGCCGCTGGGCCTCCAGCAGCTTGCCCTGCTTCTCCTGCTTGGCGAGCGTCTGCTCCAGCTCCTGCTCGATGCCGGTGATCGCCCGCTCCATGCGCTCGGGGCCGGCCACGTAGTGCGAGGCGGGGAAGACGTAGATCTGCTCGTCCTGGCTGATGATCTCGCCGGTGAGCGGGTGCAGGGTGTAGAGCGACTCGATCTCGTCGCCGAACATCTCGATCCGGACGGCGAGCTCCTCGTAGACCGGGAAGATCTCGATGGTGTCGCCGCGGACCCGGAAGGTGCCGCGGGTGAAGGCCACGTCGTTGCGCGCGTACTGGATGTCGACGAAGCGGCGCAGCAGCACGTCGCGGTCGATCTCCTGGCCGACCTTGAGCGGGACCATCCGGTCCACGTACTCCTGCGGGGTGCCGAGGCCGTAGATGCAGGAGACCGAGGCGACCACGATCACATCGCGGCGGGTGAGCAGCGAGTTGGTCGCCGAGTGCCGCAGCCGCTCGACCTCCTCGTTGATCGAGGAGTCCTTCTCGATGTAGGTGTCCGTCTGCGGGACGTACGCCTCCGGCTGGTAGTAGTCGTAGTACGAGACGAAGTACTCGACCGCGTTGTTCGGCAGCAGCTCGCGGAACTCGTTCGCCAGCTGCGCGGCCAGCGTCTTGTTCGGCGCCATCACCAGGGTGGGGCGCTGCAGCTTCTCGATCATCCAGGCCGTGGTGGCGGACTTGCCGGTGCCGGTGGCACCGAGCAGCACGACGTCCTTCTCCCCCGCCCTGATCCGCCGTTCCAAATCGGCGATCGCCGCCGGCTGGTCACCGTTCGGCTGGAAGGGACTGACGACCTCGAAGGGCGCCACGGACCGCTCAATACTCGTGATGGGACGCACGCCTCCACCGTACGACCCCCCGCCGACAACCGAAGCCCTTCCGGTCAGGCCGCGGGGCAGCGGATGCGGGCGGGGTGCCGGACGGGGTTCAGCGCAGCTTCTCGCTGTCGCGGGCGAGGGCGACCAGGCGGGAGATCGCCCGGAGGTACTTCTTGCGGTAGCCGCCGCGCAGCATGTCCTCCGGGAAGACCTGGTCGAAGGGGAGGCCGGAGGCGGTGATGGGGAGCTCGCGGTCGTACATCCGGTCGGCGAGGACGACCAGGCGCAGCGCGGTGGACTGGTCGTCGACCTGGCGCACGCCGCGCAGGCAGACCGCGCCGACGTCGTCCAGCAGTGCGCCGTAGCGGCTGGGGTGGACGGCGGAGAGGTGGGTGAGCAGGGCGTCGAAGTCGTCCAGCGAGGCGCCGGGGGTGCGGGCGGCGACGGCCTCGACGGTGGCGTCGGGGTACGGCGGCGGGGCGTCGGGCAGGCCGCGGTGGCGGTAGTCCTGGCCGTCGATCCGCATCGGGCGGAAGTGCGCGGACAGGCCCTGGATCTCGCGCAGGAAGTCGGCGGCGGCGAAGCGGCCCTCGCCGAGCTTCTCCGGCAGGGTGTTCGAGGTGGCGCACAGCTTGACGCCGTTCTCGACCAGCCGGCCGAGCAGGGTGGAGACCAGCACGGTGTCGCCCGGGTCGTCCAGTTCGAACTCGTCGATGCAGAGCAGGGTGTGCCCGGAGAGGGTCCGGACGGCCTGCTGGAAGCCGAGCGCGCCGACCAGGTTGGTCAGCTCCACGAAGGTGCCGAAGGCCTTGGGGCCGGGGGCGGCGTGCCAGAGCGAGGCGAGCAGGTGGGTCTTGCCGACGCCGTAGCCGCCGTCGAGGTAGACGCCGGCCGGGCCGGTGGGGGCGGGGGCGGAGCGGCGGAACCAGCTGCGCCTGGGCGCGGAACCGTTTCCTCCTCCGAGGGTGCCCGCGAACTGCTCCAGGACCTGGACGGCTTCGTACTGGCTGGGCTGGGTCTGGTCCGGGATGTACGTCCCGAAGCTCACCTCGGCGAACCGGGGCGGCGGGACCATCTCGGCGACCAGCCGCTCGGCGGGTACGACGGGGCGGCGGTCGGAGAGCGCGATCGGGGCGCCGGCCGGGCTCGCGGCGGCTATCGACTCGGTCGCGGTGGCGGGGCGGGAGGCTGCGGGCACGTTAGTAGAGGGTACGCCTCGCCCCCGCGCCCCCCGAACCCGCTCCGGTCAGGCCGCGCGGAGCCCGGGCGAGGCCCGCGCAGGGCCCCTGCGGGGGCCGCGGTGGAAGACTGGGGGCATGCAACAGTTGATCAGCCCGCTGGGCGCTCCGGTCGCCGATCCGTCCGACCTGGAATCGCTCGCGGCCGTCTACGCGTACCCCGACCAGGTGAATCGGGGGCGTCCGTGGCTGCGCGCCAACATGGTGGCGGGGCTGGACGGCGGTGCACGGCTGGACGGCCTCTCCGAGGGCCTCTCCGGGGACGCCGACAAGCGGATCTTCGGTGTGCTGCGAGCCCTGTCGGACGTGGTGCTGGTGGGCGCCGAGACGGTCCGGGCGGAGGGCTACCGGCCGGCCCGGGCCCGTGCGGAGTTCGCGGCCGCGCGGGCGGCGGCGGGGCAGGCCGCGGCCCCGGCGATCGCGATCGTGAGCCGCTCGCTGGACCTCGACCTGGGCGCGCCGCTGTTCACGGAACCGCTGGTCAGGACGGTGGTGATCACCGTCGAGGACGCCCCGGAGGAGCGCCGCCGGGAGGTCGCCGAGAGGGCCGACCTGGTGCTCGCCGGGCGCGGCTCGGTGGACCTGCGGGTGGGCGTGGCGGCCCTGGTGGAGCGGGGCTGGACGCGGCTGCTGACCGAGGGCGGGCCGCGGCTGCTGGGGCAGCTGGCGGCGGCGGGCCTGCTGGACGAGCTGTGCCTGTCGCTGGCCCCGCTGGTCACCGGCGGCGACGCGCCGCGCATCGTCCGCGATGCGGAAATGCCTGACGTGCAGCGGATGCGGCTGGTCTCATTGATCGAGCAGAAAGGATTCCTCTTCACCCGCTACCTGCGTCACCCGGGTTCGGATGACCCCGTGACCCCCTGATCGTGATCCCGTTATGCGATGCCGGGGCCCGGGGGCCGGCCACTGGAAGGGACTCACGTGTTCAAGACGGTACTGATGATCGAAAAGGCGCTCTCGGACGCGGACGTGGAGCTCGTCACCACGCTCCACAGCGACGAGAAGGTGTCCTTCGTCGTCCTGATGCAGCCGCGCGGCAAGCAGGACGAACTGCTGCGGGCGCTCGACGACGTCGCCCTCGGCCACCTCGACAAGGTGGTGCACGAGCACGACGAGTCCGAGAGCGGCCCGACCGTGGCCGGCGAATCGCTGGAGCACAGCCTGCGCCACCTGCGCGCGGCCGGGGCCGAGGCGATCGGCGAACTGGTCGAGGAGAAGCCGCTGGACCGACTGCGCGCGGCGGTCGAGCAGCACCGGGCGGACGAGGTGGTGGTGCTCACCTCACCGCACTTCGTGGAGGAGTTCTTCCACCGCGACTGGGCCTCCCAGGCCCGGCACAAGGTGGGGGTGCCGGTGCTCAGGCTGTTCGCCAGCGACTCGTAGGGCCCGTCCGGCGGATCCTGGCGCGCCCGGCAGGATCCGCCGGACAGGCCCTGGCTCCGCTCCAGCTCCGCGCGCCAGTGGTGCAGAATCGTCCTTGCGGTCCGCCCGCGAGGACGATTCGCATCCGTCCGCCTGCCCACCAGATCCCGCCCGTACGGAGCCACGCCTTGAACGACGCCGCGCACGACCTGCACGCCCCGCACTTCATCGGCATCGGCGGCGCCGGGATGTCCGGCCTGGCGAAGATCCTCGCGGTGCGCGGTGCCAGCGTCTCCGGCAGCGACTCCAAGGAGTCCGAGACCGTCCTGGCCCTGCGCGCCCTCGGCGCCACCGTGCACGTCGGCCACGCCGCCGAGCACGTGCCGGACGGCGCCAGCAGCATCGTGGTCTCCAGCGCGATCCGCGCCGACAACCCCGAGCTGGTCACCGCCCACGAGCGCAGCATCCCGGTGGTGCACCGCTCCGACGCGCTGGCCGCGCTGATGGGCGGCCGCCGGGCGCTGGCGGTGGCCGGCACCCACGGCAAGACCACCACCACCAGCATGCTCGCCGTCGCCCTCGGCGAACTGGGCCTGGACCCGTCCTACGCGATCGGCGGCGACCTCGACGCGCCCGGCTCCAACGCCCACCACGGCACCGGCGAGATCTTCGTCGCCGAGGCCGACGAGAGCGACCGCAGCTTCCACAAGTACGCGCCCGAGGTGGCGATCGTGCTCAACGTGGAGCTGGACCACCACGCCAACTACGCCTCGATCGACGAGATCTACGAGTCCTTCGAGACCTTCGTCGGCCGGATCACCCCCGGCGGCACCCTGGTCGTCTCCGCCGACCACGACGGCGCCCGCGAGCTGACCTCCCGGGTGGCCGCCCGCGAGGGCCTCAACGTGGTCACCGTCGGCGCCGCCGAGGACGCCGACCTGCGCGTCCTGTCGGTGGTCGCCCGCGGCATGACCAGCGAGGTCACCGTGCTCCTGGACGGCGCCGAGCTGGCCTTCACCGTCTCGGTGCCCGGCCGGCACTACGCCCACAACGCGGTGGCCGCGCTGGCCGCCGGCGTCGCCCTCGGCGTCCCGGCCACCGACCTGGCCAAGGCGCTCGGCGCCTACACCGGCGTGCGCCGCCGCCTCCAGCTCAAGGGCGAGGCGGCCGGCGTCCAGGTGATCGACTCCTACGCCCACCACCCGACCGAGATGACCGCCGACCTGGAGGCGATCCGCGAGGGCCTGGAGGGCGAGGGCCGCGTCCTGGTGGTCTTCCAGCCGCACCTGTTCAGCCGCACCCAGCAGCTCGCCGAGGAGATGGGCCAGGCGCTGGCGCTGGCCGACGCCTCGGTGGTGCTGGACATCTACCCGGCCCGCGAGGACCCGATCCCGGGCGTCACCAGCGAGCTGATCATCGACGCCGCCCGCCGGGCCGGCGCCGACGTCACCCCCGAGCACGACTTCGCCGCCGCCCCCGCCCTGCTGGCCGGCCTGGCCCGCCCGGGCGACCTGCTGCTCACCATGGGCGCCGGGGACGTCACCAACCTGGGGCCAGAAATTCTCAAGCACCTCGCGAACGTTGCTTCCAACGTCTGACGTACGCCGAGCGGGAGTCGTGATGAGCTACGAGATCCAGAAGTCCGAGGCCGAGTGGCGCGAGCAGCTCAGCCCCGAGGAGTACCACGTGCTCCGCGAGGCGGGCACCGAGCGCCCGTTCGTCGGCGAGTACACCGACACCAAGACGGTCGGGGTCTACGCCTGCCGGGCCTGCGGGACGGAGCTGTTCAGCTCCGAGACCAAGTTCGACAGCCACTGCGGCTGGCCCTCGTACTACGCGCCGCTGGCCGGCGACCGGGTCGAGTACATCGAGGACACCTCGCTCGGCATGCGCCGGGTCGAGGTGCGCTGCGCCAAGTGCGGCGGGCACCTGGGCCACGTCTTCGAGGGCGAGGGCTACGGCACGCCGACGGACCAGCGGTACTGCATCAACAGCATCTCGCTGACGCTGCGGCCCGCCGGCTCGGACTGAGCGGGGTACCACGGAGAGGGGCCCGGACGGCTGCTGCCGTCCGGGCCCTCCGGCGTTCTCGGCCTCAGCCGGCCACCGGCGCGAAGCGGACCGGAAGGTGGACCAGGGCGCGGTGGAAGGGGCCCGGGCGCCAGAGCAACTCGTCGGCCGGGGTGGACAGTTCGAGGTCGCTGAGCCGGCTGGTCAGCTGCTCGATGGCGGTGATCGCGATCAGCAGGGCCGGATCCCGGGCCGGGCAGGCGTGCGGGCCGGCCGCCCAGGCCAGGTGGGCGCTCTCGCCGCTGCGCAGCCCGTCGCCGTCGGTGGGCGGCGCGGCCTGGGAGTTGGCGGCCGCGTACGAGACCAGGACCAGCGAGCCCGCCTTGATCTCGCGGCCGTGGAAGGTGATGTCGTACCGCGGGTAGTGGGCGGAGAGGTTGGCCATCGGCGGCTCGTGCCACAGGACTTCGTCGATCGCCTGGTGGGCGGTCACCGCGCCGCCGAACAGCGAGCCGGCGTAGCGGGCGTCGGTGAGCAGGCGCAGCAGGGCGTTGCCGATCAGGTTGGTGGTCGGCTCGTGCCCGGCGATCATGGTCAGGGTGATCTGCCGGATCACCTCGTCGTCGTCCAGTCCGACCGGGTGGGTGACGAACCAGGAGGCCAGGTCGTGCCGGGGGCGCTCGCGGCGCTCGGCGACCATCGCGGTGACCACCGCGACGAGCTTGCCGTACGCGGCACCGGCCCGGGCGGTGGACTCGATCAGCCCGGTGATGGCGGCCACCACCTCGGCGTGCTCCTCCTCCGGCACGCCGAAGCCGGTGGTCAGCACGAAGGCGGGCAGCTGGCGGGCGTACTCGGCGATCAGGTCGGCGTGGCCGACCGCCGCGAAGCGGTCGATCAGCCGGTGGGCGACCTCGGCGACCTGGCGCTGCAGCCGGTGCGGCTCGAACAGGGCCAGGCCGTCGGTGATCACCGCGCGGTAGCGGGCGTGGGTCGCGCCGTCGCTGAACAGCGCGGTGGGGCGGTAGCCGAGCACCGGGAGCAGCGGGGAGTCCGGCGGGACGGTCGCCTGCCAGGCGCGGGAGTCCTTGGAGAAGGTGTCGGTGTCGCGCAGCAGGTCCAGCGCGGCCTGGTAGTCGGTGACCAGCAGGGCCTCGACGCCGGGGGCGATCTCGACCGGGGCGACCGCTCCGTGGCGGCGGAGCCGCTCGTACACCAGCTGGGGGTCGGCGGCGAAGACCGGGCCGTAGATCGGGGTCGGTCGGGTCTCGACGGTCACGGGCGTTCCTGGGGATCGGTGGCGGTGGCGGGCAGGGTGTCGAGGACGTGCTCGGCCAGGGCGATCAGCGCGTCGAGGCTGCTGCCGCGCTCGCGGGCGTCGCACAGCAGCAGCGGGGTGGCCGCGTGCAGGTCGAGGTGGGTGCGCAGCACCTCGGGCGGGTGGTCCGGGGAGTCCGGGAAGCGGTTGACGGCGACCGCGTACGGCAGGCCCTGCTCCTCGACCATGTCCATGATCTCGAAGGAGTCGGCCAGCCGGCGGGTGTCGGCGAGCACCAGGGCGCCCAGGGCGCCGCGGGCGATGTCCTGCCAGAGCGGGAAGAAGCGGCGCTGGCCGGGGGTGCCGAACATGTAGAGCACCGTGTTGCCGGGCAGGGTGAGCCGGCCGAAGTCCACCGCGACCGTGGTGGTGGTCTTCTCCGGCAGGCCTGCCAGGTCGTCCACCGGGCGCCCGGTCTCGGTCATCGCCTCCTCGGTGTGCAGGGTGGCGATCTCGGAGAGGGTGCGGATGAGCGTGGTCTTGCCGACCCCGAACGGGCCGGCGACCACCAGTTTCATCAGCAGCTGGTCCCGGTCGGGCAGGTAACCCACCCGGCTCGACCGCCCGGCCGGGAGGCTGGAGCCGGAGCCGAGGCCGGCACCGGTGGCAGTGCCGGCGCCGGTGGCGGTGCCGGTGTCACCGGAGTGCACGGAGTCCAACGAGGAGCCTCTCGACGATGGAGCGGTCGGTCTGCTGGGCGCGCGGGATCGGCGCGCGGGCGCGCAGACAGCCCGCCTCGACCAGGTCGGCCGCGAGGAAGACGGTGGCGCTGACCGGCAGGCGCAGATGGGCGGCGGCCTCCACCACGGTCAGCGCGCCGGGGCGCAGCAGTTCCCAGAGCCGGCGGTGCTCGGGTTCGAGTTCGGCCGGCGGTTCGGCCCGGTCCGCGAACAGGACGGTCAGCCGCTCGAAGCCGTCGGTGCCGGGGCGGCTGCGGCCGCCGGTGGCCAGGTAGGCGGGCACCATCCGCCTGCGGGGGACGGCGGTCATGACCCGGTCGGAGCGTCCTGCGAGCCGGTGCCCTGCACGCCCGCGTCCTGCGCACCGGCCCCCTGCTGCCGGGACGGACTGGCGAGGGCCCGGCCCAGGGCGGCGACCTGGAGCTGCATCTGGTAGGCCACGTTGCCGAGTTGGGCGTCCGGGGCGGTGAACACGGCGAGCGAGGTGTTCTCCCCGGCGGGGACGACGATGGCGTAGCCGAGGTCGGACTCCACCACGGTCTGGGCCAACCGCGGCCGCTCGGTGTCGGTGAAGGCGCTGGTGAAGGCGCGGGAGGCGGCGTGCACGGTGGCGGTCATCGCCGCGACCCGCTCGGCGGAGGCCCGGCCGAGGCTGTCGGAGGCGGCCTCGACGAGGCCGTCACCGGTGGCGACCACCGCGTGCAGCACCCCCGGGAGCTCCAGCAGCGGGTTCAGCACCCAGGAGATCTCGGTGGCGGTCGGGCTGGGCGAGCTGCTCACTGCTCGGCTCCTTCTAAGGTCGGTCCGGTGGTGTGGTCACCGGTGTCGCGGCCGGCGGTGGTGTCGCCGGTGCCGGTGGTCGCGCCGGTACTGGTGGTCGCGCCCGTCGCGGTGGTCGCGCCGGCCGTGGCGCCCCCGGCGCTGCCGGAGTCGGCCTGCGCGGCGGCGGCCCGGCCGGAGTCGGTGCCCTGCTGGAGCGCCTGCCAGTGGGCGGCGGCCTGCTCGGGGCTGCGGACGTACGGCGCGGGCCGCTCCCCCTGGGCGGTTCCCGTTCCCGCCCCCGCTACCGCTCCCGGGCGCGGTGCCGCCCCGCCCGTCACCGGCTCCTCGGCGGTGAGCGGGCGGCGGCGCCGCCGGCTGGGCAGGCCGCTGCCGTCCCCGGCCGGGTCAGCGGCCGAGTCCCCGCCCGGGGCGGCGCCCGGGGCGGGGTCGGGGACCACGCGGATGGCGGGCGCCGGGTGCGGACCGGGCTGGTGGTGGCGGTCGGCGAGCACCGGGCCGTCCTGCTCGTCGGCGTCCCGCATCGGCGGGACGGCCGCGACGGAGGGCGCCGGCGCCGGGCCGTTGCCGGCCCGCAGCGGCAGCGGGGTGAGCACCGAGAGCGGCTGCTCGTCGTCCACCACCGTCACCAGGGCGGCGGGGATGCGCAGGATGGTCCGCATGCCGCCGTACGGCGAGGGCTCGATGTGGCTGGTGAAGCCGTACTGCCGGGCCAGCTTGCCGACCACCGCGAAGCCGGTCTTGGGCGGGTTGCCCAGCTCGGTGAGCAGCACGTCCGAAGGGCCGGCCAGCAGTCGGCGGGCCCGACGCAGCTGGTCCTCGTCCATCCCGATGCCGCTGTCGTCGATGATCACCAGCGCGCCGCGGCCGCCCTGCTGGACGGTGACCGGGACGTCGGTCTCCGGGTGGGAGTAGGCGGTGGCGTTGGCGAGCAGCTCGGCGACGGCGATGGCGATCGGCTCGGCGGCCCGGGCGGCCACGGCCAGCCGCTGCTCGCGCAGGTGGTTGGCGACCTTGATCCGCGCGTAGCCGGGCACCCGGGAGAGCGCTCCGACGACCACTTCGGCGAGCGGGGAGTCGGTGCGGGCCAGGCCCGGCCAGGCCTCGCAGAGCACGGCGACGGTCTGGATCCGGCGCAGCGCGACCTCGTTGCGGAAGTCGACCTCCAGCAGCCGGGGGTCGTCGTTGTCGTGCTGGAGCTGCTGGACCAGGCTCTGGATCTGGTACAGCAGGGTCTGGATCCGGGAGGTGGCGCCGCGCATGGCGGCCCGGGCGGCGGCGTCGACCCGTTCGCGCTCGTCGGCGAGGGCCGCGGTGGCGGCGTCCAGGACGGACTGCAGCGCCCGGACGGCCTCGGGGCCGACGGCCTGCGCGTCCAGCGGGCCCACCTGCTGGGCGTTGGCGTGGGTCAGCCGGACGGCGGTGGCGGAGACCCGCTCCTGGGCGAGGTGGCCGATCTCGGCGAGCAGCGCGGCGGCCCGCCGCTCGGCGGCGGCGAGCCGGGCAGCGGCCTCCTCGGCGCGGGCGGTCGCCTCCTCGGCGCGGATGGCCGCCTGCTTGGCGCGGGCGTTGGCCGCGGCACCCCGCTGATCGGCGGCCCGGGCCTGTTCCTCGGCCCGCCGGGCCTGTTCGGCGGAGTTCCGTACGGCCTCCTGGGCCTCGTTCAACTGGCGTTCGGCGCGGGCGAGTTTGGCCTCCGCGGCGCGGGCCTGCTGGGCGTCGTGGCCGAGTGCGGCCTCGGCGGCCGCGGCCCGGGTGACGGCCCCGGCCCGGCTGCGGGCGAGCACGACCGTGGCCGCGGCGGCGACCAGCGCCAGGGCGATCAGCGCGATCTGCGTCATCGAGTACTCGGGTGTCCTCGCTGCTTGGCCCGGGCCGTCGCCCGGGGTCGGGGGCCTTACGGGGTTCCGGCGCGGGTGCCGGACGGGGTCTCGGCGCGGGTGCCCGCCGGCGCGGGGCGTCGGTTCGGGCGGGGCGTCGGTTCGGACGGGCGCGGTGCTCAGTTCCGGGCGGAGCGCGGGCGCGGGACGCGGGCCGCTTCCTCGGCCAGCTCCCGGGCGACCAGGGCGACCTGGCCCATGGCGTCCAGGATGCCGGGCAGCGCGGAGCCGTCCAGGTGCCGGTACTCGGCCGCGACGGTGAGCACCAGCCTCTCGGGCAGGCCGAGTTCGGGGTGGCGCTGCTCGGCGATCACCCGCCGGGCGGCGTCCAGCGCGGGTATCCCGGCGGCGTGCAGGGTGTGGGCGCGCTCGCGGACGTACGCCAGGTAGCCGATGTGCTCCTGGACGCCGTCGCGGTCGAGCACCGGGCCGTGGCCGGGGACGAAGATCTCCGCGCCGGTGGCCAGGGCCCGTTCGCAGGCGCCGATGATGTTCTCCAGCGGGCCGGCCCAGTGCGAGGGGTGGTCGCCGGGCTGCTCGGAGGTCGAGGAGAAGATCACGTCACCGGTGAACACCGTGCGCTGGTGCGGGAGGTGGACCATCAGGTCGCCGCCGGTGTGGGCGGCGGGCAGGCTGGTGATCTGCACCGGGTAGCGGCCGACCTTGAGCTCCAGTTCGCCGGTGAAGACGGTGTCCGGGTGCACCGGCTCGGTGGCGGACCAGTCGAAGCGGCCGAAGTGCTCGCGCAGGTAGCCGCCGAGCGGGGAGTCCGGGTCGCTGTTGGCGAGCAGGGCGTGCTGCTGCTGGGGGGTGGGCTCCCAGTGGATGTGCTCCAGCGCCTCTCGGGTGGCGATCACCTCGGCGTCGGGGAGCACTCCGGCGCCCCACAGGTGGTCGCCGTTGGCGTGGGTGACGACCACCCGGTCGATGTCGACCCCGGTCGGCAGCAGCCGCCGGCTGGCGGCCAGGAACTCCCCGGCCAGCGAGGGGTCGTACGGGGTGTCGATCCAGAGCGCGGTGGTCTCGGAGGCCAGCAGGCCGCAGTTGGCCAGGCCCCAGCCCCGCTTCGGGGGGAGCCACACATACAGGTCCTCGGCAATCGCGCTCACGTTCGCACGGTTGATCGTCATGCGCGCGATTATGCCCATGTTGCGTCAAGGATGGGGCAAAACCTGTACGGCCAGCTGGAGTTAGTGCCCCGATCCCTCCCGCACTGTCCGGATTCGCACTGCATGGTCGAGACCAGTCGTCTCACTGCTCGGGACGACTGGTGGACACCTCACCCCGGAAACCCGACGGTACGTCGGACCGCTGGGTGGGCAGGACCCGGCAGACCTCGACCGTGACGTCCACCGTGTCCAGCCCGATCACCCGCCCCTCCACCGCGACGAATCCTTTCTCCCCCGAGCGGAACAGCGCCGCCAGCGCGGAGCTCCGGTTCGCCGAGGTCAACGCCTCCACCGCCATCGCCGAGCCGAAGGCGAACACCCCGCAGAGCACCACGCAGGGCGCCTGCCGGGGCGTGCGGGTGACGAAGATGAAGCCGTGGTCGCGGACCAGCTCCCCCGCCGGGTTGTACAGCGCCTCGAAGGTCATCCCGCCCCAGCGGGCGCGGGCCTCGTCCGGGTACTCGACGGCGAAGTCCGGGAACACCGCGTCCAACACCCCGCCGGAGTAGGAGTTGACGCTCGGGCCGCCGATCGAGAAGGTCGGCATCCGCGGGTCCTGCGCCCCCGCCACCACCAGCTCGATCGTCGCCTTCCGGTTGACCTTCCGCAGCAGGTCGGTCAGCTCCGCTATCGCCCTGGCCTCGGCCATCGGCACGAACAGCACGTTCTTCGGCCCGCGGCTGCTCAGCTGGCAGCCGTCCGAGGTGAAGGCGAACTCCGCCACCTCCAGGCTCGGGATGACGATCTGCACCCGGCTGTACGGCGCCAGCAGCGCCCGCAGGAAGCCGTAGCGGAGGAACAGTCTGGTGCGGGCGAGGGAACGGGCCGTGAGGAAACCGATCACGGCCGGCACCGATGCGATCAGCACCTGGAGCAGGATCTCCATATGATCCCCCCGGGGGAAAGACTCGACCACGAACAGTGCGCCCTGGTCATGTCCCCGCCCATGGCCGAAAATACCCCCCTTCGCGGCAAATCGGCCTGCCCGGATCGCCGCACCGGAAGTCACCCCAGTCGCTTGATCCCCCTGCGCTCCCCCGCACAGCGCTCGTACCCCAGCCAGGCGTTGATCGCCAGCATCGGCGCATTGGTGGCGTCGTTGCTGGTGTACGCGCGCCGGTAGCCCGCCGCGGCCGCGAGCCGCAGCGACTCCAGCTTGGCCAGCTTGCTCAGCCCGCGGCCGCGGAACTCCCGGCGACAGGCGGTGAACGCGGACCAGTAGCGGTCAACCCCGTCGGTCTGTGCCAGGGTGAGGGCGACCGGCTCGCCGTCCACCACGGCGACCACCGTCAACGCCAGGTCCAGGTCCGGCCGGGCCCAGTCGCCCCGCAGCCACTCCTCGTAGTCCAGGGCGTCCATCGTCACCTCGCCGGGCTCGTCCCGGATCGCGTCCGCCTCCACCAGGAAGAGCGGGCGCGGATCGTCCACCCAGTCGGTGGCCGGGCGCAGCTCGACACCGGCCGGCAGTTCGGGCGCCGACGGCAGCGGCAGCGTCAGGTCCCGTCCGCCGAAGTGCGCTTCGCGCCCCACCTGGTAGCCCCGGGCGGCACCGAAGGCCAGGGCGGCGGGCTCGTCGTCCAGCCAGCTGTGCAGTTCCGTCACCCCGTGGCCGGCCAGGTGCCGTTCGGCCGCGGCCAGCAGCGCGGTGGCGGCGCCGCGGCGCCGGAAGGCGGGCAGCACGCTGCCGTTGGCGTAGCCGACGCCGGTGGTCGTCGTCCCGAGCACCACCCCGCAGCGCACCGCGCCGACCACCCGGCCGTCCGACTCGGCGACGAAGGTGCGGAAGTGCTCGTCGGGATTCTGTCGGGCGTTCGCCCAGAGCAGGGCCTCGGCCGTCCACACCAGGTGCTCACGCCCGGCCCGGTGGGCGGCGGCCACCGCCTCGGCGTCGGCGGGGCAGAAGTCTCGGATCGTCAGTTCAGTCTCGTTCATGGGTTCGCACGCTATCCGCGCCGGCCCGTCGCCGCCTCCGATTTTCCCGCCGACAGGCCACCCCACCTGCGGAGTTGACCCGTGCGAGGGGCTGGTGTCCTTGATCAGCAGGACGGCAAGCTCAAATAATGCTCTGAGAAGACCGGGTGAGGCTTGGCAGCCACCCCGCCCGGGGACATCCTCAGCAGCACGGCCGCGCGGTCCTGGCGACGACGCCCGCACCGCCCGACGGCCTCCCCGTCCAGCCCTCCGAAGGGGGCGAACCGATGACTTCCCCTGCCCTGGCCCTGCCCGGCTCCGCCACCTCCACGACGGACACCTCGACACCGGTGGACACCGCGACGCCGGTGGCCGCCACCAAACCGGTGGCCGCCACCAAGCCGGTGCACACCGCCGCGCCCCGGCTCGGTGTCGGCCTCGGCTGGCGCAGCGAGATCGACACCGTGGTCGAGCGCCAGCCCGGCCTGGACTGGGTCGAGGTGGTCGCCGAGAACATCTGCGCCGACCACCTGCCCACCTCGCTCACCGTCCTGCGCGAACGCGGCGTCACCGTCGTCCCGCACGGCGTCGGCCTCGGCCTGGGCGGCGCCGACCGCCCCGACCCCGACCGGCTCGGCCGGCTCGCCGGAGCGGCCCTCGCACTCGGCTCCCCGCTGGTCACCGAGCACCTGGCCTTCGTCCGGGCCGGCGGCCTGGAGGCCGGCCACCTGCTGCCGGTCCCGCGCACCCGGGACTCGCTGAGGGTGATCGCCGAGAACGTCCGGATCGCCCAGGACCAGCTCCCGGTGCCGCTCGCCCTGGAGAACATCGCCGCCCAACTCGCCTGGCCCGACGACGAGTTCACCGAGGGCGAGTTCCTCGCCGAACTCGCCGCGCGGACCGGCGTCCGGCTGCTGATCGACGTCGCCAACCTGCACACCAACCGGGTCAACCTCGGCACCGACCCGGCGGCCGAACTCGACCGCCTGCCGCTGGAGGCGCTCGCCTACGTGCACGTCGCCGGCGGCACCCTGGTCGACGGCGTGTGGCACGACACCCACGCCCACCCCGTCACCGAACCGGTGCTGGAGGTGCTGGCCGAACTCTGCGCGCGGGTCGACCCGCCCGGCGTCCTGCTGGAACGGGACGCCGACTTCCCGCCGCCCTCCGAACTGGCCGGTGAACTGGACGCCATCCGTCGGGTGCTGGAGGGGAGCACCCGCCGATGAGCGACCTGGACCGCGCCGAGCCGAGCAGGCCCGCCGGAGCCGAGGACGCGAGGGAGCGCCTCGCCCGGCGCCAGGCGGAACTGCTGGCCGCCCTGGTGGCCGGCGGGCCCGTCCCGCCCGGCTTCGACCCGGACCAGGTCCGTGCCCAGTCCACCGGCCTCGCCGCCAAACGGCGCGACACCACCGCGAAGGTCGCCCCAGACCTGCCCCGCCTGCTCGGGGCGCAGTACGGGCCGCTCTTCCTCGCCTACGCGCGAACCCACCCGCAGACCGACGGCTACCGCGCCGACGCCCGGGCCTTCGCCGCGTGGGTGCTCACCGACGGCGGCCCGCCCGCCGCCGACCACCGCCGCGCCCTGGAGCAGTGGCTCCACCCGGCGCCCGAGCGGCCGCCGGGCCCGCTCACCCGCCTGCGCCGGGCCCTGCGCGGCCACTGATCCGACGTCTCATTCGGGGGAACCGCCCATGTGGCACAACAGCTACTTCCTGATCCCTGCTGTGCTGCTGGCCGCGGCCGTGCTGTACGCCGCACGGACCCGGCAGCGGGTCCGCCACGTCCCGCACCCGCAGGGCCTGCCCGGCCGCGGCCTGGCACTGCTGGACACCGCCTTCCTGGCCGGCGGCCCGGGCCGGGTCTTCGACACGGCGCTGATCCGGATGCACCTCGGCGAGCAGGTCGTGATCAACCGCGCCGGACTGGTCACCCTCACCGGCGCCAGGCCCTACGACGCCGTCGACCAGGCGATCCACGACGCCGTCGGCTCGACCGGCAGCCGGGAACTCGGCACACTGCGCCGCATGGTGATGCGCTCCGCCGCCGTCCAGGAGATCGGCGACCGGCTCGCCGACCGCGGGCTGATGCGCCGCCCCGCGCGGCTGCACCAGGCCCGGACGGCGCGCCGGATGCTCTGGCCGGCGATGCTCGTCGTCGTGCTCTCCGCCGGGCTCGCCCTGCTGCTCGACGACGACCGGGCCGGCTACGACCGGCCCAACCTCTGGTACCCGGGCGTGCTGCTGTTCGTCGGCGCCGTCACCCTGCTGGTCACCCTCCCCGCCGACGGCCGGGTCACCCCGGCCGGGCACCGCCAGCTCAACCTGATGCAGGGCACCACCCCGTGGACACCCGCCGCCGGCGTCTCGCCCCGGCTGACGGGCGGCGCGATGCTGGGCGCGGTCGCCCTCGGCGGACTGGCCGCGGCCGCGCTGGACAACCAGGAGCTGGAGGCCGCGATGCTGGCCGCGGCGGCCGAGGAGGAGGCGGTGCGGCAGACCCAGGCGTCCTCGTCCTTCTTCTCCTCATCGAGCAGCTCCTCGTCGTCCTCCTCGTCCTCGTGCTCGTCGAGCAGCTCCTCCTGCGGCGCCGCCGCCACCACCTCCTGCGGCTCCTCGGACTCCGGCTCCACCCACCACTCCTCCTGCGGGTCCTCGCACCACTCCTCGTGCGGCTCCTCGCACCACTCCTCGTGCGGCTCCTCGCACTCCAGCTGCGGCTCCTCGTCCAGCTGCAGTTCCTCCTCCAGCTGCGGTTCGAGCTGCGGGAGCAGCTGCGGCTCCTGACGTCACAGTTCGGTATCGCGGTCCGGGAAGCCGTTCCCCACGCCATGGCCCCAGGCATAGAACAAGCCCATGTGGTTGCTGTTCCTGATACCGGCCTGTGTCGCGGCGGTGCTGTCCTGCCTCCGGCTGGTGCGGATGACCGCCACCGCCGACGCCCTCGCCGACCTGGACGGGCTGCGGCCGCCGGAGGCCGTCGGCATCGGGCTCTACGAGACGGCCTACCTGGCCGGCGGCCCGGACCGGGTGGTGGAGCTGGCCCTCGTCCTGATGGCCGGGCGCGGCCGCCTGCACCTCGCCCATACCGGCTGGACCACCGTCGCCGACCCCAAGGGCCGCAGCCGGCTGGAACGGGCGATCATCGCCACCGTCGGCCCCGAGGGCCAGTGCCGTACGGACGAACTGCGTCGGGCGATGGGCGAGCACCCCACCGTGCTGGAGATCGGCGCCCGGCTCTCGCTGGCCGGCCTGGCCACCCCGGCGCTGGTCCAGCGCAACACCGTGGTGGTGGTCCGCCAGGTCCGGCACGCGATGCTGCTGACGGTCGTCCTGCTCGCCGCCGCGCTGTCCCTCAGCGGCTTCACCGGCGGTGACGCCCTCGCCCCGCTCGCCTGGTTCTCGCTGCCGCTGATCCTCACCGCGGGCACCCTGCTGATGGCCCGGGTCGACGTCTACCCGTACACCCGCTGGGCCTCCCCGATCGGCCAGGAGGTGCTGCGCGAGGTCCGCCCGGCCCGCCAGCGCGGCCTCGCCGACGACGAGGAGCGCCAACTGCTCACCGCCGTCGCCATGAACGGTCCCGCCGTCCTCCCCGACGCCCGCCTGCGCGCCGCCCTGCGTCCCCACCGCACCTGAGGCAAAGGCCGGAGGCCGGCTCCCCCACTCCGGTGAGGGAGAGGGGGAGCCGGCCTCCGGTACGGCGCGGGCTAGACCAGGCCGTTCAGCAGCTCGCTCACCGGCTTGCGGCGGCCGGTGAAGAACGGCACCTCCTCGCGGACGTGCAGCCGGGCCCGGGAGGGGCGCAGGTCGCGCATCAGGTCGACGATCCGGTGCAGCTCGTCCGCCTCGAAGGCGAGCAGCCACTCGTAGTCGCCGAGCGCGAACGAGGCCACCGTGTTGGCCCGCACGTCCGGGTAGCCGCGCGCCATCTGGCCGTGCTCGGCGAGCATCGCGCGCCGCTCGGCGTCCGGCAGCAGGTACCACTCGTAGGAGCGGACGAACGGGTACACGCAGACGTAGTCGCGCGGGCGCTCGTCGGCGAGGAAGGCCGGGATGTGCGACTTGTTGAACTCGGCCGGGCGGTGCAGGGCCATGTTCGACCAGACCGGCTCCAGCTGGCGGCCCAGACCGGTGCGGCGGAAGCGGTTGTACGCCTCCTGGAGGTCGTCCGAGTCCTCGGCGTGCCACCAGATCATCAGGTCGGCGTCCGCGCGCAGCCCGGACACGTCGTACGTGCCGCGGATCGTCACGTCCTTGGCGTCCAGCTGCGCGAACAGCTCGTCCACCTCGGCGGCGAGGGCGGTGCGGTCCTCGGGCAGGGCGCCCTTGAGCTTGAACACCGACCACATGGTGTAGCGGATGACCTGGTTCAGGTCGCGCGCCTTCTTCTTCTCGGGCCGCTGCTCGGGCTCCCGCTCAACGCTCTCAGTCATGCGCCCATTGTCCTCTCCGTGGAACCGTCCCCGGTCGCCGGGGTCAACAGTCTGTCGATGTGCCCGCCGACGGCCGTCGCGGCGGCGGCCGCCGAACCGATGCAGGCCGGGATCCCCACCCCGTCGTACGCGGCGCCGCACAGCGCCAGCCCGCCCACCGCCGCCACCGCCGCCCGCACCCGGGCCACCCGGTCCGGATGCCCCACCGGGTACTGCGGCAGGCCCGCCGTGAAACGCGACACGAAGGTGTCGTACGGCCGGGCGGTCAGGCCGATCGCCTCCCCCAGGTCCGCCAGCGAGCGGGCCACCAGCTCCTCGTCCGGCAGCCCCAGCACCGCGTCGTCGCGGTGGCGGCCCAGCGAGGTGCGCAGCAGGAAGGCGTCCGGGGCGGAACGCTCCAGCCAGCCCCACTTGTTGGAGGAGAAGGTCGAGGCCTTGATCCGGCGGCCGTCCACCGGCGGCACCAGGAACCCGCTGCCGCTGGGCGGTTCGGGCAGGTCGGCACGGCGGAACGCCAGGGTCACCAGCGCCATGCCCGCGTACTCGACCGCCTCCAACTCGGCGGCCGCCGCCGGGGCGTCCGCGCGCAGCAGCCGGGCCGCGGCCGGCGCCGGCACGGCCAGCACCACGGCGTCCGCGGTCAGCACCTCGCCGCCGGCCACCACCCGCCAGCCCTCGGGGGTGCGCCGCAGCTCCTCCACCGGGGTGTCGGTGCGCAGGTCCACGCCCGCCTTGACGCACGCCGCGGCCACCGCCTCCGGCAGGGTGCCGAGGCCGCCGCGCAGCCCCTGGAACACCGGGGTGCCGACCACCTGCGGCCGGGAGGCCAGCGCGTGCACCCCTTCGACCAGCGAACCGCCGCCCTGGGCGATCGGCAGCAGCTGCGGCACGGCGGCGCGCAGCGAGATCTCCTCGGCGCGACCGGCGTAGACCCCGCCCAGCAGCGGCTCCACCAGCCGGTCCACCACCTCCTGGCCCAGCCGGTCGGCGACGTACCGGCCGATCGCGACGTCCGCTCCGACCTCGGTGTCCTGCTCGTGCCGGGCCCGCTCCAGCCCCTCGGCGGTCAGGACCCCGGAGGCGGCCAGCGCCTCCAGGTCACCCGGGACGCCCATCACCTGCCCGCCGGGCAGCGGCCGCAGCGCGCCCCTGGTCCAGATCGCCGCCTTCGCGGTGGTCGGCGGCTCCAGCTCCGCCCCCAGCCCGACCGCCCGCGCCAACTCCACCGCCTCCGGCCGCCGCGCCAGCACCGACTCGGCCCCCAGGTCCACCCGGACCCCGCCGACCTCGCCGCCCCACAGCTTCCCGCCGACCCGCCCCGACGCCTCCAGCAGCGTCACCCGGGCCCGCGCCGCCCCCCCGGCCGCCCCGCTCAGGAAGGCAGCCGCAGCCAGCCCCGCGATCCCACCACCGACGACGACGACCCGTGCATCCGACATGCCTCGCAGTCTCGCAGGTCTTTACACGGATGCCTCAATCCGCCAACGCGTTCAGGTCGACGAAGATCGGGAACGGCACCGGCCGATTCAGCGTGCCCCGGAAGATCCGACCCGGGGCGTACGCATGTGCCACCCGGTCCAACTCGTGGATGTGCACGACCGGCCGACCGTCCTCCTGCTCGACGATCCAGTAGTGCGGGATGCCGGCCTCGGCATACTTGCCGAACTTGACCCCGTGATCACGGCACTCAGACTCCGGCGAGACCACCTCGACCACCAGCAGCACCTCGCCCGGGGTGTATCCGGCGCGGTCCGGTTCGAAGGCCGCCTGGGCCAACACCACGTCCGGTTCCAGGCGGTTCCGTTCGTCCAGCGTCACCGACATCCGGCTCTCGACGAGAAGTCCGTCCGGGGCCTGCGCCTCCAGCGCCGTGGCCGGCCGCCGCGCGACCCGGTCGTGCCACGACCGCTGGGGCGCCAGCCGGAAGACCAAGGCTCCGTGCAGCAGTTCGGTGTGCGGCGGCGCCTGCGGTAGGTGATCGAGGTCGGCGGCGAACCAGCCCTCGATGCGCGGTGCGTACATCCAGTCCGGGAGTTCGTCCACGAGCCCACCGTAGTTGATCTGCCACGCTCCGTAGGGACTGCCGGACCTGGACGCCGGGGGCCGGTACCAGGTAGGTCGTGTCCGTCCCGGCGCCGAGCTGTGATGCACCCGCGATCTGCCGGGCGGGTCCGTGGGGCAGGCTCTTACGTCCAATGGCAAGGACTGCCAAAGGACTTGGGGAGGGGCCGGGAATGCGGAGACGGGCGAGAGCCGGGGCACTGGGGGCGGCGGTGGCCGGGGCGGTGCTGCTGGTGGGGGGCTGCAGCGCCGGTGGTGGCGGGGACGGGGGGCGGCGGGACTCGGCCGCGGGGCCGGCGCAGGCGGCGAATCCGCCCGCCGCGGCGGCGCCGGCCGTGGGGGGCGCTCAGCCGTCCGGCGCCCCGGCGGCGGCCGGGGTCGGCCCGGTGGCCGACACCCGGCTGATCTCGTACACGGCGCAGCTGGGGCTGCGCGCCAAGGACGTCGGGCAAGTGCTCGGCAGGGCGAGGGAGTTGACCACTGCCTCGGGTGGCTACGTGGGTGGCGAGTCGGTCAGCGGCGGCGGGCCGGACGAGTCCGGGCAGCTGACACTGAAGATCCCGTCCACCGCCTACCAGCAGACCCTGGACCAGCTGGCCGCCCTGGGCGAGGTGGTGTCGCGCAAGAGTCAGGCGGACGACCTGACCCAGCAGGTCGCGGACGTGGCGAGCCGGGTGCAGACCCAGCAGGCGAGCGTGGACCGGGTGCGGGCGCTGATGGCGCAGGCCAAGTCGCTCAGCGACATCACCTCGCTGGAGGGCGAGTTGAGCCGCCGGGAGGCGGATCTGGAGTCGTTGCAGAAGCAGCAGAAGGAGCTGTCCGCCCGGACGTCGTACTCGACCGTCACCCTGGACGTCCGCCGCGAGGCGGTGGCGCCGACGCCGACCCCCACGCCGAAGCCCGAGGGGAAGGGCTTCGGTGACTCGGTCGGGTCCGCGCTCGGCGGCGGCTGGCACGTGCTGGTGGCCATCGGCTCCGCGCTGGTGGTGGCGCTGGCCGCGGTGGCGCCGTTCCTGCTGGTGCTCGGGGTCCCGGCGGCGCTGCTCTACCGGTACTGGCGCCGGACCCGCCCGCAGCCCTTCCGGCCCGAGGAGCCCGGAGAACCCACCGAGCCCGGGGAGTGACGCACGGCGGCGGGCCCCCGGCTCCCGGGGGCCCGCCGCCGCGGGGCGTCAGCGCGCGCTGGCCTCGTGCACGAAGGCGACCAGGCGGCTGAGCGCGTCCGGGTCCATGGACGGCATCACGCCGTGGCCGAGGTTGAAGATGTGGCCGCTGGTGCCGAGCGCCTGGGCGGCGTGCAGCACCTCGCGGGCCTTGGTCTCGACGACCTTGGTGGGCGCGTACAGCACCGCGGGGTCGAGGTTGCCCTGGAGGCCCTTGCCGTGGCCGACCCGCTCGGCGGCGACGTTCAGCGGCACCCGCCAGTCGACGCCGACGATGTCCGCGCCGGCCTGGCCCATCAGCCCGAGCAGTTCGCCGGTGCCGACGCCGAAGTGGATCCGCGGCACCCCGTAGGAGGCGACGGCGTCGAAGACCTTGGTGCTGGCGGGCATGACCGAGCGGCGGTAGTCGTCCGGGGCGAGCGCGCCGACCCAGGAGTCGAACACCTGGATCGCGGAGGCGCCGGCCTCGATCTGCACCTTGAGGAAGGCGGAGGTGATGTCGGCGAGCCGGTCCAGCAGGGCGGCCCACAGCTCGGGCTGCCCGTACATCATGGCCTTGGTGTTCTCGTGGTTCTTGGAGGGCCCGCCCTCGATCAGGTAGCTGGCGAGCGTGTACGGCGCGCCCGCGAAGCCGATCAGCGGGGTCTCGCCGAGTTCGTCGACGAGCAGGCCGACGGCCTCGGTGACGTAGGGGACGTCGTCGGGCTCGAGCGGGCGCAGCCGCTGGAGGTCCTCGAAGGTGCGGATCGGGTCGGCGATGACCGGGCCGATGCCGGGCTTGATGTCCACGTCGATGCCGACGGCCTTGAGCGGCACCACGATGTCGCTGAAGAAGATCGCCGCGTCCACCTTGTGCCGGCGCACCGGCTGGAGGGTGATCTCCTTGACCAGCTCGGGCCGCATGCAGGACTCCAGCATGGGGATGCCCTCGCGGACCTTCAGGTACTCGGGCAGCGAGCGGCCGGCCTGGCGCATGAACCACACCGGCGTGTGCGGCACCGGCTCGTGCCGGCAGGCGCGCAGGAACGCGGAGTCGTGCGCGGCGCCGCGGCGCGCGGGGGTGGTCCGGCCGTCGAGGGTGGCCGCCGTCGGGTCTGCCGTAGTCTCGCTCACGGGTCAAATCTTCGCACGCGCGCGGGGCCGCCCTCCTCAGCCGGTCTCGTCGGTTCCTCCAAGATCTGGCCGGGTTTGCCGTTCCGGCACGCCGCTCGGACGGAAGTTGCGGCGATAACCCGGGTTTTCGACCTAGTCTTCGGGTCATGGCAGCGGTCGGCGGGCACCCCGCGCAGGGTGGCGGAACAGGTGGCGGAACGGGTCGGGAGGGGGCGCCGAGCGAGTTCCGGGCGGCCGTGGAGGCCCTCGACGGGGCTCGGCTGCGGCCCGAGCTCCAGCTCTCCCCCGCGCCGGCCCCGCGCCGGCTGGCCCCGTACGCGTTCGCGCTGACCGCCACCGTGGAGGTCGACGACGAGGAGCTGGCCGACGGCCGGCTGGTGCTGCTGTACGACCCGGCCGGACAGGAGGCCTGGAACGGGGAGTTCCGGGTGGTCACGATGACCCGGGCCGAGCTGGAGCCGGAGATGGCCGGGGACCCGATGCTCTCCGAGGTCGGCTGGGCCTGGCTGCTGGACGCGCTGCAGGCGCACGGCGCCGGGTACGCGGAGCCGTCCGGCACGGTGACCCGCTGCGCCTCGCAGTACTTCGGCGGTCTGGCGGACCGCCCGTCCTCGACCGAGATCGAGATCCGGGCCTCCTGGACGCCGGCCGACGGCCGGTTCGAGCGGCACCTGGCGGCTTGGGGGGACCTGCTCTGCATCAGCGCCGGGCTGCCCCCGGCCAGCCCGGCCCCGCAGTCGCCGACCGAGGTCACGTCACTCGGTGGAGTGGTCCCGATGCCCGCGCGGCGACGCCCCCGGTCGCACTGAAGGGTGGCGTCCGGGCCGGACGGCACCGCCCGCCCCGATGCCACCCCCAGGACTGACGGAGTGTGACTTCAGTCCTGCTCTGTGTCAATTAACCGGTCAGAGTCGACCGATCTATGACGAATCTGATCGATTTTGTACGAATACCAGGCATGTCGCATCAGTCATATGCGCGATTTGTCCGTATTGTTACTCACTAGATCGTGATCTTTCGCTAAAGCCGGGCACGGTAGCTGCCGAAGCAGACTGTGACCCTTTCCGAACGCGGAACACTCCGACCGCCCCCTCGGGGTTCCGTCCGCCACTCCCCGCAGGAGGCCTGGTGTCGGTCCTTCTTGAGCACCCCGCAAACGTGGTCGCCTACCGCCCGACCAAGCCCACCGCCATGGTGGTCATCGCCGATCCCCGTGTCCGAAACACCGTCACCCGCCACCTCTGGGCGCTCGGCGTCCGCGACGTGATCGAGGTGTCCTCGATCGCCGAGGCCCGCCCCCGGGTCTCCACCCCGCGCGACATCTGCGTCGCCGACGTCCACCTCCCGGACGGCTCCGGGCTGACCATCCTCGCCGAGACCCGCGCCGCGGGCTGGCCCAACGGCCTGGCCCTGTCCGCCGCCGACGACATCGGCGCGGTCCGCAGCGCGCTCGCGGGCGGCGTCAAGGGTTACGTGGTCACCGGCACCCGCACCAACGTCGCGATGCCCGGCCGCCCGGGCCTGCCGCTCGGTGCCGCCGGGCTGGCCGGCCGGATGCGCCGCCCCGGCATGCCGGGCATGCCGGGTGCCGCCGGCGCTCCGGGTGCGCCCGGGGCCCCCGGTGCGCCGGGCCCGCAGCAGGCCGCCTACCGCGAGCTGTCCGGCCGCGAGGTCGAGGTGCTGCGGCTGGTCGCCGAGGGCCAGTCGAACAAGGCGATCGGCGTGGCGATGGGCCTGTCCGCGCTCACCGTGAAGAGCCACCTGGCCCGGATCGCCCGCAAGCTCGGCACCGGTGACCGCGCCGGGATGGTGGCGGTCGCACTGCGCACCGGCATCATCCACTGAGCGGGCCCGCACCGCAGCACCGGTCGAACCTGCGGCGGCCCAGGAGGAACGTTCCTCCTGGGAGTGGTGCCGTGACCAGTGAGACACGCGCTGCGGCGGGCGATCTGGCGCAGGAGGCGGTG
>NZ_JBEOSP010000050.1:0-10585 GCF_040303105.1 Kitasatospora sp. NPDC096128 | reverse complement strand
CCTCGCTGACGCAGCGCAGGTCCGAGTCCACCTCCACCGCGACGCCCTGCTCCGGCCAGTAGAGGTCCGGGACACCCAGGAGGAACGTTCCTCCTGGGCCGCCGCACGCTCGTCCGGCAGCACCCGGGACACCGGGCCCGGCAACCCGCCGGTCGGGCCGTCAGCCGGACGGTCGGGCAGCCGATCGAGCGGGCGATCAACAGTCTGACCAGTCCGACAACACTCCCAGTTCCGGCGACCGTCGTACCCTTGGTAGGTGACCGACGCCGTAGCAGCCATCCCAGAAGAAGCAGCCCCGGTCCCGCTCCTCGAACCGAAGGAGGGGATCCCGCCCGTCGTGGCGGACGAGCAGGCGCTGGCAGCCGTCGTCGCCGCCTTCGCCGCGGGCACCGGACCGGTGGCCGTCGACGCCGAGCGAGCCTCCGGCTACCGCTACGGGCAGCGCGCGTACCTCATCCAACTGCGCCGCTCCGGCGCCGGCTCCGCCCTGATCGACCCGATCGCCTGCCCCGACCTCAGCGGGCTGGGCGACGCCATCGCGGACGCCGAGTGGGTGGTGCACGCCGCGACCCAGGACCTGCCCTGCCTCGCCGAGGTGGGCATGAGACCGAAGCGCCTGTTCGACACCGAGCTGGCCGGGCGGATCGCCGGGTTCCCCCGGGTCGGCCTGGGGCCGATGACCGAGAACGTGCTCGGGCTGAGCCTGGCCAAGGAGCACTCGGCGGTCGACTGGTCCACCCGTCCGCTGCCCGAGCCCTGGCTGCGCTACGCCGCTCTGGACGTCGAGGTGCTGGTCGAGCTGCGCGACGCACTCGAACAGGAGCTGGACGCCCAGGGCAAGCTCGACTGGGCCCTGGAGGAGTTCGCCGCGATCGCCGCCGCGCCCCGCCCGGCCCCGCGCACCGACCCGTGGCGGCGCACCTCCCAGCTGCACAAGGTTCGCCGGCGCCGCCAGCTGGCCGTGGTGCGCGAGCTGTGGCTGGCCCGCGACCGGATGGCCCAGGAGCGCGACGTCTCCCCCGGCCGGGTGCTCTCCGACGCCGCGATCGTCAACGCGGCGCTCGCCATGCCGCTGAACATCGCCGCGCTGCAGGCCGTGCAGGGCTTCGGCCCGCGGCTGCACCGGCGCCAGCTGGACCAGTGGCTGGCGGCCGTGCAGCGCGGCCGGGAGGTCCCGGAGAACCAGCTGCCGCCGGCCGCCGCCCCGCACGACGGCCCGCCGCCGCCGCGGGCCTGGGCGGAGAAGGACCCGGTCGCGGCCGCCCGGCTCTCCGGCGCCCGGGCCGCGGTCAGCGAGCTGGCCGAGCGCCACAACCTGCCCGCCGAGAACCTGATCACCCCGGACCTGGTGCGCCGGGTCTCCTGGGAGCCGCCGGCCGAGCTGAACGCCGACGGCGTGGCCGCCGCGCTGCGCCGGCTCGGCGCCCGGCAGTGGCAGGTCGACCTGGTGGCGCCGGTGGTGGCCACCGCCTTCGTCACCGCCGCCACCGCCGACACCGCCGCCCAGGCCTGATCCGGCCGGAGCCCACGGGCCCGCCCACGCGGACCCCGCTCCGCCGACAGCACTCCGAAAAGGGGACACCGTCCGCACGGACGGCGTCCCCTTCGGCGTTTCCGGGGAGCATTCCTGGTCGGAACGGTGCCGGACGTGTCGCGGGACACATGGTCAGAACCCTCCGAGGGGCCTGGGCAGGTTGGTTACCGACCGGTAGCATGGCTGTGACGCGGCGCCGCTCGGATTCCTCCGGCGGCAGCCTGCCCACCTCAAATGTTGGTCCCTGGGAGGAGAGCCCCCGTGCCTCGTACCGCGAGGGACGTCGTCTTCGTCGATGGCGTCCGCACCCCGTTCGGCAAGGCCGGCCCGAAGGGCATCTACCACGAGACGCGCGCCGACGACCTCGTCGTCAAGTGCATCCGGGAACTCGTGCGCCGGAACCCGAACCTGCCCGTCGAGCGCATCGACGAGGTCGCCATCGCGGCCACCACGCAGATCGGCGACCAGGGTCTGACCATCGGGCGCACCGCCGCCCTGCTGTCCGGCCTGCCCAAGTCCGTCCCCGGCTACTCGATCGACCGCATGTGCGCCGGCGCCCTGACCGCCGTGACCGCCACCGCCGGCGGCATCGCCTTCGGCGCGTACGACGTGGTCGTGGCCGGCGGTGTCGAGCACATGGGCCGCCACCCGATGGGCGAGGGCGTGGACCCGAACCCGCGCTTCGTCTCCGAGAAGCTGGTCGACGAGTCCGCCCTGTTCATGGGCATGACCGCGGAGAACCTGCACGACCGCTTCCCGCACATCACCAAGGAGCGCTGCGACGCCTACGCCGTGCGCTCCCAGGAGAAGGCCGCCAAGGCGTACGCCAACGGCGACATCCAGCCCGACCTGGTGCCGATCACGATCCGCAACACCAACCCCGAGGTCGGCGAGACCGGCTGGGGCCTGGCCACTGTGGACGAGCCGATGCGCCCGGGCACCACGATGGAGTCGCTGGCCGGCCTCAAGACCCCGTTCCGCCCGCACGGCAACATCACCGCGGGCAACTCGGCCGGTCTGAACGACGGTGCCACCGCCTCGCTGCTGGCCGCCGAGGACGTCGCCGAGGAGCTCGGCCTCCCGGTCAAGATGCGCCTGGTCTCCTACGCCTTCGCGGGCGTCGAGCCCGAGGTCATGGGCATCGGCCCGGTGCCGGCCACCGAGAAGGCCCTGGCCAAGGCCGGCCTGACCATCGACGACATCCAGGCCTTCGAGGTCAACGAGGCCTTCGCCGTCCAGGTGCTGTCCTTCCTCGACCACTACGGCATCGCGGACGACGACGAGCGGGTCAACCCGTTCGGCGGCGCGATCGCTTTCGGCCACCCGCTGGCCTCCTCGGGCGTGCGCCTGATGAACCAGCTGGCCCGCCGCTTCGAGCAGCGCCCGGACGTCCGCTACGGCCTCACCACGATGTGCATCGGCTTCGGCATGGGCGGCACCATCATCTGGGAGAACCCGCATTGGAGCGGAGCGGAAAAGTCGTCTCAGGTCGAGGGTGGTAAGTGAGCATGAGCAACACGACTGAGCTGCTCCAGCAGGGCGCCGAGCTGTTCCCGGGCGAGGTCGTCACGACCGCCCACGTGCGCCACCTGGACCTGCCGCTGCAGGCCGGCAAGCTGGCCATGATCACCCTCGACAACGGCTTCGACCACACCAAGCCGACCACCTTCGGCCCGGGCTCGCTGCTCAAGCTGTCCGAGGCGCTGGACCAGGTCGAGGCCGAGGCCGCCGAGGGCAAGATCGTCGGCGCCGCGATCACCGGCAAGCCGTTCATCTTCGCCGTCGGCGCCGACCTCAAGGGCGTCGAGCTGCTCAAGCAGCACGCCGACGCGCTGGCCATCGGCAAGGGCGGCCACGAGGTCTTCAAGCGGATCGCCGCGCTGCCCGTCCCGACCTTCGCCTTCTACAACGGCGCGGCCATGGGCGGCGGCGTCGAGGTCGGCCTGCACTGCGACTACCGCACGGTGTCCGCGGGCGTCCCGGCCTTCTCGCTGCCCGAGGTCTTCCTCGGCCTCGTCCCCGGCTGGGGCGGCTGCACCATCCTGCCGAACCTGATCGGTGCCGGTAAGGCCGTCAAGGTCATCATCGAGAACTCGATGAACCAGAACAAGCAGCTCAAGGGCAAGGACGTGTTCGAGCTGGGGATCGCCGACGCGATCTTCGAGCCGGCCGACTTCCTGGAGCAGTCGCTGCTGTGGGCCGCCAAGGTCGTCAAGGGCGACCTGGTCGTCGAGCGCGAGGCGGTCGACCGCGGCAAGGCCTGGGACGACGCCGTCCTCTGGGGCCGCATGGTCGCCGACGCCAAGGTGCACGGGGCCGCTCCGGCCGCGTACAAGGCGCTGGACATCATCGCCGCCGTCAAGGACGCCGACCTCGCCGACAAGGCCAGCCTCCAGGCCGGCTTCGACGCCGAGGACGCGGCCCTGGCCGACCTCATCATGAGCGGCGAGCTGCGCAGCGGCATCTACGCCTTCAACCTGGTGCAGCGCCGGGCCAAGCGCCCGTTCGGTGCGCCGGACAAGTCGCTGGCCCGCCCGGTCTCCAAGGTCGGCGTCGTCGGCGCCGGTCTGATGGCCTCGCAGCTGGCGCTGCTGTTCGCCCGCCGTCTGGAGGTGCCGGTGGTCCTCACCGACATCGACCAGGAGCGCATCGACAAGGGCGTCGGCTACGTCCACGCCGAGATCGACAAGCTGCTCGGCAAGGGCCGGATCGGCCAGGACAAGGCCAACCGCCTCAAGGGCCTGGTCACCGGCTCGCTCGACAAGGCCGTCGCCTTCGGCGACGCGGACTTCGTCATCGAGGCCGTGTTCGAGGAGATGGGCGTCAAGCAGACCGTCTTCGCGGACCTGGAGAAGGTGGTCTCGCCGACCTGCGTGCTGGCGACCAACACCTCCTCGCTGTCGGTCACCGAGATGGCCTCGAAGCTGCAGCACCCCGAGCGGGTCGTCGGCTTCCACTTCTTCAACCCGGTCGCGATCCTGCCGCTGCTCGAGATCGTCCGCGGCGAGCGGACCGACGACGCGTCGCTGGCCACCGCCTTCGCCGTGTCGAAGAAGCTGAAGAAGACCTCGGTCCTGTGCAAGGACGCCCCGGCGTTCGTGGTGAACCGGATCCTGACCCGCTTCATGGGCGAGATCCAGAACATCATCGACGAGGGCACCCCGATCGCCAGCGTCGAGAAGGCCGTCGAGCCGCTCGGCCTGCCGATGTCCCCGATCGTGCTGCTGGAGCTGGTCGGCCCGGCCATCGCCCTGCACGTCTCGGAGACCCTGGCCGGCGCCTTCCCGGAGCGGTTCACCGTCTCCGAGAACCTCGGCAAGGTGGTCAAGGCCGGCAAGCGCGGCTTCTACACCTGGGTGGACGGTAAGCAGGTCCTCGACCCCGAGGTGCTGGAGCTGCTGACCTTCGGCGACTCGGTCCTCACCGAGGAGCAGGTCCTGAACCGCTCCCTGGAGGCCGTGGCCCAGGAGATCGGCCTGATGCTGGAGGAGGGTGTCGTCGGCGAGGCCCAGGACATCGACCTCTGCATGATCACCGGCGCCGGCTGGCCCTTCCACCTGGGCGGGATCACCCCGTACCTGGACCGTGAGGGCGTCTCGGAGCGGGTGAACGGCAAGAAGTTCCTCGCCCCCGGCGTGGCCTCGGTGCCCGCGTAAGGCCTAGCGCTACGGAAGGAGCCCCCGGCGACCTCGTCGCCGGGGGCTCCTTCGTGTGCGGGTGGCCCGGGGGCTGCTCCGTGTGCCTGCGCCACGCACCTGCTCCGTGCGCGGGCCGGGGGCCTCAGTGCTTGAGGCGGTAGACGACGGTGTCGCCGATGACGCCGATCATCTCGTAGTGGGTGTCCAGCAGGTTCTCGATCCGCGGAACCAGCACCGGCTGGTACGGAGCGACGCCGGAGTCGTCCACGAAGACCTCGGGCAGGCCGTTGGCGAGCTCCTTGTCGAAGGTCTGCCAGGCGTTGTTGACGCTGAACTGTTCGCCGACGTTGGCGCTGCCGTCCTTGCCGCCGCTGTAGTTGGTGAGGAAGCCGGCGGTCAGGTAGCGGCTGGCCGGCTTGCGGTCGGCCAGCCAGTACAGCTCGGGGTGCATGCCCCAGACCAGCACGGTGTCCTTGGGGGTGGTCTGGGCGGCGACCGCGGTGGCCACCTCGGTGTTGCGGCTCATCTGCTCCCCCGGCCAGGCCAGCGCCAGGCCCCAGAAGACCGTGGCGGCGACCGTGGTGTACACCAGGACGGGCTTCCAGCGGATCGCCGAGGTGGCGACCGCCCCGGTGCCCAGGAGCGCCAGCGGGGGCATCAGCTGCAGGTAGTAGTGGCCGAAGAAGTGGAAGCCCACGCTGACCGCGACGGCGGAGGAGAGCAGCCAGACCCACAGGTCGGTGGTCGAGCCGTGCTCCTCGCCGGCCACCGGCAGCGGGCGGTGGCGGTACTTGAACCAGAGCCGGCGGCCGACCGGGAAGAGGAAGCCGAGGCCCGCCAGGGCGAGGATGCCGAGGTTGCCGAAGGCCCGGCCGAGCATCTGCAGCCAGGCGCCGCCGAAGGAGGCGTAGTCGCCGCTGCCGGTGACCACCCAGAACAGGAAGCCCTTGGGCTTGGTGAGGATGACCGCCACCAGCGCTATCGGGACGGCGAAGCCGAAGCCGATCTTGAACAGGGCGGGCGGCCAGCGCACCCCCCGTCGGCGGGTGTCCTGGAGGAGCATCCAGAGCACCGGCAGCAGCACCGCGCCGCCGGTCTGCTTGGTCAGCGAGCAGAGCGCGACCGCGATGCCCGCAGCCAGCCAGCGGCGGCGCTCGGCGTACCGGAAGGCGGCCACCATCGCCGGCAGCATGAAGACCTCGAAGGTCGCCGCCTGGGTGTCCTCCGGGGAGAGCCCGATGGAGACCAGCAGGTAGAGCAGTCCGGCGCCGGCCCCGGCCCGGTTGCCCCAGCGGCCGCGGGCGATCGAGGCCAGCAGGATCGCGGTGACCAGGTGGGCCGCCACCGCGAGGGTGCGCAGCGGCCACAGCGAGGCGGAGCCGAAGACGGCGAAGCAGGCCTGGTAGAGCCAGGGGAGCAGCGGGGGCTTGCGGTCCACCACGGTGTCGTAGAGCACCCCGCCGTCCGCGAGCATCCGGGCCTGGGTGGCCAGGAAGCCCTCGTCGGGGCTCCAGACGGGCCGGGCGAAGGACGGGATGTGGGTGGCCACCGCGACCAGGGTGAGCAGCGGCACCAGCCTCGTCCAGTACCCCTGGTGGATGTGGGTACGGGCGCGCGCGGGCAGGCGGTCGACCAGTCCGGCGAAGCGGAGGCGGGTGGGGGTGGGCACGGTTGACAACCTACCGGGCGGGATCGGCGCGGAGAGCGCCGGTCCCGCCATTCAGTGCGATTGTCGGCTTGTCCTGTGACGAACTGTTACAGGGTTACGACAATCGGTCGTCGGCGGCACGGGAGCCGACACCGACGGAACGGACTGCGGGCTGCCGGACCGTTCCGCCGACCGCGGCTCAGACGCCGATCGCGGCTCAGGCCTGGACCGGCGCCGCGTCCAGCTTGGCGACCAGGGCGCCCACCTTCTCGGCGATGTCCGGGGCGTTCAGGCCGATCTCGGCCAGGATCTCGTTCCGGCTGGCGTGGTCCAGGAACTCCTGCGGGATGCCGAAGTCGCGCACCGGCAGGTCCACGTCCGCGTCCCGCAGCGCCTGCGCGACGGCCGCGCCGACGCCGCCCACCCGGCCGTTGTCCTCGATCGTGACGATCACCCGGTGCTCGGCGGCCAGGCCCGGCAGGGCCGGGTCCACCGGCTTGACCCAGCGCGGGTCCACCACGGTCGCGGTGATGCCCCGGGCGGCCAGCAGGTCGGCCACCTCCAGGCTGGTCGGGGCCATCGCGCCGACCGAGACGATCAGCACGTCCGCGCGGTGGGCGCCCGAGGGCTCCCCGGCGGCGCGCAGCACGTCCATCCCACCGACCCGGCCGACCGCGGGGACGGCGGGGCCGACCGAGCCCTTCGAGTAGCGGACCACCGTCGGGGCGTCCTCGACCTGGACGGCCTCGCGCAGCTGGGCGCGGACCTGGTCGGCGTCGCGCGGGGCGGCCAGCCGCAGGCTCGGGATGACCTGGAGGATCGACATGTCCCACATGCCGTTGTGCGAGGCGCCGTCCGTCCCGGTGACACCGGCCCGGTCCAGCACGAAGGTGACGCCCAGCTTGTGCAGCGCCACGTCCATCAGGACCTGGTCGAAGGCCCGGTTCAGGAAGGTCGCGTAGACCGCGAAGACCGGGTGCAGCCCGTTGGTGGCCAGGCCGGCGGCGCTGGTCACGGCGTGCTGCTCGGCGATGCCGACGTCGAAGATGCGGTCCGGGAACTCCTTGGCGAAGGGCGCCAGGCCGACCGGGTGGAGCATCGCGGCGGTGATCGCCACGATGTCCTCGCGCTCGTGGCCGAGCGCGACCATCTCCTCGCCGAAGACCGAGGTCCAGTCCTTGCCCGAGTTCTTGACCGGCAGGCCGGTGTCCGGGTGGATCACGCCGACGGCGTGGAAGCGGTCCTCGTCGTTGTTCTCGGCGGCGTGGTAGCCGCGGCCCTTCTCGGTGAGGCAGTGCACGATCACCGGGCCGCCGAAGCCGCGCGCCTTGGTCAGCGCGGACTCCAGGGCGGTCAGGTCGTGACCGTCGATCGGGCCGATGTACTTGAGGCCGAGGTCCTCGAACATGCCCTGCGGGGCGATGAAGTCCTTGAGGCCCTTCTTGGCGCCGTGCAGCGTCTCGAACAGCTGCTGGCCGACCACCGGGGTGCGCTGCAGGGCGTCCTTGCCCCAGGACAGGAAGCGCTCGTAGCCCTGGGTGGTGCGCAGCGTGGCGAGGTGGTTGGCGAGGCCGCCGATGGTCGGCGAGTAGGAGCGCTCGTTGTCGTTGACGACGATGACGACCGGCAGGTCCTTGGCGTCGGCGATGTTGTTCAGCGCCTCCCAGGCCATGCCGCCGGTGAGCGCGCCGTCACCGATCACGGCGACGACCGGGTCCGCCTTGCCCTGGATCCTGTTGGCCTTGGCCAGGCCGTCCGCGTACGAGAGGACCGTGGAGGCGTGCGAGTTCTCGATCACGTCGTGCTCGGACTCGGCGCGCGAGGGGTAGCCGGACAGGCCGCCGCTCATCTTCAGCCGGGAGAAGTCCTGGCGGCCGGTGAGCAGCTTGTGGACGTAGCTCTGGTGGCCGGTGTCGAAGAGGATGCGGTCGCGCGGCGAGTCGAAGACCCGGTGCAGCGCGATGGTGAGCTCCACCACGCCGAGGTTGGGGCCGAGGTGGCCGCCCGTCTTGGAGACCTCGGTCACCAGGAAGGTCCGGATCTCCTGGGCCAGTGCGGCCAGCTGGCCGGGCGTGAGCCGGTCGAGATCGCGCGGTCCCCGAATGCGGGTCAGCAGGGCCACCCGTTCCTCCTCGTTCAGTGTTCGCGGACCACGGACGGTCCGACGGGCGTCGCTGCCCGGTCCGGCGGCAGGCCGGTGGTCGCGGCCGGTACCGACCGGTCGAGTCTAATGTCCGCTACACGGACGCCGAGCGGCGCGCCCGGTGCCACCGGCCGGTTACCGCCATTCCAGGAGGTCGGTCGGGGAGAGCGGGTCAATCCTTGTTGACGAACGGGTGTTCGTCGGTGGGGGTGGGTGCGGTCGGACGCGGCGGGGAGGGGACGGCTGCGGTCAGTGGCGGCCGAGGGCGCCGGACTCGCCCATCTCGCTCATCACCAGGGCCAGTGCGCCCAGCACCTCGGCGCGGCCGCCCAGGGTGCCGGGGACGACCGAGAGCTGACGGGCGGCGCTGGGGATCGCGTAGCGGGCCACCGAGTCACGGATCGGGGCCAGCACCAGCTCACCGGCCTCGGCGAGGTCGCCGCCCAGGATCACCCGGCGGGGGTTGAGCAGGTTGCACAGGGTCGCCACGCCCGTACCGATCTGGCGGCCGGCGTCGGCGATCACCCGGCGGCAGCCCAGGTCGCCCTGGTGGGCCAGCTCGACCAGTCGGGGCAGGGTGAGGTCCGGGCCGAGGGTGGAGGTGAGCAGCGACAGCAGGTAGCGGGAGCCGACGAAGGTCTCCAGGCAGCCCCGGTTGCCGCAGCGGCAGACCGGGCCCGCCTCGTCCAGGGTGATGTGCCCGATCTCACCCGCGGTGCCGCCCGGACCGCGGTAGATCTGTCCGTTGACCACCAGGCCGGCGCCCACCCCGCTGGCGATCTTGATGTACGCGAGGTCGCTCAGGCCGCGGCCGGCCCCCCAGACCAGCTCGCCCAGCGCACCCAGGTTGGCATCGTTGTCCACGTGCACCGGCATGCCGAGCCGCTCCCCCAGCTCCCGGCCCGGGGCGATGCCCGTCCAGCCCGGCAGGATCGCGGTCGAGCCGAGGGCGCCGGTCTCCACGTCGATCGGGCCGGGCACGCCGAGGCCCACGCCGATCACCTTCTCCGGGTGGAAGCCGGCCTGCGTCAGGAGCCGGTCGACCATCGCCTCGGCCCGGTCGAAGCCCTGCGCGGCCGAGACGTCCACGTCGATCGGGGCGCTCTCCTCGGCCAGCACCCGGTGCGCGAGGTTGCCGACGGCGACCCGGAGGTGGGTGTGGCCGAAGTCGATCCCGACCACGATGCCGGCGTCACCGCTCAGCGAGACGCTGCGGGCGCGGCGGCCGCCGGAGGAGGTGTCGGCGACCACGACGGTGCCGCTCTCCTTCAGTTCCCGCACGATGTTGGAGACGGTGGCCGCGGACAGGCCGGTGCCGCGGGCGATCTCGGCCTGGGTGAGCGAACCGGCCATCCGCACCGCGCGGAGCACCCGTTCCAGGTTCGCCCGGTGCAGGGACGACTGTGAGCCCGGTGTGTCCGTCGACATGATCCACCCTCCCAGGGTGGGGAACCCTCCGCCGGGTGTCCCCTTCAACTCCTGAAGGGTACGGCTCGGGGGGGCGCTGTGCGGGGGCTGGTGGGGGGTGGGGTTCCGCTGCGCGGGGGGCTTGGGTGTGGGGGTGGGCTTTCGGGAGGGTGGGTGACGCCGGGGGCGGTTCCGGGGGTGGGCGCTCCGGGGGC